>JAJYSZ010000011.1 GCA_021793315.1 Bacillota bacterium | reverse complement strand
GCCACGCCGACGCCGGCTACGAGCTCTCCGAGCAAAAGCTCCAGGAGATCCCCATCCAGACCCCGCTGATCGGACCGAAGTCCCAGCCGCGCAAGGAGGTTATCAAGTGAGCGCCCAGCCCAAGCCCTTCGCCGTAGAGCAGCACAGCATCGACTACATCCCGCCCGAAGAACGTCACGGCAAGCCCTCGAGCCTTTTCAACATCTGGTGGTCTTCGAACATGCAGATGACCACCGTCGTCACCGGCGCCCTGGCGCTGGTGTTCGGCGTGCCCTTCATCTGGGCCCTGATCGCCATCATCATCGGCAACGTGCTCGGCGGTCTCTTCATGGCGTTCCACAGCGCGCAGGGGCCGGTCATCGGCATCCCGCAGATGATCCAGTCGCGAGCGCAGTTCGGCTTCTTCGGCGCCATCCTGCCGCTGATTCTCGTCGTCATCATGTACGTCGGCTTCTTCGCCACCAGCGACGTGCTCGGCGCCCAGGCCCTGCAGGCAGCCATGCCGGGTCTCCCGATCAACGCCGGCGTAATCATCCTCAGCATCGTCGCGATGCTGCTCGCGATCTGGGGCTACGACCTCATCCACACCTACGAGCGCATCGTCGCCTACCTGGCGGGCATCGCGTTCCTGCTCATCACGATCACGATCTTCGCGCGCGGCATCATCCCCGCGGCCGTCTTCGCGACCAAGGGCTTCAGCTGGGGTCCGTTCCTGCTGATGATCTCCGTCGCGGCGACCTGGCAGATCACCTACGCACCGTACGTCGCGGACTACAGCCGCTACCTGCCGCAGTCCACGAACCTCTCCGCGACCTTCTGGTATACCTACGCAGGCAGCGTCGTGGCGTCGGTCTGGATGATGGCGCTCGGCGCCCTTTTGGCCGCCGCGATGCCGAAGCAGATGGACAACGCCGTCGCCACGGTGGCCCACCTCGCGGGGGGCTTGGGCGGCGTGATGCTGGTTCTGATCGTGCTCGGCATCCTGGCCGTCAACGTCCTGAACCTCTACGGCGGCTTCATGTCCTCCCTGACGACGCTCGGCGCCGTCATGCGGCTCAAGGCGTCGATGGGCTCCCGCGTCGGCTTCATCGTCGGCGTCGCGATCATCGGCACCCTCTTCGCCATCCTCGGCCAGGGCAACTTCCTGACGAACTACTCGAACTTCATCCTGTTCCTCTCGTACTTCCTCGTGCCGTGGACGGCCATCAACCTGGCGGACTTCTACCTCGTCCGCCACGGCCAGTACGACCACACCGCCTTCTTCTCCCCCACCAGCAGCTACGGCAGCGTCCGCTGGCTGGCGATCGCCGCCTACCTGATCGGCTGTCTCGTCGAGATCCCGTTCATGGACACGACGATCTACGTCGGTCCGATCTCGAACGCCATGGGTGGCGCGGACATCGCCTGGATCATCGGCGTGATCGTCGCCGGCGGTCTCTACATCGCCTTCCTCGGCCAGAAGCTGCGTGCGGAGACGAGCATCGCCCGCTGATCGCGCGTTCCACAGGAAGACCCCGACGTCCGTCGACGTCGGGGTCTTCTGTTGCGCAGGACCCGACGGGGCCGTACGATAGTAGCCTGGTCGGATCTTTCCTCTGGAGGTGTCGGCCCGTGACGTTCCTGCACGGCATCGCGGTCTGCCGGCACGTCGGCTTCAGCTTTGCGGGCTCTACGGGAGAGGTATGCCCTCTCACGCTTGTGCCCGCACCGATGCAAGGGTAGCCCCCGCGCGACCTTCCTCGGACCGGGCACAGCCCGGTCCTTGTTCTTTGAGGAGGTCGCCCGCTTGTCGATACCCAAGATCCTGCAGGCGTTCTACGCCTTTGTGGCTCTGCGCTGGCTGCGCCTCACCGGAGCGCTCTGGATCCTCTACCTGCTGCACGTCGGCTGGTCCCTCTGGCAGGTCGGCATTGCCGAGGCGGCGTTCCATCTGGTCTCGTTCGCCGCGGGCATCCCCACCGGCATCTTCGCCGACCGCGACGGCCGCCGCCGCTCCCTGCTCGCAGGGCTCGTGATCGGTGTCCTCGGCCCGCCACTCGAATATCTGCTCGCACCGCACGGCGTTGTGCCCGGTACCTTGGCGCTCGGGTTCAGCGCCCTCGGCTGGTGCTTCATCGGCGGCGCCGACCAGGCCCTCCTGCACGACCTCAGCCGCCGCCTGCCGGAAGGCAGCCGGGCCTTCGCGCGACTCTACGGCCGGATGGACGCCATCTCCCTCCTCAGCGGCGCCCTCGCCGCTCCCCTGGGCGGCTGGCTCGCTCTCGCGTTCGGCTGGCGGTACGCCTACTTCGGCCAGGCCCTGCTGACCCTGCTGGCGATCGTTCCGGTTTGCGTGCTGCCCAAGGCCGACGATGCCAGGATCCTCGCCGCCGGCGCCCCGGCGACGAAGCCACCCAGCCTCCGCGCGGCCTTGCAGGCTGTCCTGTCCATCCCCGGCCTGCTCTCCCTTGTGCTCTTCGGCGCCCTGCTTGGCATCGTCGCAACGAGCAACCATCTGTACGGGCAGTCCACCCTGACCCTGAAGGGCGAAACGGTTCTCCTCGCGACCGCGGTGATCGGCCTGAGTTCGCTGCTGGCGGCCGGCGCCAGCGCCTTCTCCCACCGCCTGGACCCGCGGCACGCCAGAGACCTGATCCGCAAGGGCGCGCTCGGGCTCGGCGTCCTGATCGCGGCCGTCGGCTCGGCGCAGGGCCTTCTGGCACCGCTCGCGTTCGCCGCGTCGGACGCCGTCGAGGGCGGCGTGGATGTGCTCTATGCGACTGAGCTCAACCTTACGGTGCCGGACGCCCTGCGCGCAACGATCGCCTCGGCACCGGAAGCGCTCTTCAGCTTGGGCATGATCGTGCTCTTCCCGCTCGAGGGCTGGGCCATGGGCCGGTTCGGGCTGCGGCCCGTCTACCTGCTGCTCGGGTTCTCGCTCGCCCTGGCAGCCCCGCTAGTCGCCAAAAGGCGCCGCGCCTCAGGTCATGGAAAAGGGGCGGTCACGTCACCTTGACCTTTCCCTGGCCTGTGGTAACTTGCGGAAAAAGGGGGAACCGACATGCTGCGCTCACGCCTCCCCGCCCTCCTGGCGGGATCCCTGCTCCTCTTCGGCAGTTTCCTCGGTCCGGCCGCCGCCTCGTCCGCCGCAGGCGTCCGCGCGACGCCCCCGATCGTCAAGGCTCAGAATCCGGCCAAGAAGACGGTGACGCTGTTTATCGAGGCCCAGGCCACGGGTGCCAACAGCGGCTTCAACTTCAACGGCCTCGCCAAGGGCAAGGGCGAGGTCACGGTACCGCGCGGCTGGGAAGTGACCGTCCTCTTCCTCAACCATGGGGCGATCCCGCACAGCGCCGTCGTGACCAAGAGCCAGACGAGCGTCACGCCGGCCTTCCCCGGCGCTGGCATGAAGGATGCCACGGCGGGCGTCGGCAAGGGCAAGCGGGCGCACTTCTCCTTCCGTGCCTCGCGCGCCGGCAGCTACTACATCGTCTGCGCGGTCCCTGGCCACGAACCGGCCGGCATGTGGATTCGCCTCAGCGTCTCGGCCTCCGCCAAGAAGGCCGACTGAAACGCCGAGACCCGGGTCCGACCGCCGGCAGGCGATCGGCCCGGGCCTTCGTCTGCCCTGGCGCTTTCCGGCCAGCCCTCGACCTAGTTCTGCGCTGAAACGCCCGCCAGCTGCGTGACCGCCCGCCAGAGCGCCGCGCTCCCATCCCCCAGGGTGACACCGCCCGGACCCATGACGACGCCGCATGGTCGTTCCCGGAAGGCGTAGTCGGCATAGGGCGTCATGAGCGTCACGGTCGCTGTCCTGGTGTTCGGCCAGCACGGGCCGTGGCTGCCAAGATCAGCGAACGTCAAGCCGTTCACGATCTCGCGGAGGCGTCGGATCGCGGACACCTCGGTCACCGTCCGCGTTGCCCATGCAGGTCCGTCGTCCACCTGCACCTTGAGCACGACCCGCTGCACATCGGCGGGAACCAAGCTGGCCTCTGGGCGCGGAGGCAGGACGACGAGCTCACGCGCGACCGAGAAGAGGCTCCCCTTACCCTCCGGGCGCACGGACAGGACCACGCTGTCGTCTTGGTGGACGTCCTTCGCGAACATCCAGAACGACTCGCACCGACCCGCCCCGGTGCAGCTGTAGCCGGAGCTGGACGTCTTGTAGCCAAGGCGGTCGAGGCGCTTTGCGTAGTAGGCGTAGAGCCCTACGTCGGTCATGGGCGCCGTGTACGTGCCGACCGTCTCGTGCAGGAAGGACGATCCTACCGTCTCGAGCGGCCCAAACGCTTTCGGGCTTCGGCGGGCCCCGGGTGGCGGCGGCACAGGTACGACGATGGCCACGCCCATGTTCGGCACGCTTGCCGGCAGCGCCTGTCGGCTGGCGACGCCAGCCAGTCCGCCGGCGGCGAGCAGCAGAGCGACGGCTGCGAGGATGTTGCCAAGGCGCATGCCACCACTTCCTTGCATGGTTCAACCGCGCGCGAATGAGCACATGGCAGAGATCGATTCCATCATACGCAGCCGACAAGCGTCAAGGCCCGCAGACGAAAGGAACGCTGGCACCGCCCCGCTCTGTCTCTCCACGACCAGCGGAAGCCGCTCCTTCCGCTGGCACCCTGGCGGCGCCTAGGGTGCGGACGCCACGTAGAGCAGAGCGACGCCCGCCATCCCGGACGTGCCATATGGAACTCCACAGCCGAACCGCCGACGAGGACGGGGCGAAGACCGCTCGCCGCGAGGGCGCCGGCGATGGCTGCGGCGGTACGGATCTGCCGCAAGCGATCTCCCTACATCGACGAAGCGAAGAAAATCCTCCGCCATCATAGAAGCTCCCATGTGCGAGGACCTGTGCGGCGAACCTGTGCTGCAAAAACGCGCTGGCAGGTGGCGAAGGCCAGAGTGGAGGGCGTCAGGACCGCGAGGTCTGCGGCGCGGACTGTGTCGCAGGGGGTTCAGAACGCGCGCCTGCAGTCGCCTGGCCGCCAGCGACCGGTCTACGGCGCGCGAGATGAACCGGTTGCCCGAGGTCTCCTCGGCTTCGGCTTCCCGCTTGATCTTGTCCTTCATGGTTTCGGGGATGCGGAGGGTGATCGCCGCCGTCCCCTTGCGATATTGGTTTGGCATCGAATGTCTCCTCGCCGTCAGCGTAGCAGGTAGCCATCCACCTGGCCATCAGCCTCCAGCACCCGGCCACGGGCTCGTGTGCGCGCAGGAGGGGCGAGGCACCATTGCCTCGCCCCTCCTTGGCTGCCTGGTCCTTAGTAGGCCCAGAGACCTTTGCGCATCACCGGCACCAGCTCGCCGGAATCCGTCTCGCCGTCGATGTCCAGCGCGCTTGACCCGATCATGAAGTCGACGTGGGTGATGCTGTCGTTGAGTCCCGCCTGGGCGAGCTCCTCTTCTGACATCTCCCGGCCGCCCACGAGACAGGTCGGGTAGGCGTGGCCGATGGCGAGGTGGCAGGAGGCGTTCTCATCGAAGAGCGTGCTGTAGAAGAGCCGCCCCTCCTGCGCGATCGGCGACGTCACCGGGACCAGCGCCACCTCGCCGAGGTAGTGCGAGCCCTCGTCGGTGTCGATGAGCTGCTTCAGCGTCTCGTAGCCCGTCTGGGCCTTGAAGTCGACGACGCGCCCACCCTGGAACGTCAGCTCGATCCCCTCGATCACGACGCCGTGGTAGACGAGCGGCATCGTCGCCCGTACGGTGCCCTCCGCGCCGCCGCGGGCCGGCAGGGTGTAGACCTCCTCCGTCGGCAGGTTGGCGGCGAACGCCGCGCCGCGGGCGTTGCGCGTACGCGCGGCGCTCCAGTAGTGGAGCGGCGGGAGCTCGAGGTGCAGGTCCGTGCCGGGGGCACGGTAGTGCAGGCGACGGAAGTGGCGGCTGTTGAGGAAATCGGCCCGCCGCTCGAGGTCGTCGAAGTGCTCGTTCCAGACGGCGACCGCGTCGTCGCCCTTGGTGCGCATCACGCGCAGGAGCGTCTGCCAGAGCGCCTCGACGGCCGCATCCTCATCCGCGATCTCGGGGAACATCTTGCGCGCCCAGGCGGCGGACGGGCTGGCGCAGACGACCCAGGTCACCTCATCGGCCATGATGCGGTCATCGGCCGCCTTGAACGCCTTGCCCCTCGCCTTGTGCGCCAGGGCGATGCGTCCCTCGTCGACACCCTGCAGGAGGTCCGGGTCCTCGGCGTCGATATAGATCCGAACCGAGTTGTCGTCGATCTCCTCAAGCTGGCGCGCCAGCTCCCAGTTCGGCACGCGTCCAAGCTCGGACTCGGCCGCCTTCTCGAAGGTCAGGCGCTGGCAGTGCGGGTCTTGCCAGCGCAAGCGCACGATGCCCGCGCCGGCCGCGTAGAGGCGCTCCACCAGAAGGCGGGCGAAGGGGGCGGTGTCGATCGGTGCCGTCAGGGTGACGGCCTGGCCGGGCTGGACGTTCGCTCCCACGCGGACGATGATGTCGGCGTAGCGTTGAAGCTCTTCAGGCTGTGGCATGACTAATAGAGCCCTCCTCGGTTGCGCTTCCCCCGAATCACTGTAGCAGGCGGACGACGCAAGAAATAGCGCCTGGCGACGCAGGAGTTTTGTCGAAGTTTCGAAATACGTAAAGTGAGGCAAGGAGGCGAACCCTTGGACCACGTACCTGATTCGGCCGCAGAGAGCCTGCGGCAGGCCTTCTCGGCCATCGCCTCCACGGACGTCGCCGACGCCGGCGGCGTGCCGCTCCCGCCTGGCCTCAAGGCCATCGGCGGCACGAGGCTCTGCGGCTTCGCGCGCACCGTCCAGCTCAGTCCCGGGGACAACCTCGGGCTGCAGGCCCTGGCCGTGCAGGCCAGGCCAGGCGACGTGCTGGTCGCGGTGGGCGGCGGCAGCGAGACGGCCCTCGTCGGAGAACTCCTGAGCCTGCGGGCGGCCGTGCGCGGTGCGGCGGGCTTCCTCGTCGACGGCTACGCCCGGGACTCCGGCCTGCTGGCCCTGCCGGTCTTCGCGCGCGGCACCATGCCACGCAAGCCCCGGCGGGAGGACTTCGTCGCGCTGGACGAGCCCGCCGAGCTTCTCGGCGTGACCGTCACGCCAGGGGACCTCCTGCTCGCCGACGAGGACGGCATCGTGCTGATACCGCGCTCCGATGCGGAAGCCATCCTCGCAAAGCTGCCCGCGGTGCTGCAGGCAAACGAGGTGCAGAAGGCCCAGATCGTCGCAGGGGAAGACCTCTCCTGGCTCGAGGACGCCCTTGCCCGCAGACGCCCGCCCACGCCCGGATCGAACCAACCGCCCGTTTAGGAGGAGTACCTGTGCGCATCGTCGACATGAACTGGATGCAGGTCGAGGAATACCTTCGTCATGACGACCGCGCAGTGCTGCCGCTCGGCTCGGTCGAGCAGCACGGCTATCTGAGCCTGGGCGTCGACGCCATCCTCGCGGAGCGCGTGGCCGTCGAGGCCGCGGAGCCACTCGGCGTGCCCGTCTTCCCGGCCCAGGCCTACGGCGTCACGCCGTACTTCCGGGAGTTCCCCGGCAGCCTCAGCCTGCGCGTCGCCACCTACGTGCAGGTCGTGCGCGACCTCCTGGACAGCCTGCACGCCTCCGGCTTCCGCCGCATCCTGCTCGTCAACGGGCACGGCGGCAACCAGCCCGCCGGCGCCCTCGCCGGCGAGTGGGTCGCGGACCACCCGGACTCGCGCGTGCGCTTCCACAACTGGTGGAACGCCCCCAAGACGATCGCCAAGGTGACGTCGTTCGACCCGAACTATTCGCACGCTTCCTGGATGGAGAACTTCCCCTGGACCCGCCTTGCGAACGTCCAGATGCCCGACACCGAGAAGCCGATGACCGACGCCGCCCGCCGCGGGGTCCTCACGCCGCGCGAAGTGCGGGCCTACCTGGTCGACGGCAACTACGGCGGCCGCTACCAGCGCCCGGACGAAGAGATGCTCGCGATCTGGGCGGAGGGTGTCGCCGAGACGCGAGCCGCGATCGAGGGACCCTGGGAAGACTGACAGACCAAAAGGTCGACCGAAGGGGTGCGCCACCTACCCGGCATCGGGTAGGTGGCGCACCAGTTCTGCGGCTGCCTCCTCGTAGTGCTGCATCACGGACCGGGCGAAAAGTTCGGGGTCGTTCTGGCCGTAGTCGAGGAGAAGCCGGCGGTGGCGCTCGCCAATGTCGTCGAGGCGTCCGGGGACGTGCGCCGTCACCCAGTGGAAGAAAATCGCGATATGTCCGTCCAGTTCGTGATACTTGCGCAGCAGGAGCGCATTCTGCGCCTGCGCCGCGATCAGGCCGTGAAAGGCGCGATCCAGGTTGACCGCCTCCAGGTGGTCCGAGTCGCGGATGCGATCCAGGCGCTGGCAGATGCGCTCGAGCTCCTGCAGCGTGCCGGGGCCGGGCGCCGTGCCGAAACGCACGGCGCTGGCCTCCAGCACGGCCCTCAGTTGCGCCACCTCTATGGTGTCCCTGCCCGATGGGCTCGCGACGAAGAGGCCGCGATGCGCGGCGCGCACCAGGAGCCCCTCCTGCTCCACAAGGCGCACGGCCTCGCGCACCGCGCTGCGGCTGACGCCGAGATCCTGCGCGATCTCTTCCTCGTACAACCGCTCGCCGAGGCTCCAGCTGCCCATCAGCACGCGCCGGCGCAGCTCTGTGCGGATCTGATCCACGACAGTCTGGATCATACCTCTTCCCCCTCGCCCATCAGGCTCACGACATCAGGGCGCCGCGACCGCGAACAGCGGGTCGTCCGCGCCGATTGCGAACGAACTCGCGGTGAAGAGCACCTCGCCCGCCTCCGGCGACCGCACCTCCTCGAGCGTCTCGCCATAGACGTCGTGCAGGATGCCGGCGAGGGCGCCGAGGGCGATGCGGTCACCCGGATGCACCCTTGGCCGCCAGAAGCCCTGTTGCGACGCGCGGCTCCAGACGAACCGCGTGTAGACCTGCGGCGCGGTGTGCGGCGTCGGGTCGCCTTCGAGGAAGCCCAGGAGGTGCAGCACGTCGAACACGCCCTGCACATGGATGGCCTGCGACACCGGGTCAAGCTGGCCCACCTGCCCGGACTCGGGCAGGATCGCCGGCACGCCCAGCTCTGCCGCCGCGGCGTAGCTCCCGCCGGCGACGCTCCCGGAGCGGATCAGGCGCGGGATGCCGTACGCCCTGGCCATGGCCTCGGACGTCTTGCGCACCTCGTCCGAGGCGTGGTCCGAGAAGATGGTGAACGGGACAAGCTCCTCGTGGATGTCGCCGCCGTGCATGTCGACCCAGTAGTTCGCCTGCCTGAGTTCCTGGATCACCCGCGCGGCCATGCGCTCCGACGCGCTGCCCTCGGGGTCGCCGGGGAAGCAGCGGTTGAGGTTCTTGCCGTCGAGCGGGTTCCAGTACTGGCTCTTGCCCCAGAAGGCAGGCGGGTTTGTCAGGTGCAGGACCATCACCCTGCCGTGGAGTTCCTGCGGATCGAGGCGTGACGCCACCTCGATGGCCGCGGCGATACCCGGGTACTCGCCTCCGTGCACACCCCCCGAGAGCAGAAGCGTCGGCCCGTCCTTTACGCCGCGCACGTCGGTGTATGGGATCCGCACCTCGGTACCCGGAACCTCGAGATACCCGCGCAGCTTGCGCCCTGCCACCGTATCCAGACCCGCCATCAACATCTACCTCCCTGCCATGATCCGATCAGCGCATGCCACCGGGCAGGCGCGCAAGCAGAAGGGCCCAGGCCATCAGGCCCTGGTCGAAGCGCTCGAGCCGGAAGAACTCGTTCGGGGCGTGGTACTGCTCATCTGACGTCGAGAAGGAGTAGAAGAGCGTCGGGATACCGAGCTCGCGCTGGAAGAGCTCGGCGCAGGGCTCGGTTCCGCCCATGCGCACGCGCACCGCGGGCTTGCCCATGACCTCCTCCAGCACCGCGCCGGCCACCGCCAGCACGGGGTGGTCGGGGGACATGCGATACCAGCGCGCCATGCCGCCTTCCCGCTGCACCGTGACGCGCGCGTAGGGTGGGCAGCGCCGCTCGATCTCCGCCTTGACCAGTCCCAGGATCGCCTCCGGCTCCTGGTCAGGCACGAGGCGGCAGGTCAGCTTGGCCATGGCCTCCCGCGGCACCACCGTCTTGCCGCCCTCACCCTGGTAGCCGCCGCCCATGCCGTTCAGCTCGAGCGTCGGCCGGGTCCACTGGCGCTCGAGCGTCGAGTAGCCCTGCTCGCCGTGGAGCTCCGCCATGCCGAGCGACTGCCTGTAGGCGTCCTCGTCGAAGTCGAGGGAGGTGATCTCCGCACGCTCCTGCGGCGTCAGTTCCCGCACCTTGTCGTAGAACCCCTCGACCTGCACCCGCCCGTCCGGGCCATGCAGGCCGGCCAGCAGTTCGATGAGCGCGTGCAGGGCGTTCGGGACGCCGCCGCCGTGCCGGCCGGAGTGCAGATCCTGGTTCGCCGTCTCGAGGTGCACCTCGAGTCCGCAGAGTCCCTTCCCGGCCAGGGTCAGCGACGGCTCCGTCGGGCGCCACATCGCGCCGTCGGCACTCAGCACGAGGTCCGCCCTGAGGCGCTCGCGCTCGGCCGCCACCGTGGAGCCGAGATGGAGGCTGCCGATCTCCTCCTCGCCCTCGACCAGGAAGCGCACGTTCACGGGCAGCTCGCCCGCCGTCGCGCGCAGGGCCTCGATCGCCTTGAGCGCGATGAAGAGCGGCCCCTTGTCGTCGCTGACACCCCTGGCATAGATCCGCCCGTCGCGCAGGTCCGGCGTGAAGGGCGACGAGTGCCAGAGCTCGAGCGGCTCCGGCGGCTGCACGTCGTAGTGCCCGTAGATCAGGACCGTAGGACCGTCCTTGTGCGGCATGTGCTCCGCCCAGACGACAGGGTGTCCCTCGCCGCGCAGGATCTCGACCCGGTCGAGGCCGCTGCGCCTCAGGTCGGCGGCGACAAACTCCGCGGCCTGCTCCATGTCCTGCGCATGGGTTCGCTGCGCGCTCACGCTTTCGATGCGCAGGAAGGTCAGGAGCTCCTCGAGCTGACGCTGCCGCTCTGTTGCAAAGTACCGTTCCAGAGCCTCGCGCACTGGCCCATCCTCCTTCATTACTTCGCCGGCCCCGACGCCTTGTTCCCCGCGCGCATCGCGTCGAGCTCGTCGATGTTCTGCCAGGACATCTCGCGCTCGCCGCGCTCCAGTTCCTCGATCATCGCCACAAGGCGGGTGGTGAGGGGCATCGGGAGGCCATGCTGTCTGCCGATCTCAAGCACCCGCCCGGGCTGCTCGCGCACCTCGGTGGGCCGATGGCGGACCTTGAGGTCTCGCCAGATGCCGCTCTTGGTCTTCTGGCTGGCGAGCTGCCAGACCGCCATGCGCTCGAGGGCAGGGCCGATCAGGCTCCAGTCCTGCTGCTCGCGCGGCCAGTAGAGCTCAGGCGTGATCGTGTCGAACGCCTCGGGCCGCACGCCCTCGCGCGCCGCGACGTCGTACACCTCGCAGGCGAGCTCCACCATCAGTTCCGGATAGCGCCGCGTCACGTCACCCATCGTCTCGTCGGCGAGCGCCGAGGCGAACAGCATGTTGGCGTAGCCGAGCTTGCCCCAGAGATAGCCCCAGATGTTGCCGGTCAGCTCGACCTTGCCGAAGTGCCCGAAAGCTTCCCCGAGGACCTTGAGGCGGTCCGTCATGCGGCCGTCGAGTTCCCCGACGTAGAGCGCTCCGCTCGAGCCGTAGTGGATGAGTCCCGGGCCGAGGTAGTCGGCGGAGAAGTTGACGAAGCAGCCGATGGTGCGTTCCCTGCCGCAGATTTCGGCGATCGTCCGCTCGTTGAGCCCGTTCTGCAGCGAGACCACTGCGGTCTTGGGACCGACAGCCGGCATGGCCGCAAGCAGGGCCTCGCGCGTGTGCTGCGCCTTCACGGCGAGCAGCACGAACTCGGGAGGCGTCGCGATCTTCGCCATGTCCTCGATCTGCATCGCCTGGACGGGCAGGGAGAAGGTCTCCTCGTAGCCCTGGATCTTCAGCCCGTCGCGCTGCATTGCCTCGACATGCGCGCGGTCCCTGTCGACAAAGGCGACGTCCTCGCCCGCCCGAACCAGATAGGCACCTACCGTGCCACCAATTGCGCCCGCTCCTACCACAAGATACCGCAATTCGCGTCCTCCTTCAGCGCAAAGCGCCAAGGGCCTCCATAAGTGCGAGCGCGATCCGGTTGCGCTCGCGCCCGAGGTCCACCTTGAGATGCCCGATCATGGGGTCGCCGTCGGCCAGAGCACCGAGCTCCGCCGCCCGGTCGAGGCCCGGCAGGAGCTCCTGGGCCAGCGCCGGGTCCTGGGCCGTCGGGCCCTGACGCGCGTAGCGCACCTGCCCGAGTGCCCGGGTCAGGCCCATGAGGCGCCTGTTGACGCGGCGCACGGGCAGCGGTGGCACATCGCCTTCCGTCTGCCGCAGCCGCTCCGCCTCCCCGTCGACCGCCTGCGCGCGCCGGTGCAGTCGCCTTGCGAGTCCGATCGGGAGCTCAAGGTCGAGGCGGCCCCCCGACGCCTGCTCTCGCGCCTCGAGCTCCTGCAGCACCTCGAGGGTCGCCGCCGCCGCCTGCATGGGCAGAACCGGCTCCGTCAGGAGGCGGTAGAGCGCCCTGAGGTAGATGCGGGCATCCCGCACGAGGAACGCGGGATCAAGCTTGTCGATCGTGTCCTCGGGGGTGTGCCACCACCAGCCGAGCCCGCCGCCCGCCGAGACGCCGGACCCGCCCTCGCCGCCCGGCGGCTGCTCCGACACCTCCATGAACAAGGCCGGCACGCCCATGCCGAGGAACGACTCGTCGCCCGCCCTGAGCGGCGGCGTGCCGACGTACGGCACGTCGCTCTCGGGGCCTGCGCTGTCCCGCGCCAGGTTCAGGAACTCGGCGCTCGTGATGGCGTGGCTGAGGTCGGTGGCGCCCTGGCCGCCCGGTGAGTCGACGTTCACGTGCACGACGCAACGCTCGCGCAGCTCGAAGATGTGCTCGTCGGCGTAGTGCGCCGAGCCTGCGTAGCGGCCGTGCGAGTGCCCGGACCAGAAGCAGAGACGCAGCCCGCGCCGCAAGGAGTCCCGCAAAGGCGCGAGCAGCCGGACCATCTCGAGCATCAGGGCGTTGGCGCTGCCGTTGTCCATCGCCCCGAGGTGCCAGGAGTCCACGTGGCCGGAGAAGAGGACAAAGTCCCCTTCGCCATCCGGGGCCGCGATGTCCGCCTCCAGCAGCGGCAGCTGCCGCCAGCGGGTCGAGACCTCCGAGCGGATCGTCGCCCTGGCCCGCCCCAAGGCAAGGTGCCTGCGAAGCACCTCGGCGGTCTGGCGGTCGATCGACACCGACGGCGTGCTCGGCAGGCGAGAGAGATCCTGGGCGCCGGGGCTGCCCCAGACGGGCGAGACGATCATCTCGTGACGCTGCTCGCCGCTGACGAAGATCTCCCCCACCGCCCCGGCAGCTTCCGCCGCCTGGACGCGGGCGGGATTCGCCACCCCGTCGAGCAGCACGATCCTGCCCTGGGCGTCCGTCCTCGCGACCGCCTCCGGGTCCAGCGCGCCGAGGTCCAGGATGGCTCCCTCAAGGCCCGTCGTGGGCCTGGCCATGGCGTGCGTGATGCAGGGCAGGCTGCCGAGTCCGGACACTTCGAGGCTCGCCGGTCCTGGCCAGCTGACGAAGCCCGGGTGCTCCGAGAGGCGCACCTCGGCGCCCATCTCCTCAAGCCGCTCGGCCAGCCAGCCAAAGGCCCGCTTCTCCTCCTCGCTGCCCGAGAGCCGCACCTCCTGCGACACGTCCCGGGTGAAGGACATCAGGCGCTCTGCATCCACCTGAAGGCAAAGTTCATCCAGCGACTCCTGCGCTTCTGCTGCGCGCGGCAAGCTGAACATCTCCCTACTGCATGAACTTTCCGCCGTCCACGCTCAGCGTCTGCCCGGTGATCCACCCGGCCGCCTCCGACGCGAAGAAGCAGACGGCGTTCGCGATATCCTCCGGACGGCCGAGCCGGCGCATGGGAATTCCGGCCAGCAGCTTTGCCTGGCCTTCCTCCCCGTAGGACTGCCATTGACGTTCGGTCGTGGGGTTCGAGCGCACGAAGCCCGGCGCGACATTGTTGACGGTGATCCCGAAAGGTCCGAGCTCGTGGGCCATCTGCCGCGTGAAGCCGATCTGCCCCGCCTTGGCCGCGGCGTAGGCCTGGATGCCCGTGAGGCTCACCGAGCGGCCGGCGCCCGAGGAAATGTTGACAATCCGGCCGTAACCCTTCGCCTTCATGTGCGGCGCCGCGGCGCGGGTGGTGTGGAAGGCGCCCTGCAGGTTGACCTTCACGATGGCGAGGAAGTCCTCGTCCGAGATCTCCTCGATCGGCCGCCCGACCTGTCCCAAGACGCCGCCGGCCACGTTCACGAGCACATCGAGGCCGCCCGCGGCGGCCTCGTCGATCGCCTGCGTCACGCGGGTCGAGTCGGTGACGTCGAGCCCCACCGCCACGACTTCGCCGCCGACCGCCTGCACGGCGGTCTTCGTGTCGGTGAGGTCCCCCTCGAGCACGTCTGCCGCGATGATGCGCGCGCCACGCCGCGCGAGTTCCACCGCCACGGAGCGGCCAATGCCGTGCGCCGCTCCGGTGACAAACGCCGTACGCCCACGGAAGTCTTGCAGGACTTCGGACAAGATGGGTCAGCTCCTTTTGGTCGGGATGTCCCTAGGCCTGGTGCCTCTGGCGCGGGTCCAGCGCGTCGCGCAGCCCGTCGCCCACCAGGTTCGCCGCCAGCACCACGATCAGGATGGCGATGCCGGGCGCGAGCACGAGCCAGGGCGAGGTCAGGATGAAGTTCTGGCCGTCCGAGAGCATGGCGCCCCAGTCCGCCGTCGGCGGCTGTACGCCCATGCCCAGGAACGAGAGGCCTGCGACGTCGATGATCGCCGTGCCGATGTTCAGCGTCGCCTGGACGAGCAGGGTGGGCAGGAGATTGGGCAGGAAGTGCCGGCGGATGATGGTGGCGTCGCGCGCCCCCACCGACTTCGCCGCCTGGACGAACTCGAGGCTCTTGAGGCCGAGGCCTACGGAGCGCACCAGGCGGGCGTAGACGGGCATGTAGGTGATTGCGATGGCGATTTCGGCCTGTACGAGGCCGGGGCCGAGCGCCGCGACGATCATCAGGGCGAGCAGCAGGAACGGAAACGCCATGAAGACGTCCGCGACGCGCATCAGAACCATGTCCCAGATGCCGCCGTAGAAGGCCGAGAGCATTCCCCAGAGCGTCCCGATCGTCAGCGAGATCGCAACGACGATGAGACCTGTCCCGAGCGCCGTGCGCGCGCCGAAGAGCACGCGCGCGAGCTCGTCGCGGCCGTATTCGTCCGTGCCGAGGAGATGGGCTCCGGAGGGCGCCTGCAAGGCCTGGGACAGGTTTTGCGCATAAGGGCTCTGGTGCGCCAGCCAGGGCGCGAAGATCGCGGCCAGGACGACGATGCCGAGCGCCACGAGCGCGATGACGGCGCCGCCGTTGCGCCGGAAGTGGCGCCAGGCACGCTGCCCTTCCGAGGTGGGGGACGTCACCTTGGACTCCTCCCCCTGCAACTCCGCAATGGGCAAAGCCACGGTACGTCCCTCCTAGCTGTAGCGGATGCGGGGGTCGAGGCGCGCGTAGATGAGGTCCACGAGCAGGTTGATGAGGACAAAGATGCAGGCCGCGAGGATGACGATGCCCTGGACCAGCGGGTAGTCGCGGAACAGGATCGCCTGGATCATCAGGCGGCCGATGCCCGGGATGGCGAAGATCGTCTCGGTCAGGACGGCGCCCGAGAGCAGCGCTCCCACCTGCACACCGAGTACGGTGACGATCGGCAGCGAGGCGTTGCGCAGCGCGTGCTTCCATACGACCGAGCGCTCGCGCAGCCCCTTGGCCCTCGCCGTGCGCAGGTAGTCCTGCGAGAGCACCTCGATCATCGCCCCGCGCGTCATGCGGGTGATAAAGGCGAGGGGATAGGTGGCGAGGGTGATCGCGGGCAGCACGAGGTGGTTGAACGCGTCGCCCGCCGCGGCCAGGTTGCCGCTCAGGAGAGCGTCGACCAGCGGCAGGCCGGTGATGTGCGGCAGGACGGTGCCGGCTGTGATCACGCTCGAGAAGGGGAACATCGGGAAGTCGACGCCGAGGGCCAGGATCAGCATTACGCCGGTCCAGAAGATCGGCATCGAGATGCCGACCAGCACGAAGACCATGATCAGGCTGTCCAGCCATGTGTTGCGGAAGGCGGCAGCCAGGACGCCCGCCAGGACTCCGACCACGCCGGCGATGATGAACGCGGCGATCGTGAGCTGCAGGGTGATCGGAAAGGCCTGGCCGATGTCCTCGGCGACCGCGTTGTGGTACTGCAGGGACGTGCCGAAATGTCCTTGCACAATCTGCACGAAATAGACCCAGAACTGGTCCCAGAGTGGCTTGTCGAGACCAAGCTGGTGCGTCAGGAGCCTGATCTGAGCTGGTGTGGCGTGGGCACCTGCGATCGACTGGGCGACGTTGCCGGGTACGACGTGCAGGCCGATGAACACGGCGATCAGCACGCCGAGCAGCACCGGTATCGCCCAGAGCAGCCGGCGCACGACATAGGCGAGCATGGGTCACGCTCCCCTCCGCGGCAGAGGGGCGGCAGGGCCGCCCCTCTCGCGTTCCTTTACTTCGAGAGCCAGACCTGGTTCATGTTCACGTAGAAGAACGTCGGGTTGGGCACGAAGCCGTGCACGTTCGACGTCTCGGCGCGCATGAGGTTGGTGTAGTTGAGGAAGATCGCCGGCGCGTCCTTCATGATCTGCTTCTGGATCTGGACGTAGTACGCCGCGCGCTGCGCCGAGTTCGACGTGAGCAGGGCCTTCGCGAAGTCCTGGTTCACCGTCGGGTTGCTGTAGTGCGAGAAGTTGCCCGTCAGGAACGCGTTGCCGTTGAACAGCGGCGAGATCATGTCGTCGGGGTCCCCGTTGTCGCCGGTCCAGCCCGCGAGCGACATCTTGTTGAAGCTGTTGGACCGCGCCTGCGCGAGCCAGGTGGCGGGGTCGAGCGTGTTGAGCGTCAGGTTGATGCCGATCGCCTTCAGGTCGCTCTGGATGGCGACCGCGAGCTCAGGCCCGCCGATCGGGTTGTAGCCGCGGGCGTTGTTGTAGACGTCCATCGTGAAGTTGAAGCCCTTGCCGTACCCCGCCTGCTGCATCAGCTGCTTCGCCTTCTGCAAGTTGTAGGGATACGCCGGGATGCTCTTGTCGTAGGAGAAGGCCACGGTCGGCAGCGGCGAGTTCATCACCTGGGCGTAGCCGCCGTAGAGGTGCTGGTCGATCGCCTGCTTGTTGACCGCGTAGTTCACGGCCTGGCGGACGAGCGGGTTGTTGAACGGCGGGGTCTGCACCGGCAACGACACATAGTTGTCGTCGAGGCCCGGCTCCGCCAGCAGGGTCAGGTTCTTGGCGGCCTTGATCGTCGGGATCTCGCTCGGCGCGACGTCCGTCAGGATGTTGATCGCGCCCGTCTTGAGGGACAGCAGCTGCGTCGACTGGTCAGGGATGATCTTGAAGAGGATCTCCGACAGGTGCGGCTTGCCGCCCCAGTAGTTCGGGTTCGCCTTGACCTCGACATACTGGCCCTTGACCCAGCGCACGAACTCGAACGGGCCGGTGCCCGACGGATGCTGCCAGGCGTCGGTGCCGTAGGTCTTGAGCATCTTGGGACTGGTGACGCCGTTCCAGACCATGGCGAGGTCCGCCAGGAACTCACCGTTCGGCTGGCTCATGTTGATGGCGATCTTGTAGGGGCCGAGGACCTGCGTGCCGGTGACGTTGCCGAAGGTGAACGGGACGAACGTCTCGGCGCCCTTGAGGTTGCCGTAGTAGTCCGGGTTCTTCGGGTTGATCAGGTGATCGACCCAGAACGCGACGGCCTGCGCGTTGAACGCCGTGCCGTCGGAGAACTTCACGCCCTGGCGCAAGGTGAAGATGTAGGTCTTGCCGCCGTTCGTGATCTGCCAACTCTTCGCGAGGCCCGGCACGACCTTGGTCGAACCGGGTGCGTAGGCCGTCAGACCGTCATAGAGCGTGCCGAGCACGTAACCGGAGTCGTTGTCGAGGGTCGTGGCGGGGTCAAGACCGACCGGGTCGGCGGAGACCTCGATGGACAGCGTGCCGCCCTGCACGGGTCCCTTGGACTGAGGCGCTGAGGATGTCTGAGTGCCGCACCCTGCGGCGGCGCCGAGAATAACGACGGCTGCCGCCAGGGTCACGAAACGCTGCCAGGTTGTCTTCAACACGGGGCACCTCCAAACTGCATGGGATGTCGTGTACGGCCGTGCGTCGCCCAAAGCCGGTCCCGCCGATCCTCCTTTCGCTTGAAGAGCCAAATTCTTCTGAAGTTACGAAATCATGAATTCAATTCGCCCGATGTCCGTTGGTTCCTGCTTGCATGGGCTAGATGCTGCAGGCCTTTAATTTCCGCCTGGCCGTCCTGAGGTCGCGCTTCTTTTGTCGAAACAGCTCGAAATCGCCTTGTTTTGGGGCATGCTCCGGCCAGCGTACGCCGAATGGCCCATTATTGTTACTGCTTTATCCCATATGTGCTCGATTCGCCATTGCCGTGGTTATAATGCTTTATGGACCAAGGTGGACTGAGCCCACTCGTCCGAGCCCCGAGAAGCTTCGAGGAGGCGACAGGATCGGTGAAGCAGTTGAGGCGCTACCTTTTCGGTCTGGCCGGCGTAGCTGCGCTGCTAATCGCAGGCTGCGGTTCGACCACAAGCACGACGACGTCATCCACGGCTCCGAAGGACATCTCGATCGGCACGCTCTATGCAGGCTCCGGTTCTTACGCGACATCATCCCTGCCTGAACTCGCAGGACTCAAGTTCTGGATGAACCAGGTCAACAAGAGTGGCGGCGTGTTCGTCAAGGCGTACAACAAGAAGATTCCGGTCAAGCTCGTCGACTACAACGACCAGAGCGACGCGAACACCGCCCAGACGCTCTACACGCAGCTCATCACCCAGAACAAGGTCAACATCCTGGTCTCGGACTTCGGCTCCGTCCTGACGTCGGTCGCGGTGCCGATCGCGCAGGAGCACAAGATGGTGCTCTTCAACCCGACGGGTACCGGTGCGAGCTTCTTCACACCCAACAACCCGTACATCGTCCTGACCGGTCTGCCGACCTCCGCGGTCTGGCCTGACAACCTGGCCAAGTACCTCTTGAGCCAGAACTTCAAGAAGGTCGCGATCGTGTACGCCGAGAACGACTTCGACCAGTCGCAGGACCAGACCCTGACGACGCAGCTCAAGGCCGGCGGCGTGACGCCCGTCTACAACCAGGGCGTGCCGACGACGACCTCCAACTACGACGTCATCATCCACAACATCGCCCAGGCGAACCCCGACGCGGTCTTGGAGCTCGGCTACCCGAACAACGACATCGCCTTCCTGCAGAACCTGGCCGCCTCGGGCCAGCACTTCGGCTTCCTCTTCACGATCTTCCCGGGCCAGGAGCTCAGCCTGCTCGAGCAGAACGTCGGCGTGAAGACGCTCACCAACACCTGGACCTACCCGACGCCGCCGCTTCTCGCCTACAATAGCGGCGTCAACTACGGCATGACCATCTCGCAGTTCAACCAGGCCTTCCAGGCCGCGAACGGCTCCGCGCCGAACTTCCTCGACATCGCCGGCTACAACACGGGCCTCGTGATCCAGAAGACGCTCGAGACGGCGAAGTCCCTCTCGCAGCTCGACCTCAGGGCCGCCGCCGGAAAGATCCACATGTTCACGCTCGACGGCAACTTCACGATCAACAAGGAAGGCGCCCAGATGGGCGAGACCTTGCCCGTGGGCCAGCTGCAGGCGTCCGGCAGCAGTCTCAAGACCGTGATCATCTACCCGTCGGCGGTGGCGACCGGCACGGCAGTCCACTGACCCGCGATCGCTGATTCCGTCCGGCTGTAGTGCGATGCCGGCCGGCCCGCCCCCGGGAGGGCCGGCCGGCATCATCCCCGGCGGATGCCGAAAGGAAGGCAGCCATGCTCTACGCCCTGATCGCCGGTGTCCTCTTCGGCCTTTACTACGCCCTCATCGGCCTCGGCCTCAACCTCACCTTCGGCGTCCTGCGCATGGTGAACCTGGCGCACGGAGACTTCGTGATGATCGGCGGCTTCGCCGCGGTCACCGCCTTTTCCGCGTGGCACCTGCACCCGCTCTGGTCGCTCGTGCTGGCCGCAGTGCTGATCTTCGCGGTGGGCATCGGCCTCTATTACGTTCTCGTCCCCCGCATCGCCACGACGAAGGACCCCGAGATGATCTCGCTCGTGCTGTTCTTCGGCCTCTCGCAGGTCATCGAGGCCCTCGCGGTGATGCAGTTCGGCAACAACACGCAGTCGATCTACGAGCCCGTGTTCGGCAAGGCGCCGATCAACATCCTGGGCCAGCCCTTCCCGGCTGTCTGGGTGGTCAGCGGCCTCGTCAGCCTGCTGGCGCTGCTACTCGTCTACCTCTACCTCTACCGTACGCGCATCGGCTACTCGACCCGTGCGGTGATGGCGAGCCGGGAAGAGGCCGAAGTGAGCGGAATCAGCGTGCACAAGGTCTCGGCCATCGCCTTTGCCATCGGACTCGGGCTGGCGGCGGCGGCGGGGGCACTTGCGCCGTTCATGCTCGGCGGCATCACACCAGACCTCGGCGTCGGGCTCACCGTCACGGCATTCGCCGTCATCGTCCTTGGCTCGCTCGGCAACCCCTTGGGCACCGTGGCGGGCGGTCTGATCTACGGCATCGCCCTGATGCTGATGCAGACCTACCTGCCGTCCTGGTCCGCCCTGCTGCCCTACCTGCTGCTGCTGCTCGTCCTGCTCATCAAGCCGAGCGGCCTTTTTGGCCGGCAGGTGCGCAGTGCTTAGGCGGCGGTGGGTTGACGCCCTCGTCGTCGTGGTGGTCGTCGTGGCCTTCGTCCTGGCGCCTCAGGCCTACAGCAACGAGACGCTGCTCTTTCAGATGATGGTCTACATCGCGCTGTCCCAGGGCGTGAACATCCTCTACGGCTTCACGGGCTACCTGCCGTTCGGCTATGTCGGCTTCTTCGGCATCGGCGCCTACGGCGCGTCGCTTCTGATGCTGCATCTAAGCTGGCCGCCCATCCTGGCGCTGCTGGGCGGCGGCGCCATCGCGGTACTGCTCGGCCTGCTGCTCTCGCCGCTGCTGCGTCTCTCCGGCGCCTACTTCGCCATCGCGAGCCTGGCGGCGTCGCAGGCGGTCTACCTGATCGTCTCCAACCCCTCCCTGCAGAACGTCACCTACGGCCCGTACGGCATCCAGCTAGTCTCGCAGTTCAACCCGACCCTGAGCTATTACGTCATGGTCGCGATCCTGGCGCTCACGGTGGCGGTGGTGCTGTACATCCGGCGCTCCCGCTTCGGCACTGCGCTCCAGGCGATGCGCGACGATCCGGTGTCGGCCGCCATGGCCGGCGTACCGGTGGTGCGCCAGCGCACGTTCGCCTGGATGATCTCGGCGGCGATCGCCGGCGTCGTGGGCGGCGCCTTTGCCTGGCAGACCTCCGTCTTCTATCCGGACGCCGTATTCTCGCTCTCGATCAGCATCTTCGCCATCGTCTTCACGCTGTTCGGCGGCGCTGGCACCTTGCTCGGCCCGCTGTTCGGCACGGTGGTGCTCTACGGCATGTACAACACCATCGGCATCTCGGATCCGCAGTACTTCCAGCTGATCTACGGCCTTCTGATCATCCTCTTGGTGCTCTTCCTGCCGGATGGTGCCGCATCGCTCCTGAAGAGGAGGGGAACCCATGTCCTCTGACGCTCTCCTGGTCGTGGAAGGCGTCGAGAAGAGCTTCGGCGGGTTCCAGGCCCTGCGCGGCGTGAACCTGCAGGTGCCCAAGGGAGGCGCCCTGGGTCTCGTGGGGCCGAACGGCTCGGGCAAGACGACGCTCATCAACATCATCTCGGGCATCTACGCCCCGACCGCCGGCAAGGTGCGCCTTGGCGGCCAGGACGTGACGGGGCGCCTGCCGCACCAGCTCAGCCACCTCGGCGTCAACCGCACCTTCCAGGTGCCCAAGCCGTTCGGCTCGCTCACGGTACGGCAGAATGTCGACGTGGCCCTTGGCCACAGCCGGCGCAGCCAGCGCAAGACGGACGACATCCTGGGCTTTCTCGACCTCGGCCAGTTGGCGGACCGCGAGGCGAGCTCGCTCAATACCGCGCAGCAGAAGCTTCTCGACCTCGGACGCGCCCTCGCGACCGACCCCCAGTTGCTTCTGGTCGACGAGCTCGGAGCCGGTCTCAGCCCGGGGGACCTCGATCTCGTCGCCGAGAAGCTGAACGCCCTGCGCAAGGAGGGCATCACGATGCTGGTCGTGGAGCACCTGCTTGGCTTCCTCGCCAAGGTCACGGACGACGTCGTGGTGATGAATGCCGGCGCGGAAATCTTCTTCGGCAAACTCGAGGCCGCGGCCAAGGACCCGAAGGTGGTCGAGGTCTTCCTTGGAGGCTGATGCAATGGAGCCCTTCTTCGCCGCGCGCGGCATCGAGGCGGCCTACGGCAGACTGCAGGTGCTCTGGGGTGTCGACCTCGAGCTAGCGCAAGGCGAGGTGGCCGTCCTGCTCGGCTCGAACGGCGCCGGCAAGACCACCCTTCTGAAGACCCTGATGGGCCTGCGGCCCCTGCTCAAGGGCGATATCCTGCTGGGCGGCCAGCACATGGAGCGCCTGCGCCCGGATCTTCGGGTCCAGCGCGGCATCCACTACATGACCGAGCTCGGTGTCTTCCCGAACCTGAGCATCGACGAGAACCTGCAGGTGGGCGGCTTCGGCCTGCCGCGGCACGAGCTGCGGCGCCGCATCGAGGAACTCTACGCGACCTTCCCGGACCTTGCCCGGCTGCACGCGGCGAGTGCCGCGAGCCTCTCCGGAGGGCAGCGCAAGATGCTCGGGGTGGCCAAGGCGATCGTCGTGCCGCCACGCCTTCTCCTGATGGACGAACCGTCGGCCGGCCTGTCGCCGCGCTTTGTCGGCGAGGTGGTGGCGGTACTCAGGAATCTGCGCGAGAACGGGCCGACCATGCTGATCGCGGAGCAGAACGTCAAATTCCTCGAGATCGCCGACCGGGCCTACGTGCTGGATGGCGGGCGGATCTCCTTCGCGGGCAGCGTCGCGGAACTCGAGGCCGATGACGCCGTGCGCCAGGCATACTTCGGCGTCGGCGGCCACTGAATCCGGCAAGCGAACAGCACTGCTTGAAGGGCCTGCCGGCCAGGGCGGCTCCGAGACCCCGCTTGACGTCGAGCAGTCCGGGTCGATGGCGTCCGGCGCGAACATCGGCTTCGACATCTCCGTCTCCTGGGGCAAGGCCGGGCAGTTTACGACCCCCGGCTGTGCCTGATGGACCAGCAGTTCCAGCTGGGGGCGGCGGGGGGCATCTCCCCGTTCGCGGCTTCCGGCGCTTACGACGCCGGCCTGCACGGGCAGGGCATGCGTGACATCACGGCCGGCGACAACTGGTATGACAGCGCTGGTCCCGGCTGGGACGCCGCGACGGGTCTTGGCGAACCTGGCATCGTGTCCCTCGCGAAGGCCCTCGGAAAGTAGCTCAGGACCGCCAGCGGGGAGCCGCCCTAGGGACGGCTCCCCGCCTTTTGTTGCTGCTCGCTCCCAAGCCGCACGCTCCGGCGTTTGGCAAGGCGCCTCAGGGTCGCTGCCAGGTGCGACCGCCATCGCTCGTCTCGAGCGGGCCGAGGTTCGTCAAGAGCACGGCCTCGCCTGGGCCGAAGGCCGAGATCGCCTCGCTGCCCGCCGGCAGGTTCAGGTGGATGGGCAACGGCAGGTCATAGGTCTGCCACCCTGTGCCTGTGCGCCGCATGACCCGCACCGGCGCGCCGGCCCAGACCGGCTGGAGGGCCAGCCAGACGTCGCCCCCTGGTGTCGCCGACAGCGCGCCGCCCTGGTACTGTTCTGGGCCACTGCCGCGAGCCGCCTCGCCGGGCGGCACCGAGAGGGCCTGCCATGTTCCCGCCTTCGTCTGCCAAAGCTGCGGCTCATGGCCGACGAGGGCCAGGAAGTAGCCGTCCGTCGGACTCGGCAAGGCGGCAGCCGCCGAGGTCACGACGATCGGGGTCTTGGTGGCAAGCGTATCCGTGAGAGCGTCCGGGATGGTCCCCGCACGCCAGGTCTGGCCGCCATCCGCTGTCTCGTGCAGGGAGAACCGCAGCGGCCAGCCAGGGCCAGTCTCCAGCAGCACAGCGCCATCCACGGCGCTGGGGAAGGCAAGGGAAGCTGGCGGGGCCGTAAATGTCGCGATCGCCTGCCAGGTCTTGCCCCCGTTCGAAGTCCCGAGCAGGGTGCCTCCAGAACCTGCCGTCACCAGGTAGCCGTGCTCGGGGCTGACGAAGGCGAGGGCGATCGGCAGACCGCCGCCGACTTGGCTCAGCATCGTCCAGCTGCGGCCGCCGTCCTTCGTGCCCACGATGGCGTGCGGGTCCCAGCTGAGCCCGATGCCGTAACCCACGTCCGGCGTGATGAAATCGACGGCCGAGACCGGGAACGGTTGAGGCCGCACCTGCTGCCAGCCGGTCTTTGTGTCGTGCAGGAGGTAGCCGCCCCACGCATCCTGCCCGATGGCCCAGATGTCGCCATGCCGCACACCGCTGACCGCCACGAACGGCGGGCTTGGCTGGTGGGCCTTCGGCGCACCGATCTCCTGCCATGTCGCCCCGCCATCGGCGGTCTGCCAGAGACCGCCGGCGCCGTCCCAGACGGCAGATTCCGGCCCGGTGCTCCAGAGCGCCAGCGCCCCGCCGGGAAACCGGTCCTCGGAAGCCGTGACGCCGCCGAGAGGGCCGGCGTCCTCGCCGCTCACGATCCGCCAGCGCCCGACGCGGTCCTGGTGCAGGACGACGTTCGGACAGCCGCCAGGCCAGCAGGCGGAAAGGGTGAACGATGCCCAGCCGCGCCCGCCGGACGGCACGTCGAGCGTCGCGCCGGTGGCCGGCCCGAGCTGCAGCACGAGAGCCTGCGGCAGGGCGTACTGCTTCTGCCAGTGCACACCGCCGTCGCGCGTCGCGAAGATGCTCGCACCCGCGACGGCGTAGCCGGCCAGGGGCGACGTGAAGCTGGCCGCGGCGATGCCGGGCAGGTCGGGGCGGACGCTGTGCCACTCCCGGCCAGCGTCCGCCGTGGACCAGAACTCCCCGTTGGAGAGCAGGAGGACCTTCGCGGGGTCGAAGACGCGCACGATGGTCGGCTGAAAGGGAGCCCGGAGCACCCGTCGCCAGCTGCGACCCCCATCCTCCGTGCGCAGCACCGCGTACCCGCCGCTGAGGTTCATGGCGGTCAGGTAGCCGATCCTGGCCGTCGCCATGTCGATCCCGGTGACCTGCCAGTTGCCGAGCGACGTCTTTTGCCAGGTGCGTCCCCCGTCCGACGTGCGCAGGATC
This sequence comes from Bacillota bacterium, assembly GCA_021793315.1. Classification (GTDB taxonomy): domain Bacteria; phylum Bacillota; class Sulfobacillia; order JAJZYS01; family JAJYTV01; genus JAJZQO01. Next base: position 28,876 of record JAJYSZ010000011.1, on the reverse strand, counting down.
TCACTCGTGCCAGGCAAGGTCTGCATAGGCTGCGTCGCGGGCGCCTGCCCGCCGAGCGTCTCCTCGTAGCCCGCGAGCACGCCGTGGCGGCCGACGAAGGCCACCGCCGTGTAGACGGTCTGCGCGAGCGATGCCTGGATGGTCGCCGACGGCTCGGAGACCGGTCCTACCGCCTGCTGCGCAAGACCGCATCCGCCCGCGGCGAGTGCAGCGGCGACAAAGCCCGCCGCTATGGCCCAAAAACGTCCAGAACGCAAGAATCATGGCTCCTTGTCACATGCACATCTGAACGTGCGAACTTTGGAAGGCTTTCGCCGCGTGGCCGACCGCACCCTGCGCGGGGGTCGCACCAAGGCGCGGCAATCCCTGGCGCGGCGGTTGAGGCCCCTGACGCCATTATGCGTAGATGGGCCGCGTTCCATGGAAAAGGCGGGCACGCCTGCAGCGCGCCCGCCTCGCCAGAGCCGATGGAGCCCTATCAGCTCCCCTGGTTCGGCATGTTGCCCATCACGACCCGCAAGGTCTCGGTCGAGCCCTGGTGCCAGAGCTTGAGCGTGACGGTCTGACCAACCTTCGTAGTGTACTCGTCTTCGATCAGGTTGTCGGTGGTCGGGGTCGGCTGGCCATTGAAGGCCTCGATCACGTCGCCGGCCTGCATGCCCGCCTTGGCGGCCGGGCTGCCGGAGACCACCTGGTCGACCAGAACGCCGCTGTTGCCGGTGAATCCCTGCGGAATGTACTGCGCCGTCGCCACATCCTCGACCGCCACGCCAAGCCAAGGTTCAGGCTCCGCCTTGCCCTGCTCGAGGTACGGCAAGGCCTGCGTGACGGTGTTGACCGGGATGGCGAAGCCGATGCCCTGGCCCTGCGTGCTCACGGCCGTGTTCACGCCGACCACCTGGCCCTGCAGGTTCAGGAGCGGTCCGCCCGAGTTGCCGGGGTTGATCGCCGCGTCGGTCTGCAGGAGGTCCCGGTATGAGCGGTTGCCGATCTGCAGCGGGCGGCCGAGCGCCGACACGACGCCGGACGTCACCGTGTGGCTGAGGCCGTACGGCATGCCGATCGCGACGACGAACTGGCCGATCTGAATGCCCGAGGAGTTCGCGAAGGTGAGGTACGGGAGCGGCTTCGGCGCTGTGATCTTAAGGAGCGCGAGGTCGAGGTTGTAGTCGGTGCCGACCACCTGCGCCTTGAAGGGCGTCGAGTAGCCGAGCACGCTGACGGTGATGTCATGGGCGTTATTGACGACGTGGTCGTTCGTCACGATGTCGCCGCTCGAGGAGATCAGGAACCCGCTGCCGAGCACCGACGAACTCCCGGACTGCGGCGCGGTGCCGAAGCCGAATATCGGCTGCTGGACGGTCTGCGTCTGGATGGCATTGATCTGGACGACCGCAGGGTTTGTCTGGGCCACCATGTCGGGGATCGTCGATGTCGTGATCGGCACGCTATCGCTGCTCTGTGCTGTGACGATCGGCACGTGCGTCGCCGTGCCGAGCACCGACGAGACACCGAGCGTTGCCAAAGAACTGAGCACGGCAACGCCTAGCACGGAAAGCAGCACCTTTGGTCGCATGCTGGCCATTACCTCCTTGTTCGTCTCTCTGGACACAAGATACACACCTGTTCTAAGGCAGCCATTAAATCGGTCCATGCCTTCTGAAGATTCGCTGCCGCGGCGACTGCGCGTGTTGCGCCGTCCGCGCCGCGCCAGGAGACCATTCTGGTCCTTTCCCGCCTGCGCCTACAGGATTGCCATCAGTCGTGCAGAAGTTTCCTTTGCTAGTGTTCATGCGGTATTTCTGGAGTGATGAGGTTGCTTGCCGCGGAACATCGCCCGCAGGCGCATCCGATGGAAGCCGCCATCCGCAAGCCTTGGCGGCGCCTTCTCCGACATCCCGACTTCTGGCTTGGTGCCGGCCTCCTTCTCTTCCTGATCCTCTTCTCGTTCTGCGGCCCGGTCGTCTGGCGCCGCACCGCCACGTACAACGTGGCCGCGATGCTTGCGCCGCCGGGCCACGGGTACCCGCTTGGCGCCGACGCGCTGGGACGGGACAACCTTTGGGAACTCATGCTGGGCGGGCGCCTCCCCATCGTCACCGGATTCGTCACCGCGATCGCGGCAACCGGGCTCGGGGTCGGCGGCGGGCTCATGGCGGCTCTGAACCGCCAGCTGGAAGGCCCTCTGATGCGCACGGCCGACGCGGTTCTGAGCATCCCGCAGATCATTCCGATCATCATCGTCCAGTCCCTGCTCGGCCAAAACGTCTACACCTTGATGGGCATCGTCGCCCTGACGCTCTGGCCGGCGACCGCCAGACTCGTCTGGGCGCGGGTCATCCTCGTCCGGGAGATGCCGTACGTGGAAGCTGCGCGTGCCGAGGGTCTGCCCGCGGGTCAGGTGCTCGCGCGGCACATTTTGCCCAACTCTTTCGACACCATCGCGGCCTGTTTCGCCACGCAGTTCGCCAACGCGGTCCTCTTCATCGCCCTGGCCACGGCGCTCGGCGTGGGACTCGGCCCCCCGTGGAACTGGGCGACGATGATTGCGACGAGCGTCAACTATGCCTCCTACAACGACTGGTGGCTCATCATCCCGCCCGGCGTCCTGTTCGCCGCCCTGATCATGTCTGTCTTCGCCTTGACCGAAAGCCTGCGAGGGGCCTTCAACCCACGCCTGCAGAGAGGGGCGGGAGCTCCATGACGCGCTACGCCGCAAGGCGGATCGTCCAAGCGGTCCTGAGCCTGATCGCGGTCAGTATCGTGATTTTCCTGCTGATGAAGCTCTACCCCGGTGACCCAGGGAGCATCCTCCTGGGCCGCCACGCCACACCGGCCAAGGTGCACGCGCTCGACCTGATGCTCGGTCTTGGCCTTAGCTGGCCGCAGCAGTATCTGCTTTGGCTCCGGCTCCTCTTTGCCGGGGGACTCTCCGGCGCGTTCGCCGTCCTGCCGACGACGCTCCTCCTGCTGGCGCTCGGCGGCGGGATCGGTCTCGCCATCTCCGTCGTCATCGCGATCGGGCAGGCCCGCTTCCCGGGATCCTGGCTCGATCGCCTCACAAGCTTTCTCGCGCAGCTCTTCTACTCGTTCCCGTCGTTCTGGCTGGCCGCCCTCCTCTTCTGGTGGCTCGGCATCGAGCGTGGCTGGGTCCCCCTCGTACCGCCCGGCTTTCAGGGCAACCAGGGCTTCGGCGACTGGGCCCTCAGCCTGGTCATCCCCGTCGTGACGGTGGCACTCACGACGGTGGCGGGCTGGTCGATCCACCTTAGGGCCGCCATGGAGGAGGCGCTGCTCTCCGATTACGTCCGCACAGCCAGGGCCAAGGGTCAGACGGAGCGGCGCGTGGTGCGCCGTCATGTCCTGCGGAACGCCCTTCTGCCGCTGCTTTCGATCATGGGCATGTCGTTTCCGGTGCTGCTCAGCAATCTGATCGTGGTGGAGGGGCAGATGGGCATGCAGGGCATCGGCGGTGCCCTGATGGGCGCGCTCTACATGCGGGCCTACGGCCTCGTGCTGAACCTCGTCATGGTGGTCGGCATCGCCACGGTGGCGCTCAATCTCCTCACGGACCTCCTCTCCGCCGCCGCGGACCCCAGGATCCGCTTCGGCTAGCAGGGGCCAAGCTTCGCGCAGCGTACTTCAGTTCATGGCACGTCCGCGTGCGTCAGGAGGCAGAAGATGTCGGATATGAAGGAACTCGGCCACCGCATCGTGGACGAAGTGGAAAAGGTCATCGTCGGAAAGCGGCCGGTGATCGAACGGGTGCTCACAGGTCTCATCGCCGGCGGGCACGTCCTGCTGGAAGACGTGCCCGGCGTCGGCAAGACCATGCTGGTGCGCGCGCTCTCGCGCGCCCTCTCGCTCGAGAGCCAGCGCCTGCAGTGCACCCCTGACCTGATGCCCCAGGACGTCACAGGTCTCAACGTCTACAACCGGCGCGACGAGCGCTTCGACTTCCGTCCCGGCCCCGTCTTCACGAATGTCCTCTTGGCCGACGAGCTCAACCGCGCGACACCGCGCACCCAGTCGGCACTGCTCGAGGCGATGCAGGAGCGCCAGGCCACGATCGACGGCGACACCATGCCCTTGCCGAAGCCCTTCTTCGTGCTCGCCACCGAGAACCCGATCGAGCAGGAAGGGACCTTCCCCCTGCCGGAGGCGGAACTCGACCGCTTCCTCCTGCGCATCGCGATCGGCTACCCGGACGAGGAGTCCGAGCGCGAGCTTGTGCGCCGCGGAGCCGGCCAGGATCTCCTGCCGTCGGTGCAGCCGATCACGGACGCGGAGGGCATCCTCGCCCTGCAGCGCGCCGTGCAGGCCATCGAGGTCTCACCGCCCGTGCTCGAGTACATCGTCTCGGTCACCCGCGCCCTGCGCAGCCGCCCGGGCATCGCGCTCGGCCCGAGCCCCCGCGCCACGCTGGCGCTCACCTCGGCCTGCCGGGCACAGGCTCTGCTGGAGGGACGCGACTTTGTCGTGCCGGACGATGTGCAGGGGCTCGCGGAGCCCGTGCTCGCCCACCGCATCATGCTCGACGCCAGCGCGGAGCTCGGCGGCACCACACGGAGCGAAGTGATCAGCCAGACGCTCGAGGAACTGCCGGTACCCTTCGAAGGCCTCAGGTGATCAGCCAGGTTGAGGGGGCGCAGCGTCGCGAGCGGGACGTTTCCGGATCCGCTGCGCGCTCCTGGGAGCGACCCGGTTTGGACCTGCTTGGCGCGGCTGCGCTCCTCTACGCCCTCTGGCGCGGCGACTGGCTGCTCGTAGCCCTGCTCGCCATCTTCTTTGCCACCTCGCGCGTCGCCTGGTACTACCGGACCAGGATGTGGCGCTCTCTTGCCGTCACCCTGCGCGTAGCTCCGCGCCGGGTCTTCCCCGACAAACCGGTGGAACTCAGGCTCCAGTTGGCCAACAGGAGCCGACTGCCGTTGCCCTGGCTGCGCCTCGAACTCCACCTCGCGCGCAAAGTGGAGGCGTCGGGCCTCACCTTGCAGACGTCGCCGTTCGATGCCGTGCTGCCCCTGCCGTTCTCGCTCGGCGCCCATGAGCGGGTGGAGCGCCGCATCCAGCTTCAGGTGCCACAGCGCGGGCTGCAGCGCATCGGGCCCCTGGCGGTGCACCTGACGGACCCTCTGGGCATCGAGGATTCGCGCCACGAGCTGACGGGCGAGACCGACTTCCTATGCTACCCGCACCTGCGGGACATCCACGCGGAGATCCGGGAGGCCATGCCGCTCGGCGAGCGGCGCGGACGCTCCTTCCTGGACGAGCAGAGCCACTACCTTGGTCCTCGCCCCTACCAGCCCACCGACCCCCTGCGCCGCATCGACTGGCGCCAGAGCGCCCGGCGAGGCGAGCTCTTCGTGCGCACCTACGAGACCGTCGCGACAGCGCAGACCGCGATCTTCCTCGACCCCACCACCGCGCGCAACCCCTGGGACGGGATCGACACAGAGGTCCTGGAACGCACGGTCGAGATCACGGCCAGCCTTGCAAACCATCTGATCGAGCGCGGGCAGGCCGTCGGGCTCTACGTCACAGGCGTCTTCAGCGAAGCGGCCGGCAAGCGGCCTTTTTCGGTGCGCGAACGACCGCGCGGCGGCCCGCAGCAGCTCGGGCGCATCCTGGCAGCCTTGGCGCAGCTCCGACCGCCCGGCCTGTTCCGCAACCTGCCTCTCATCCTGCTGGAGGAACTGCCGACGCTCGACTATCAGGTGCAGATCGTCGCCATCGCGCCGTATCTCACGAAGGAACTGCAGTTCGCGCTGATGCGCGCGGCTAGGGACCACCGCACCTTCTTCCTGCAGACCGGTCCCGCGCAGGAGGGGGACCCGGCCATACCTCCCCGCGTGCGGCCGCTCCCCGTGGCGCTATGAACAGCGACCTGCAGCGGCTGCCGCGGCTCAGCCTCCATCTCATGGCCTTCGGCTGGTCCAGCGCCATTCTTATCACCTTGGCGACCTGGCCGGGCATTCCCGTCCCTTATTGGCTCTTCCCCCTCGCCTATCTCCTGCCGGCGTTGGTGCGCCCGCGCGGCAACGGCCTGAGCATCGTAGCCGCTTTGCTGGCCGCTGCGGTCTCGGCCTTGGTCGTGCCGGTCCAGGACCTCTTCTTCGCGGTCATCCTCCTGCTTCTGCAGAGCACAAGGGCCCTGACGCTCCCTCGCCAGGCCACCGTCAGCTTCCTGCGCGTGGAGCAGAAGCGCGGCATGGCCCTTCTGCTGCTCGTCGTCCTGGCGCGGGCGCTCGTCGGCCGGCCGAGCGCCTGGCTGATCGCGCTCTGTGCCCTTCTGTACCTGGTTGGCGCCCTCGTCGGGCTGCCGCTCGCCCACAGCCGGGAAGCCGGAGACGCCCGTCCGGCCAGCGCGCAGCCCGGGCTCAGGCTCTCCCTCGCCATCACCGGCGTCGCGGCCGTAATCGCCGCGATCATCGGCGCCGTGCGCATCGCCGCCCAGCACCACCTCTTCGACTTCCTCCAGCCTGCGCTGGCCGCCGTCTTCCAGCCCATCGCCTATGTCCTCGGGTATGTCGTGCAGTTCTTCATCGGCCTCCTGTTGCAGCGCAAGCCGAAGCTCCCCTCGCAGGGCAAGAGCAACCTGAAGGGTAATCAGCCGCACTTTCCGCACCGCGCGCACTCGGCTGCCTTCATGCACCACCTTGAGATCGCGCTCATCGTGCTGGCCGTCCTGGTCGTGCTCCTGGTCGTCTATCTCCTCTACCGGCGCGGGCAGGTGGAGGAGCCCGAGCAACAGCCTGACACCAACCTGCCCGGACAGGACGAGGACCTCGGCCGCTCGGCCGTGCCGCGGCGGCGCCGGGCCGGGGATTACGGCGAAGGGGCCCGCCGCCTGGTCCGACGCACCGTAGGCCTGCACGTGCGCACCCAGCCCCTGCCCCCGGGCACCACCGCCAGGCGCTTTGCCAGGAGCCAGGGCTGGGAGGATGCATGGCTCGCCACCTACGAGCACGCGCGATACGGCTTCACAGAGCCGTTCCCGGAAACCAAGGCGCGCGCTTTCGTCGCGGCGTTTGTCCGTCGTTTCGGCAGAAGGGGGCGCCGTACGCCCCCGCCGGAAGGCTAGCGTCCATGGGCCCGCCGCACGGCGCAGTTCCGTTGCATGCCAGGCGATCAGGAGGCGGTTGTGAGGCGGACGACACGCGGCTGCTCGGTGTCCGCCGATCTCCGCGCCTTCGTGGACGCCACCATGCTCACGCCCTGGATGACGGCGGACCTGCTTCCACGGTCCGCAAGGTGTGGAATCGGGATTCCTAATGTCTGAAGTTATGGAGGAAACCACTGGGGCATCGTGAAGAGACAATAGCAACCCACATGCAAGAGGAGGGGAGGTCTTCGTAACGCTGCAACCCCATGCCTCGCCCTGAAAGCGCCCTTGCGGCGCGGAGGAACTGACGCGTTCTTCCTCATCGATCCGTCTTCACAGTGTCCGCTCATCCAAGGAGATGCTTTTTGATGAAAAGGTCCGGCCTCCCACTGCTATCTGCGGCCATCGCTGCCGTTGCCATAACGGCGGCAGCCTGCGGCACCGGTTCTGGTTCTGCGACGCAACAGGCTCCTCTACAGAAAGCGAATGACGTGGTGACGGCCCTGCCAACGCAAACCGCCATCAATGACTATGCTCCTGTGGCGAACTCGGCCGCCTACACACCTTGGAACAGTGCTGTCGAGTACATGCTCTACGCGCCAGTCGTGATGGTTTCCGGCACGGACACCGTGGACTGGGCAGACTCGCTGGCAAAAAGCATCACGACAAACGCCAACGATTCGGTCTTCACTGTGACGCTTAAGCCCTGGAAGTGGTCCAACGGCAAGCCCATTACGGCTGAGGACGTAGCGTGGACATCGAATGTTCTGCTCGCCTCCTGCACGATGTCCAATCCCCCGTATGTCTACGGCGGGTGCGGATTCGGGAGTCTGCCGCCGAGCAGTGGCACGCCTCATTTGGTCTCAGCAAAGGCAGAAGGCACGGACAAGGTCGTTTACACGTTGAGCAAGGCGGCTAACCCGGCCTGGTTCGAGCTGAATGGTCTGGGCCAAATCCAGCCGATGCCGAAGGCAATCTGGGACCGCGGCAGTTACACGGCAGATCTCAAGTTGCTCAGCCAAGTCTTCAACAAGCCGACTGCATCGGAGTACAAGGCCGTTTCCGGCCCGTACAAGTTCAAGTCGATGATCATGAACGAGTCGTACACCTTCGTGCCGAACCCCGCCTACGGTGGGCACAAGGCGACCGCGACTTGGATTGAGCAGTACGAGGCGTCGGACGCGTCCGAGTTCGCCGATCTTAAGAAGGGCGTCATCAACGCCGGCTACGTCGGCCCAAGCATGTTCGGCTCCCTGGGTGACCTCAAGGGCAGTTACAACAAGACGCTCAGCGAAGGCTTCTGCTGGTACGGCATGCGCCTCAACTCGGCCAGCGACTCGCTTGACGTCGGAGCAGCCTTCCAGGACCAGAAAGTCCGCCAGGCGCTGGAGATGGGCATCAACCAGCCGCAGGTCGGCAAAGTGCTCTACGGGCCTGGGCTCTACGTGGAAAACTATTCCGCCATTCCCGCCGGCTTTCCGAAGCTGACCAAGGCGGTGTTCGGCGTCACCTCGATCCCGAATCCCTACCCATACGATCCGGCGGCTGGAAAGCGCCTTCTTGAGAGCGACGGGTGGAACGAGAACGCTCAGGGCGTCATGCAGAAGGGCAACGAAAAGCTCCAGTTTGAGGCGTTCTACGGCTCCGGCTCCACTGAGACGGCCAATGCGCTCATCATTCTTCAAGAGGACTGGGCGAAAGAGGGCATCAAGATAACGCCCGTCCCGGTCGCCATCGACACTCTGGCAGCCATGGCGGACGCAACCGGTTCGAGTTCCAAGTGGGCGTTCCAGTTCAACAGCGGATGGTGCTACGAGCCGGACTTCTACCCGACCGGGTCGGGCATGTGGGGCTGGTACGCCCTGCAGGACGACTACAACTACAAGCCCTTCACTCAGGCGATCGCCAACGAGTATTTGCCAGGCACGCCCGCCCAGGTTAAGCAGCACATGTACCAGTATGCCGTAGCAACGGCGAAGGATCTGCCGATGCTGTGGCTTCCCAGCGGTTACACTGTCAACGAAGTGGCGCCGTACGTACACGGCATGTCACGATACTTCGATGCGGTTCAGGACTTCACCCTGATGAACTGGGTGACGGTTGCCCATTAGCGCAATTGCCACCTGACACGGATGGACCGGGTGTCCATGGTGAAGAACGCGTCCACGCCGGACCGTCTGGGGCCATCGCCGTGTCCGGCCTTGCAAGAAGGCAAGCCTGAAACTCCATCGCCTCCTAACCCAAGCGGCACCCGGCAGTGAGTCGTCGAACGCGACTCGCTGCCGGGTGCTTGGAACTGCGTCGCCCTCCGCTCCCTTGGCAGAGCCCACATTCCGCACCATTCGGGCTGGCAGAAGCAAGAGGCAACTGAAGGCATGGCCCAAGACGAACCAGGGGCGATCCCGCGTGGGACCGCCCCTGGTTCCTCTGTGTCTAGCTGAAGGACTCGGTCGCCGTGGCCACCGCCGCGGCGTGGCCATCCACCTTGACGTCGTACCACACCCGGCGCAGCACGCCCGCCGCGTCGACGAGGAAGGTGGTGCGCTTGGCATGTCCCGTATCGCCCAGAATGCCAAGCTCCCTGGCCGCCTCGCCCCCCTCGTCCGAGAGGATCGGGAAGTGGACGCCGAGCTCCTGCTGGAAGCGCTGGTTCACCTCTGCCGCGTCTGTGCTGCAGCCGAACACCTGGATGCCTCTAGGTCCCATCTGATCGAGCGACCGCTCGAAGTCTTGCGCCTCGGTCGTTCAGCCTCCCGTGAACGCCTTCGGGAAGAAATAGAGCACAAACGGCTTTTGGCCGCGCGCTGCGTTGACGGGGCCGAGTCCCGGCAGCTCCGGGAACTGGTCTCCCGACTCAAGTCTGGGCATCAAACGTCCTCCTTCCCCGCAAAGGGCCGCCTGCCCGGCAGGATGCCTCGACGGGCCCGATCTGCGGATAGGATGTCATTCCAGGTGGCCCGAAATGCTCCTGCAAGACCTGCGGGCGCCCTAGCCCTAGGCCTGGACGCGCGCCGCCAGTTGACGCAGCGCCACCGTGGTGGGTGCCAGGGGATAGGCCTCAATCAGAAGCTTGCCCTCCGCCGCCAGCGCATGCACCCGAGGGTCTTCCTGCAGGACGCCCCAAAGCGGCATCTCCTTGCCCGTCTGCTCGCGCACCGTCTTGGCGAAGGTGAGCAGGCGCTCGGAGGCGTCGCGGTAGCTGTGCACACGGTTGACCACCAAGGCGCCGGAGCGCAGCCGACCCGTCTCGCCGAACGCCTGGAGCAGGCTGAGGGTGTCCGCCATGCTCGCGGGCTCGTCGATCGTGACGAAGAGGACGCGGTCGACGCCCTGCCAGAGGGCCGTGACGTCCTGCCCGACGCCGGCGCGGGAGTCCAGCACGACAAAGTCATAGAGCGGGCGCAGTTCCTGCACCACGGTGAGGAGACGGCCGAGCTTCCAGACGGAGGGGTCGCCCCAGCGGGCTCCCATCGCCCCCGGCAGGACGGCGAGGTTCGGCCGCACCGCTTGCCGCAGCGCCGCCTCACTCGACACCTTGCGATCCAGCACATGGCCGAGGTGCGGCTCGCTCTGCAGACCCAGGTTCACGGCAATGTCAGCCGTGCCGAGGTCTGCGTCGATCAGGGCCACACGGGCGCCCTGCTGGGCGAGCAGCAGCGAGAGGCCGAGCGAGACGAACGTCTTGCCGGAACCTCCCTTGCCGCCGGTGACCAGGATGGCACGCCCTTCCTTGGGCATGTAGAGAACGTCCTGGATCAGCGGTTCTGAGAGTTCGACGGCCAAGCTCGGCACGGGGCGGAGCGTCCGCGCCCGCACGGTGCCCGCCGCTGCCCTGAGCCCATCCTTGCGCAGCAGCTCCACCTCGGTGCCAGGCGGCACCCAAGGTAGGCCTCCCTCGCCGCGCGGCACCTGGACGAGCAGGGATCGGCCGCCGCCTGCCGTCACCGGACAGGCACTGTAGCCTGGTCCGCGGTCCTTGATGCGCATGCGCACCTGCATGTTGCTGAGGGGTTCGTAGGGCAACCGGGCACGTCCCTTCAGAGGCGGTTAGCGTACGGTTCGCAAAAGTTCCCGCGCATTCCTTGCCGTCAGGCGCGAGCGAAGAAGAATGGCCGCACCTGACGCAGGCCTACCTCCTGCGGCCGCAAGATGGCCTCCGTGGCCCCCACCATCAGCAGCCCGTGCGGAGCGAGCGCATGGGCGAAGCCCTGGAGAACCTGCGTCTTCGCCGCCTCGGTGAAATAGATCGCGACATTGCGGAAGAGGATGAGGTCCTGCTGCTCGGGGTAGGGGTCCCGCAGGAGGTCGTGGTGGCGGAAGGTGATGAGACGCTTCAAATCCTCCCGCACCCTGAACTGCGCGCCTTCCTCGCTGAAATAGCGGTGCAGGCGCCCGGGGTCCACCTTCTTGAGCTCATCCTCGCGGTAGACGCCTGCCTTGGCGCGCTCAAGGCTCTTGTCGTCGATGTCGGTCGCCAGGATGTGCGCCATGGCCGGGCCGCGCTCCTCGAAAAGCAGCATCGCCAGGGAGTACGCCTCGGCGCCGATCGAGCAGCCGGCGCTCCAGACCCTGAGCGCCTCGGTCCGCGGCAAGGTGCCGACGAGCTCGCGCAGGCGCGTGAAGAAGTCGGGATCGCGGAAGAACTCGGAGACGTGGATAGTCAGATAGGAGAGGAGTTCTTCGCCGAGCGGCTGCTCGTGGCCGAGCGCCTGGGCGAGACCGTCGAGGCCGCCGTAGCCGTGCTGCTGGGCGTAGGCCCTCAGTCTGCGCTCCATCTGCTCGCGCTTGTAGTGGCTGAGATCAAGGCCCAATCTCTGGCGTACTGCCTGCTGCAGCGCCTGGTAGTCGTCAGTGGCCACGGGATACCTCCTCCACGAAACGCACGATCTCGTCCACGACATTGCCGAGGTCGGCGATGCTGTCGGCGACGCCTGCCTCGACGACCGACTTCGGCATGCCATAGATGAGCGCCGTGCGCTCGGACTCGGCGATCACGCGCCCGCCCGCCTCGTGGACGCGGCGGGCACCTTCCGTGCCGTCGCGGCCCATGCCCGTGAGGATGGCCGCCACGACGGGCCCGGAATAGCTCGCGGCCGCGGTGCGCAGCGTGACGTCCACGGCGGGGCGCACGCCGTGCTCGCTCGGCGTGTCCTGAAGCTTCAGGAGCCTGCCCGCCACCACCATGTGATGACCCGCGGGCGCCACGCGCACGACGCCGTCGCGCAGTTCCTCGCCGTCCTCGGCTTCCCGTACCGGCAAGGGGCCCTGCTCGTGCAGGCGGTCCGCGAGGGACTTCGTGAACCCCGGCGGCATGTGCTGGACGATCAGTACGGCCGGACGGAAGTGGCTGGGCAGCCGCGGCACGACACTGAACAAAGCCCTGGGACCGCCTGTGGAGGAACCGATGATGACAAGAGGCGTGTGTGCGCCATAAGGCACTGGTGCGGGAGATGTGACCGCCCTTGGCTGGGCTGGGGAGATGGCCGGCCGGCTGTGCAGCACGAGAGCCTGCCTGCCGCGCTCGCCCAGTTGGAGCAGCTTCTCCGCCACAACGCCGGCGAGATGCTGCGCTGCTTCCTGGTTCGCCGGCTTCGCCACGAAGTCCAGCGCACCGGCGTTCAGGGCCTCCATCGTCACGCGGCTGCCTTCGTGCGTCAGGCTTGAGACCATCAGGATCGGCGTCGGCGCCGCCCGCATGATCTGCCGCACCGCCTCGATGCCGCCCATGCCGGGCATCTCGACATCCATTGTGATGACATCCGGCTTCAGGAGGCCCACCATGCGCAGGGCCTCCTCGCCGCTGCCCGCCCGGCCGGCGATTTCGATGCCCGGCACGCCCTCCACGGCACGCGCGATGAACTGGCGGGCGACGGCGGAGTCGTCGCAGATGAGGACGCGCACGGTACCCTGAAGCATATCGTCGAACCTCCTGCAGGGCGGCGGAACTCGGGCGAAAGGTCAGATGTTGACGTTGGGGGCCGCCAGCACGCGCACATCGAGCCGCCGCTGCCCGGCGTCGAAGATGACCGAGCGGCCCCGGCTGCCGCCTACGTCCTCCTGCTCGATCGGGATGCCGAGTCGCAGCAGCTCGCGGCGGACCGCCTGGATGTTCTGCTCGCCGATCGCGCTGGTGAAGCCGAGCACCGCAGCCCCACCGGCGATTGCGGCCCGCAGGGCAGATTTCGGAACCCCCGCCCTGGCCATTTCGGCAATGAGCAGCGGCACGGCGCGATCCGCGTAACGGCCGGGCTCGGATCCGTCGCCCGGGGACGATTGCGGGCTCTTCGGCAGGACGACGTGCGCGGCCGCCACCGCCTGCACCGACGGGGCATAAAGAAAGACCGCAACGCAGGAGCCGAGGCCGAAGACGCAGAGCTGCTCGGACTGGTCTCGGCTCAGCCGGACCTCGCCCAGTCCGACCGGCAAGGCGCGGCTCACCTGCCGGCCTCCATGCGCAGAAGGATGAGCGTCGCGCAGATGCGGCGATCGCCGGCATGCATCCGGATGCGGAGACTGACGACGCCGGTTCCGCTGGGGGAGCTCGCAAGGACCGAGCTGATCACCGCTCCGGCCATGTCCACCGTGGAAAGCGGCGGCGTCGGCGTCAGACGGCCGCTCTCCGCGTCGGCCAGATCCGACAGGAAGCGGCCCGCGATGACATTGCCGATCTCGCGGCAGGCATCGAGGATCTCCTCGGGGCCCGCGCCCTCGCCAAGCATGAGATCTCCGAGCGCCCGGGCATCGGGGAGCGGGAAGAGAAGCAGGACCTGCGCCCCGCGTCCGTTCTCATCGCTCAGGTAGACCGCCACGGACGGTTCCTCGGGTGGCCCGGCCAGATTCGGCAGCTCGCGCAGGGCGATTGCCTGCCGGCCCTGCTCGCTCAGCTCCACCGGCACGCCGAGCAGGTCGGCAAGCACGGGGCCGAGCGCGTGCGGATCGGCACCCTGCCTCATGAGGCCTCCTTGCCCTGCAGGAAGAAGCGCACGTCCGTCACGAGGGCCAGTTGGCCGTCGCCCAGGATGGTCGCGCCGGTGAGGCCCGGCACAGCGCCGAGGAAGTCTCCGAACGACTTGAGCACGATCTCCTGTTCCCCCAGGAGCGCCTCCACCCTGAGGGCGATCTGCTGGCGGCCGCTGCCCACGACGACGGCGAAGCTCTCGTCCGCGCGCTCCGGCCCGCTGTAGAGCTTGGAGAGTCCCTGCAGGGGTATCAGCTGGCCACGGTCCGCCAGCAGGGAACGCCCGTAGGTCTGTTGGACGTTGGTCTCGGTGAGCTTGACGATCTGGCGCACCGCGCTGAGCGGCAAGGCGTAGATCTCCTCGCCGGTGCGCACCAAAAGGGCTCGCATGATCGCCAGGGTGAGCGGTATGCGCAGCCGGAAGGTGGTGCCCTCACCGCGCTGACTCACGATCTCGATCAGACCCGACAGGCGCTCGAGCGAGCTGCGTACGGCGTCGAGCCCCACGCCTCGCCCGGAGATCTCGGTAACCTGGCTCGCCGTCGAGAAGCCCGGCGCGAAGATCAGCTCCTGGGCTTCCCGCTCCGTCAGCTGCTCGGCCTGCTCGGGAGTGATCACGCCGCGCTGCAGCGCTACCTCCTTGACCCGCTGCACGTCGATGCCGCCGCCGTCGTCCGATAGCTCGATGACGATGTAGCCTTCCTCGGTGCCGGCGTGCAGCCGCACCCGACCCGTCTCGGGCTTTCCGGCGGCCCTGCGCACCTCCGCCCGCTCGATCCCGTGGTCCACGGCATTGCGCAACAGGTGCGTCAGAGGGTCGCCGAGCTCGTCCATGACCATGCGGTCGAGTTCGGTGTCGAGACCTGTCATCTCGAACTGGACCTTCTTGCCCGCCTTCTGGCCGAGGTCTCGGGCGAGGCGCGGATAGCGCCGGAAGAGGTGCTCGATCGGCAGCATCCTGGCCTTCATGATGGTCTCCTGCAGATCCAGCGTGACGCGCCCAAGATGGACCGAGGTCCGGGAGAGCTCATTGCGGATCTCTTCCTGGTCCTGATCCTTGCCCCCGCCCTCGAGGTGGCCGATCAGGTCGGCGACCCGCGTGCGATCAAGCACCAGCTCGCCGACGAGATTCATCAGGTGGTCGAGGAGGTCGACGCGCACGCGCACCGTCTGAGCCCCGGACTGCTCCAGGTTCTCGCCGGCACCGCCCGAGCCGGAACCGGCAGCGGTGGGAGCAGCCGCCAGGGGCTTCTCCTCTTCGGCGCGCGCGAGGCCGATGTCGTCGACGCCCTCGAGCGCCGCGGCGATCAGTTCCGTCCCGGAACCCGGGGAAGCCGCGGAATCGAGCACCAGAAGGAGTTCGGCCGCACGACCCTGGAACTGGGCCAGCGACTCCTGTCCAGGCTGGCTCGACTCGATGCGGCCGGCCCGCGAGAGCGCCTGGTAGGCCTGAAAGATGCGCACGGCAGGCATGGGGCAATCCGCGCTGACCTCGAGGCGTACGCGGTAGCGCGGCCCGCCAGACCCGGCCGGGCCCGCGATGACCGCAACGTCGTCAGCGATCTCCGCCTCGGCGGCCGCGGCCCCGACGTCCGACGCGGAAGACGCCTCGGGGGCCGCGGCGGGCGACTCGCCGCGGGCGAACATCGCCAGAAGATCCCGCATCGTGTCGATGCCGGAGAGCACCGCCTGGATCATGGCGGGCGTCAGCGCCACACGCCCCGCGCGGAGGTCGTCGAAGCGGGCCTCGAGACGGTGCATGTGATCGGCGAGCCCCTGCTCACCCATCAGGCCCGCATTGCCCTTCAGGGTATGCGCGGCGCGGAACATGGCCTGGAGTGTGTCATCGGCGATGCCGCCCTGCTCCATCGCGAGCGCACCGGACTCGAGCACCTGCACGAGCTCCTCGGCTTCGGCAAGGAACAGCTGCCGATCGTCTTCGGTCAAGGACCAGCCGAGATCATTCGCCATGGTCTGCCCCCCGCATCCCAGCTTGACCCTGCGTGGCCGTGTGACTGGCTCCAAGGGTTGCCTTGGGGCCGGCTTCGATGGCGAGGTCCGATTCCTCGAACGCCTGAGCGAGGTCCAGCAGGACGACGAGGAAGCCCGTGAGTTTCGCGATGCCCACGACGTAGCGCGCCTGCGGCCCGGAGATCGCGGCGGGAGGGGGCTCGATCGCCTCGACCGGGATGCGCACCACCTGCGACACGCCGTCCACGGCAATGCCGGCCGTCTCGCTGTGCAGCTGCATGATGACGATGTGGGTCGACCGGGTGGAATCGCCCCCCAGGCGGAAGCGCCGCCTGAGATCCATGACGGGAAGGACCTTGCCGCGCAGATTGATGACGCCCTGGACAAAGTCCTGGGCGGAGGGCACCTGGCTTACCTCAGGGCGCGTAATGACTTCCAGAACGTTCTCCACTTCCACGCCGTAGCGGACGCCTTCGATCTCAAAGAGCACAAACTGCAGGTCCCCGTCGCTCATTGCTTCAACCCCCGGCGCCCGATAACCACGTCCTGGGCGACCAAATTATACCGTAAGAATAAGAAAAGTCCGAGTTCCTCTAGCCCACTACCTGGCGGGTGACGGCCTCCAATACCTTTTCCGGCCGGAATGGCTTGACAATGAAGTCCTTGGCTCCCGCCTTGATCGCTTCCAGCACGATCGACTGTTGGCCGAGCGCGGAGCACATGATCACGCGCGCGGCAGGGGTGCCCTGGCGAATGCGCTTCAGGGCCTCGAGCCCGTCCATCTCCGGCATCGTGACGTCCATCAGCACAAGGGCCGGCCGCTCGCGCTCATAGGTCTCGACGGCCTCCTTGCCGTTCGCCGCCTCCACGACGGTGTGCCCGGCTCCTTCGAGCAGTCCGCGCAGTCTGCTGCGCATGAACATGGCGTCGTCCACCACCAGGATCTTGGCCACTGCCTCTTCCCCCCGATTCAGCTAAGCGATCACGCGCAAGATGGTTGTCGCCTGCATGTCGCGCTGGCTGAGGTCCAGCTCGGCGAACTCGGACAGCCGGTTGCCGTCTCGGTCCATGAACACCCGGACGAGCGGCCGGGCCTTGAGGCTGCCGGGCACCCGCAGCACCACGGCCCGCTCACCGGTCGAGAGTTCCACCTCGGTCCCGACCGGAAACGGCGGCACCATGTGGTGGAACGCGACGACCGTGTCGTAGTCGAAGAGGCTGCCAGCCGCCCCATCCACTTCGGCCAGGGCCTCCTCCGGGGAGAGGACCTCCCTGTCGGGCCGTGGCAGCAGCATGGCGGAAAAGACGTCGCAGACCGCCAGGATGCGCGCCGTCGGGTGGATATCCTCGCCACGCAGCGCGTTCGGGTAGCCGCTGCCGTCCATCCGCTCGTGGTGCTGGGCGATCGCGGCGCGCGTCACGGCCGTCCAGCCCTCTCTCCCCTCGACCAGGCGCAGCCCGGAGCCGATGTGGGCATGCAGGGCCTCCATGTCCGCCGAGGAAAGATCCCCCTGGCGCCACCGGATCTCCGACGGCACCAGCATCATGCCGAGGTCACAGGCGAGGCCCCCGGCGGCGAGGTCGTTCGCGTAGCGCGGCAGACGCATGGCATGCGCCAGCCGCACCGCGAGGCTGGCGCGATTCAGGGCATGGATCTCGTCGCGCTGTGCCTGGTTTTGCGGGTGCAGCACGGCGGCCATGTCGAGCGGCGTATCGAAGGAATCCTGGATCACCGCCTGCGCCAGGTGCAGGAAGGGCACGTAGGGCAGGGGTTCGTTGGGGCGCGACTGCAGGCGCTCTCTGGCCTCGCGGTACACGGCGGCCGCCAGGCGGAGCGTCGGCGGGGAGACCAGCGAAGAGTACTGAAGATCCTGGAAGGCGGCGTCATCGACAAAGACTATGTGGACGCCCGCTGCCCGCAGACGCCTCTGGAGTTCCTCGTCGATTACGGTGCCGCGCGGCGCGAGCGGCCGTCCGGTGGCGTCGGTCGGGGGGTCTGCGAGCGTATAGCCGACGGCTCCCTCGCCTAGACGCATGCGCCTCATCGGGTAGTCCTCCTCAGCCCTGCTGCAGCGAAACGGCGAGATGCATCAGGGCGTCGCCATAGCGCATGGGCACGACGAGCCGCTTCTTGGCCGCGGTGGAGATGACGGCGCCCCGGCCGCGGATCACGACAGGCGGGGTGATGGTGCAGGTGTAGCCGGCGCTTTCGAGGAAGCGCAGGGCCGAACCTGAGATCATGTTGACGACCTCGCCCAGGGCGGACTCTCCAAGAGCGTCCGACACGGGTGTGGGCTGGCCGACCATCCGCTCGATGATGACCGTCGCCACGGCTTCCGGCATGCCCAAGAGCACCGAGCCCGACAGAACGCCCGACACTCCGAGCATGCAGGTGACGTCCTGCGTAGTGTAGGGTATCTCCTCCACCTGAAGCTGGCCAAGCTCCGCGGGGCTGAAGGAAACAGTCTCGCCAAGCACATGGTTTGCGGCGCGGATGAACGGGTTGATCCACTCGACGTTCAAGAGGCCTTAGCTCCTTCCTCGGGCTGCAAAAGTTCCGTGATGCGCAGACCGTACCGGCCGTTCGTCTCGACGACGACGCCCTCGGCGAAGGGCACGCCGTTGATCCGCAGAATCAGGGGGGCGTCGACGCGGCCGTTCAGCACGATCAGCGAGGAGCGCCCGAGCTGCAGCAGTTCCCCAAGCTCCAGCACCGTGCTGCCGATCTCCACGGACAGCGCAACCTGCACGCCGAGCAGAAGGCCGAACCCCGGCGGCAGGTCATAGGCGGCGTGCGCCGGCACCGCTGCCCTGGGCCTGGCCAGGGCGGACGTCTGCGTGACGGCGGTCGCGGCCTCCTGCGCCGGTGCGTCCGGCTGCGGTGCTTCCTCCTGCAGCGAACGCAGCAGAGCATCGATCTCTGCCTGGCTCAGCATGGGATCTTCGGCCATATCGTCATCGCCTCCGATCCAGCGGCCATCGCCGTTAATGCAGCATGAATGGGGAGGTCTGCGTCGAATAGGTCCTAATGTACCTTTCTCGCTTGTAACCACTTTAGCCCATCTGCTACCGTGGGCGCGAGATCCGGCTAAGAACTTCGGTCCTGATTCTCTACCCAAAGACTTTATCCTGCGAAGTCACATGATCCCTCTGAAAGCATCCTCAGCGGGGGGCCGCAAGTTTGGAAGAGTCGCATGAGTTTCCGGTCGGTGCCGAGGTTTCCCTCGAGCGCGCCACTCCCGACGGCCCGGTGGTGCTGCCGGCAAAACTCGCATCTCAGGACGGGCGCACGCTCACGTTCGTCCCTCTCGGCAGGCGGTGGCGCGGCGTCCCCTTCCCGGCAGGCAGCCACATCATCGCCCGCGTCGACGCCGACACGGCAACCTTCGTGGCCGAGCTGGACGTCCTGTCGGCGGCTGAAGGCAGCGTCACCGCGCGCCAACCTTTGATGATCGAGCGCTTCGCCAAGCGGCGCTTCCACCGCACGCCGGTGGATCTGCCTCTCATCATTGGCGAGACGGCCTGCCGGGCGGTCGACCTTTCCGGTTGCGGCCTCCTCGCCCACTGCCCGCCGGCCACCGGCATCATGAAGCAGGACATCGTCTCCGCGACGCTCTTCCTCGAGACCGGTGCCCCGATCCCTCTCACCATGTACGTCGTGCGCTCGGGAGAGTCGCCACAGGGGGGCCGGCTGATCGGTTGCGACTTCATGGAGATCAAGGAGATGGACCAGGACCGCGTCATCGCCTACGTATTGCGCCAGGAACGCAAGCGACTGCAGGCTATGCGCAAGCTTTAGTGCACCAAACGGGAGCAAAGGCGAGCTTTCCGGCAGAATGAGGCCGCTAGCGCAAGATGGACGCCCTTCATAGGGAAGCTAGGCCACTATTGGCGGCATTTCGCTTCTCCAGATCTTCCGACCACGACCGATAGGACAGGTAGAACCTCTAGAGGGTTCACCCTCCAGATGCTCCTCGACGGGGGAGCGAGATCATCAAGGAAGGGAAGGGAAATCCGCGTCGGAGGGCGCGGGAAGGACATGTTCGTAAACACGAACGTCGCCGCCATGAATGCGTGGCTGAACCTCAGCAACACGCAGAACGACATGACGAATGTCCTCGGTCAGTTGTCTTCAGGTCTGAAGATTAACTCGGCCGCGGACAACCCGGCTGGCCTCGCAATCGCGCAGCAGATGCAGAGCGAAGTCAGCGGCATGAACCAGGCCTACCAGAACGCTCAGACAGGCATCAACCTGTTCCAGACCGCCGACAGCGCCTTGGGACAGATCCAGAGCATCCTGCAGTCCATGCGGTCTTTGGCCTCACAGGCCGCCACGGGCACCAACAACTCGACAGACCTGGGCGCCTTGCAGGCTGAGATGAACCAGTACACTCAGCAGATCTCGCAGGTCACCAACGACACGAACTTCAACACCTTGAACCTTCTGGGTGGCAACTTCCAGGGACAGTCCATCCAGATCGGCGCCGACCAGAACCAGGCCCTGCAGGTAGGCATCGCCGCGGCTGACGCGTATTCGCTGGGTGTCACAGGCTTGAACGGCACTGTCAGTACCGCCGGACAAGTCGCTGAAGCCGGTGGCCTGGCTGGTGGCCAGACGGTCAACGCCGCTGGTGTACCGGTCGGCACCTACTCCCTGGCTGCGACCGTCACACCGTGGAACCTGTCCAGCATCGGCGGCACGACCGCCGACTTCAAGACCCTCGCCGGTTCCTACAACGCGTCGACCGCGGACACCGCGTCGGTGCAGGTGGTCTCCTCGGTCTCCGGCGGCAACACCACAATCGCCGTCACGGACGGCGCCTCGGGCACCTCCACCCAGTACACGGCCTCCACCAGCAGTTTGGCCTTCAACAACGTCATGCTGAACGGCAGTGCCATGACCCTCACGCTCGCGGCCGCGACCGCTGGCGACACACTGCAGTTCACCGTGAACCCGACATCGACCAACTTCTCGCTGACTGGCGCCGCTGCAGGCACAACCACGGTCAAGGGTGCAATCGCAACCGGTACGGTGGAGAGCGTCTCCGTTGGCAGTGGGGCTCTCTCCTTCGCGGTGCAGGGAACCGCTGCTGGCGAGACGTCCAACAGCTACACGACCCAAGCCTACACGAGCCCCGCCACCGCGATCGCGCCAGCTGCCCCGACCGCGCTGACCGCTACCGCATTTACCCTTGCACAGAGCGGCAGCTCAGCCAACACCTACACGAACGGTACAGGCAACGCCCAGGCGACCACCGGCATCGACATCACAACGCAGGCGGACGCACAGGCTGCCTTGACTGTGCTGGGCAACGCCATCAACACGGTCTCGAACCAGCGCGCCACGATCGGCGCCTACCAGAACCGCCTTCAGTTCGCCGCGTCGGACCTGCAGGCCTCGTCGCAGAACCTGACGGCGGCGCGCGCGCAGATCATGGACGCGGACATCGCGTCGGGCATGTCAAACCTGACGCGTGACCAGATCCTGCAGCAGGCCGGTGTCGGTATGCTGGCTCAGGCCAACGCCATGCCGCAGGCGCTCCTGAAGCTCATCCCGTAGAGGCCCAACCGGCGTCCTAGTACTGGGTGCACGGGCCCACGCCCTGCACCCAGTGCCCCATCTCATATAAGGGTGATCGCATGAAAAGCGGAATCGAAGCGTATCGGCGGATTCAACGAGAGGCCACTTCGGACAGCGCATCCATGGGCACGCTGCTTCGGGTGCTGGTAGATTCGATCTTGGTGGGGCGCCGTGCCCTTGCAGCGCAAGACCTGGCTACCTCAAACAAACACTTTGTGTCGGCGCAGCAGGTGCTGGTGCAGTTGCGCAGCGCAAATTGGGACAGTACAGAAGAAGTTGGGCAGAACCTGAAGGATCTCTTTTCTTGGTGCGAAATCACCTTGGGCAAGGCAAACATCTCTCACGACGGGGAAGCGATCGACGGTGTCGCCTTGGTGCTGGGCAATCTGCGAGATGGATTCGAAGGTGTCTCCCAAGGAGGTGACTCCAAGTGAGCAGTGGTGCCTCGCCCCTCGGCAGTCTGCTGAACAACCCGCAGTTGCTGCAGGCTCTCTATCCTGGGTTGAACCTTACTGGCTTGTCACAGCTGCAGCAGGAGGAGGAGACCGCGCTCGAGCAACCTATCCAAACCCTTACAAATGAGATTTCAAACTTTACTCAGGTCTCGCAAACTTGGTCCGGTATTCAAGCGGATGTCAATGCTCTCGCCAGCGATGCAAGCGCCCTCTCCACCGCAACGACGTGGTCGTCACCTTCCGCGTCGGTCTCGCCCACAGGCGTAGTCGACGCAAGTGCATCCTCGACCGCCAGTGCCGGCACGTACAACGTCGACGTGACCACGCAGGGCGCCTACGATCAGTGGCTTGGTCAGTCGGAGGCATCATCCAGCAGTGCTCTGAATCTCCAGGGAACCTTCACGATCAACGGCTCCTCCATCAACGTCACGTCAACGGACAGCTTGACTTCCATCGCTGCCAAGATCAACGCCGCCTCCGCTGGCGCGACTGCCACCGTCATGACCGGCACCAACAATGGCGTCACTTCCTACTATCTGGCCTTGGATTCCACTCAGTACGAGGCACTCAACATCAGCGACCCGAGCAACATCCTGAAGGGTACGGGGTCGAGCGGACTCGGAATGGTGGAGCAGCCTAACACGGGCAAGTCCTGGGTCTACACCGTAAACGGCGTGCAAACATCCAGCACGACCGGCACAGACTCCGTGGCCGTCCCGGGCCTTACGCTGAACCTGCAGGGGGCCGGCTCGACCACCGTCACTGTCTCGACCTCCACAAGTCAGGCCCAATCTGCCCTGAACCAATTCATCAGCGACTACAACGCACTCCAGTCTGCCATCAACAAGGCTACAGGCAAGGGTGCGATCCTCCAAGGGGACCCGACAGCCGACGGCATCATGCAGCAGATCAACTCGGCCCTGTTGGCAACGAATTCGTCGGCCCCGGTCGGGTACCAGAGTATCGCGGATGCGGGCATCACCATCAACCTTCAGTCGGACAACACAACCCAGCTCGCGTTCTCGGCCAGTACCTTTCAGTCGGCCGCTACCTCCAACGCGCAAGCACTTCAGGCCATCTTCACCGGCTCGGGCGGAGTGGCCACGCAGCTGAAGACGGTCCTCAATAACCTTGGCGACACCAGCACCGGGGTAATTGCCGGTGTTCAGACCAACATCCAAAGCCAGATCTCGGACCTGACGAACGAGGAGACTCAGGAGCAGGGCCTCATCACCATTCAGCAGAACGCCTTGCAGGACCAGTTCAATCAGGAGATGCAGGCGCTGATCGCGGTGACGTCGCAGAAAGACCAGCTGTCCGGCCTACTCACCGCCATGCTGAACAACGGCAGCGGTGGTTCCTCCAGTTCAAGCTCCAGCTCAAGCGGAGGTTAGCCCATGTTTACGCCCACAGTCCGCAGCGCTCGCCCGGAGGACGCCGAGCAGATTGTCGCTCTGGTGAACAAGGTGGCGGAAGAAGACCGCTCCCTTGGCGTCGACCGCTTCCCCCTGACCGTCGACACACAGGCCCAGTTCGCCGCCTCCGCCGACCCACTCGTCCACCTGATGCTCACCGCGTTCCACGGGGACGACCTGGTCGGCTATCTCTATGCCTCGCGCGGCACCACGGAGTCTCTCCTGCATGTGTCGTCGATGGCCATCGTGGTGGACAGGTCCGCTCGCCGCCAAACTGTCGGCAAGGCGCTTATGGCCGCAATGCGCAATTGGGCACAGGTGGTCGGGGTGCGCAAGCTCACCCTCAGCGTTCTGGCGACCAACGCCGCGGGGCGCGCCCTGTTCGAGGACAGCGGCTACGAGGTGGAGGCTGTGCGCAAGGGTCAATACGTGATCGACGGCCACCAAGTTGATGAACTGCTGATGGCTGCCTGGATCGGTTCCGGTGGTTCGGCCCATGCCTAGCCAGGATGTCGCCGACCTTGCCGCTCTGGTCGAGCAGGAGAAGGCGGCGCTCGAAAAAGGCGACTGGTCGGCCTTCAGGACGGCACACTGCGCTGCGGATGCGCTGTTGGGCCGGCTTGCGCCCGAGCAGGCGGATACGCCGGTTGTGAGGCATGTCCTGGAGGAACTCGATCTTGTGTCGGCCCAGCTCGCGACCAAGCACCGGATCACGGGTGCGCTGCTGCGCAACTTCGGCAGGAGGCAGGACGCTGCGGGCCGCTTACTCAACGGGAAGTTCTGATCAGCTGGCGAGGAGCCGCACCGGGCGGGTGCGGCTCCTTCCGTTTCCTCAACTCAAGTAGCTGGCCAGCGTGGGTAGCTTCATGTTGGCCCCAGCCGCCACAGCCGCCTGGTAGGCCGTCTGCTGCGCCGTAAGCTGGGTGAGGATCTTCGTCATGTCCACGTTTTCCACGTTGCCCTGCTCGATCTGGAGCGTGGAACTCATGGTCGTCAGCTGCGAAACCGCTGCCTGCACCTGCTCCATATTGGCGCCCAAATCCGCGCGCAGGCTGGAGATGTTGTCGCCTTGTGCCTGCAAAGCGCCGAGGTCTGCCTCCACCGCGGACGTGTTGCCGCTCGCAAGATCGGACTGCAGGGCCGACAGCACGTTCAGGAGGGTAGCCTGCGACGAATGGTAGGTGCTCCAGTCGCTTGGCGTGCTCGCCGGCGCGGTGTTGAAGGCTTGGTTTCCATCCACCGTAGTCTGCACCTTGATACCTTGCCCGATTTCCATGGACTGCGGCGCGGAGGTTGCCCCTGGATTGTACGCCCCACTTATGACGGGCGGCTGCTGCGCTACGCCGGAGAATACGTACTCCCCGGCATATTGCGTATTGGCCAGGCTCTGCGTCTGCTGAACCAGGGAGACCGCCTTTTGCGACAGGTCCGTGAGGTCCTGGGCTGTCATGCTTCCGGACGTACCCTGCTCAGCCAGCGACTGTGCTGAGGTAATGACGCTCTGGATCTGCGACACGGCCTGGTCCGCCGTTTGCATCTTGCTTTGCGCAACCTGCGCATTGCCTTGCCAGGAAGTCACCTGCTGCTGCGCAGACGTCAGCTGGAGAACGACCGCCGTGCCTGCCGGATTGTCCGACGGCTGCGAGATGGAGACGCCGGAGCTTGCCTCTTCCTGAGTGCGAACGTAAGCGGCCTGGGCCTGGTCAATGCTTTGTGTGAGGCTTTGATACATCATCTGATCCGTGATGCGCACCGGTTCTCCCTCCCCGTCGAATGATCCGGGTCTGCGTCGTCCTACGGCTGAATCGCGCTGAGCAGGGACTGGAGAGAACTGTCCATGGCTTCCGCGACCTTGGCGGCAGCCGTGTACATGCTCTGCGCTTGAACGAGATTGGTCATCTGCTCATTGATCGAGACACCAGACGTCTGCTCACGCTGCGATGTAATCTGATTGAGCAGCGAATCGGACGTGCTCTGGAGGTTCTGCGAGAGGTCGACAGACGCGCCCATGTCCGAGACAAACGCCGCATAGGCCTGGACCGGCCCCTGCTGCCCTTGGCCGAGGTCGGCCATCGCGATGGCGTTGGAGTTGTCGCCCACGGCCGGATTCGGCTGCGTCGTGGTCGTGATCTGGCTGATGTCGTTCTGAATGGCCGGGTTCACTTCCAGGCCA
The DNA here is from genome assembly GCA_021793315.1 of Bacillota bacterium. Taxonomy (GTDB): domain Bacteria; phylum Bacillota; class Sulfobacillia; order JAJZYS01; family JAJYTV01; genus JAJZQO01. Next base: position 3,218 of record JAJYSZ010000011.1, on the reverse strand, counting down.
GGGACGTCCGAGGTCGTCAAAGTACCCGTTGCGTTCGTCGGCGACACGAAGAACGCCTGCCCGTTCGCCCAAGAGGACGGAGTCGTGCTACCGCTCGCGTAGACGGGGTAGACACCTTGCATCTGCACCGTGTTGATGCCATTCACGAGGCTCAGCACGGCGGAGTTGAACTCACTCATCAGACTGGCCCCGGAAGATGGCGTCGGGTTCAGGTCCTGGTTCACGAGCTGATAGGCGGCGCCGATCGTACCGCCGGTCGGTGCGATCGTCGGCGCAGGCGATACCGGACCCGTCACTGCATCTGTCGCGTTAAGGGTGAACTGGGGACCGGAACCAGCTGGCGTCAGGCTGATCGACCCATACTGGCCGCCGTCTACGAGAGTGACAGCGCCCCCACCGCTTGCGGGCGTCGTCACTGTCACCTGCGACGTGACATAGGAGCCAACCTTGGTAGACTGCGTCGACACGTTGATGTTGATGAGCTTCGATAGGCTGTCCAGGAGGTTGTCCCGCTGGTCCAGGAGATCGTTCGGCTGCTGGCCGATCGCCTGCGCCTGCGAGATCGTCGTGTTGAGATTCGCGAGCTGCTGCAGATCCGAGTTCACCGTCTGCACATCCAGCGTGGCCTGGCTCTGCGCCTGCTGGCCAACGTTCTGCAGCCCCTGATAGATCTGCTGGATCTGGGCCGCCAGCGCTTCGCCGTCTTGCTGTACCACGGTGCGCGCGGCAGAACTCTGGGGGTTCTGGGAAAGCGTCTGATAGTCCGAGAAGAAGCGGTTCACGGTGGACGACAGCCCGTTGGAGCCCGGCTCGTTCAAGACGCTCTGCAGAGCCTGCAGATAGTTGGAGCGCGTCGAGTAGTAGCTCTCGTCGCTCTGCGTCGTGCGGAAAAGTCCATCCAAATAGTTCGCTCGCACCCGGTTCACCGACTGCACTTCGACGCCGGTGCCGAGCTGCGGGGTGTAAAGGCCCCCCATATCGGGTTGGGCATATGGCGGTGTTGCCACGAGGCTCGCCACCTGCTGGGAATAACCAGGCGTCGCATCGTTGGCGATGTTCTGGCCAGCGACATCCATCAGGGTCTGTGCGGCGCTCAAGGCAGTATTGGCGATGTCGAGGCCGAAAAACGCCGACGGCAACCTGGGTTCCCCCTTTCAGAACCCCGGCGATCAGGCCAGTCGGTTCACCGCACTGCCTTCGCCAAGGATCGCCTTCATCGTCACTTGGATGAGTGCCAGCTGTTCGCGAAGAAGAATTCCGTTCTGCGTGTTGCGCCGCAACGCATCCGCTGCCGCACGCTCCAGTTCTTGCGCGAGTTCCGGCGCCGCCGATGTCGGCAACCTGAGATCCGCGACGCGTCTGAGCAGTTCCTCTTGCCGCAGAACGAGTTCGGACAACGTCTCCGAGTCCGCGCCGATGACCGCGGCCTTGATCTGGTCGAGAAGCGCCGAAAGGTCCTCATAGAGCCCGATCGCGGCCCTGAGATCTCCATCGCCCGTCAACGCACGACTCCCTGGCTGACGAGAGCCGAAGCGATCTTGTCGGGCTGCACCGTGATGCCCTTCTGCACCTCGGCCTTCAGCTTCTCGATGCGGGCCGCCTGATCAGGAGCGGCCGCGAAGCGGGCCGCCTGCGAGATCTCCACCTGGTCGGGCGGCGTCGGCGGCTGCACATTCTGCCGCTGCAGCTCGGCTTCCCGCGCCGCCTGTCCCTGCCGGACCTGCGGTACCTCCGGGATGCCCGACACCTCGTCCACCTTCACCTTACCCACCTCCTCGTTCACACCGATCCCTCTATCTTCCTTATCGCGCGTTCCCGCGCCGCACGAACTCCCCTTACGGGCGATTTCCGGCCATCTCGTTCACCCAGGCCCATCCTGCGCCCCGTAGCTCCGCCACAGGCCTCCTTATCTACGCCTCGTGTCCTCGCGCAGCCACGTGCGCACCAAGTTGGCCGCTTCTTCAGGATCGTGCTGTACGAGTTCCTTGACGCGGTCCATCACCAGGCGCGTCGGGTCTGGCGCCAAGGGCGCCAACGGTTCTGGCGCCGGTTGGAGAGGCTGCCGCTGCACTCTCGGGGCAGGGTGCCTTCCGCGCCCACGCCTGCGCAGCAGCATGAATGCGAGTACCACGAGCAGGACGAGCGCACCGGCCCCCGCCGCCAGCATCGTCGGGGACGCCGGCAGGGTGGAGGTCGGGAAGACCGGCACCTTGGCCTTCTGGAACGGGGCCGAGAAGATCGTGACGTCGCTTTGCGTCAGCTTGGCCGTCGTGTAGCCGACCGCCGTGCCGATCAGCTGCTGGAGGGCTTTGCGGTTCTGCGTCGTCAGGTGATAGGCCGTCGAGTTCAGCATCACCGACACCGTCAGTCCCTTGAGCGTGAACGGCTGGGAGGTGATCGTCTGATTGATGTGCGAGACCTGGTAGTTGATCGTCGAGTCGGTGTAGTTGAGGTTGTTCTGGCCCGAGGTCGAGCCGGAGGGGTAGGTCGGCGTGGAGGTCGAACCGGAGACCGCCGGCGCCGCGCCCGTGCCGGTGAATGTCTCCTTGATCGTGTGGTTCGAGACCGGGACGCCCTGGCCTGCGGCCAGCGGCTGCACGACGCTCGACTGCGTCTTCGTCTGCGTCGTGTCGAGGGTGGCGCTCGCCTGCACCACCACGTTGCCCGCGCCGACGATCGGCTGCAAGAGCGCCGTCAGCTGTTCGTTCAGGTTCTGCTCGAACTGGCGCTGCAGGGCCATCTCGCCGCTGGCGCCGCCGCCGGTGCCTGGCGAGGGGTCCGCGGTGCTCGCGGCGGTCAGGGGATCGCCGTTCTGGTCGACCACCGAGACGTGGTCCACCCCCAGCCCCTGCACCGAGTGCGCAACCAGCTCCTCGATGCCCAACACCTGGCTGGGCGTCAGGCTGATGCCCGGCTCGAGGTCGACGAAGACGGCAGCCGTCGCCTGGGACTGCGGCTGGTCGACGAACACGGACTGCTGTGCGGGCTGCAAGAGCACGTTCGCCTTGGCGACGCCCGAGATGGACTCCACCGTCTGGGCGAGGTCGTTCTGCAGGGCATTCTGGGTCGCGAGGTTGAACTGCTGGTCGGTCATGCCAAGGCCGGAACTCGAGAGCACGCCCGAGTAGCCCTCGAAGCCTTGGGCGGGCAGCCCCTGCGTTGCAAGATCCACCCGCGCCTGGTCGGCCTGGGAGGCCGGCACGTAGACGTTCGTACCC
>JAJYSZ010000090.1 GCA_021793315.1 Bacillota bacterium | reverse complement strand
TCTACACCATCAGCCTTCAGCCCAGCTGACCACCTCTTCCCCCAGATACCGACAGCGTTGCTCCCGATCTGCCGCTGACCCACTCCTTCGGACGACCGGGGCAACACCTTGTAACACGGCCTGCTAGATGCGATGGGGATCCGGACGTTCGAGCGGCCGGACCCCTTTTTTCGTGCGTCCGCCGCGCCGTCCCCGGCCGACGAGGAGGGAATCCCTTGCAGGACCGGGATCCGCGCCGCAAGCGGGAATCCTTCAACGCGGTGGCGGAGCTCTATGAGCGGTATCGCCCCGGTTATCCGGACGCGGTTGTGGCAGGGGTCGTGCAAGCAGCGCAGCTCGGCGCCGGCAGCCGGGTGCTCGAGATCGGCTGCGGCACGGGCCAGCTCAGCGTCCCGCTCGCCGAGCACGGCGTGGAGCTCGTGGCGGTCGAACTGGGGCCGGACCTGGCGCAGATCGCCCGCCGCCGGCTCGCCGCGTTCTCCAGGGCCCGCGTCGAGGTGGCCGCCTTCGAGGAGTGGGAGCTTCCCAAGACGCCGTTCGACGCGGTGGTGTGCGCGAACGCCTTCCACTGGCTCGACCCCGACGTGCGCCTCGTCAAGGCGGCGGCGGCCCTGCGCCCCGGCGGCAGACTGGCCGTCATCCACCCGCACCACGTGCTGGGCGGGGATCCCGGCTTCTTCAAGGACACGAACCAGTGCTACACCCGCTGGGGACTGAGCGACGATCCCACCTGGCTGCCGCCGACGGCAACCCAAATCTCTCCCGTCTACCCGGAACTCGAGGACTGCCCGGACTTCGTGGCGGTCGAACGGCATCGCTCCGAGGCCGTTCGACGGTTCACCACGGAGTCCTACATCGGTATGCTCCGCACCGACTCGCTGATGCTCGGCATGGAACCCGAGGCCCGCGAGGGCTTTCTCGGCGACCTCGCGTCGCTGATCGATCGGCGTTACCAGGGACGGCTGGCCTGGCGGTACGTCTACGAGGTCCTGGTGGCCCTGCGGCGTTGAGGCAGGGGTGACTCTGGCCCGCGCCGTGAGCCTCGGCAACGGAAGCTATACGGAAGTCTCGAAGCCAAAAGAGTGCACACGCTGCCGCGCGTTTGGACGACTCAGCTGTGTCTGGCAAACCCAGGGCAAGGCGAATGGGGCGTCAAGCCAGACAGCAGGAACGCTAGTCGAGTATCGCGCCGAGGGCGCGTGCGAGAGCCACGGCCCCGTCAAGGTCGAGCTTGACGCCCGTCAGGTCGAGATGGCTGAGATCGACGCCCTCGAGGTTCGCTCCGCGCAGGTCCGCGCCGCGCAGCCTCGCGCCGGCCAGCACGGCCTGTCTGAGATCCGCTTTGCGCAGGTCTGCCCGCTCCAGGTTTGAAAGCGAGAGATCCGCCTCGCGCAAGCGCACTCCGGCGAGCTTGCGGCGCCTGAGATCCAGTCCCCTAAGCGACGTCAGCGACCAGTCGCCGCCGTCGATCTCGAGGCCTGGAATCTTGGCCTCGCCAAAGGAACTGCCCGTCAGGCGGCAGTCTCGCAGGACGCCATGGAGCAGCGCGGTCGCCCCGCGGAAGTCGCAGCCCAGAAAGCTGCAGCCCTCCGCCGAGAGGCCGTTGAGGTCGGCACCCCAAAACTTGCAGCCCGCGAACGTGCATCCCGAGACGGCCGTCTCGGACCAGCTGGTGTCCGTGAAGTCGCAGCGCTCGAACCGGCAGTCCTGGAGGGAGGCGCCGCGCAACTCCTCCGATGAAAACGCGCGGTCTTGAAAGGTCTCAGCCCGCCACTGCACCGCTCCCGCCTCCCGAGTCCCAGCCTTCATACAGGGGGACGCCACGTCCGACGGAGAAAAAGCCGATCCCCAGGGAGAGCCTGCGGGGTCCCCGGGGAGCCTGTCGGGCATCCACGTGGCCTGCCCGAGGCCCCAGCGCATGGAGCGCCGATGGCGACCGCCCGCCGAATACGGGGCTGATAGCGAAGACCACCCGGGGATCCTCGTCCTCCGGGCGCAAAAAGCCAAGGAGAGGTCCAGGCCGCCGGACCAGGCCAGGCAACGAGCCGGCCACCGCGCCTCCAGAGGCCCATCGGCCACGACATGGAAGCGCCGCCTGGGTATCCGGATCTCAGCGCAGAGATCCTGCACGCGGCGCAGGTCCGAAAGGACCCCGTGCAGCCGCGGCGATGATCCGGCGGCGCTCACCGCTCACGCCTCGGTCAGGTAGCGGTGGAACTCCTGCCAGTCATCGAGCTGGTTCAGAACGGCGCCGTGGCGGATGCCGGCGTCCTTCGGGAAGCCGCAGTTCTCCAGGATGACCTGGGCGCGCTCCTCGGGGAACTCGCGGCCGAGGATGTAGTCGTTCACCTGGTCGATCTTCTCCTGCGGCACGTGGCCGCCGAGCTTTCCGACCACCCATGCCTCGAACTGGGCGTAGGTCGGCATCTCGGTGGTGAGGTACGCGAGCACCTCTTCGCGGTCGAGGCCGAGTCCCTCGAGCACGACCTTGTCGAAGCCCTGGCCGCATGGGTAGTAGCCGTCGGCCAGCAGGCCCTGCTTGTCCAAGAGCACCTTGCTCCAAAGGCGCGGCAACTGGACGACGCCGAGCGGGCCCTTCGCCGCGACGGGGGCGATCGGCGGAAACTTGCGCATCATCTTTACCTCCCATCGATGCATTCGGCGGCTGACCGCCGTCCACCATTCTAGGGCTTTTGTCGCCGCCATCGCCAGGACATGGCTCGCGATGGCACGGCATAGCCTGCATGGAGACGGTGGGCAAGGGGGGCCTCTGCCATGGCCGACCTGCGTCTCGGCCTGGGACGCTGGCTTGACCTGCCCGAGGCGGCGAGCCTCGATCTGCCGCAGCTTCGCTGCATCGGCAACCTGCAGGTGCTCATCGAGAATCACCTCGGGGTACGTTCGTTCAAGGACGGCGTCGCGATCGTGGCGACGCGCATCGGTCCGCTCGAGATCTGGGGCCAGGAACTTACGGTGGGCGCGGTCGATCGCGACGCCATCCTCGTCACCGGGCGCATCGAGGGTATGCGCTACCAGCGTGGCTGAGGGCATCTGGCTGCGGCTGCGCTACCGCGGCCGCACCGAGCAGCTCTGGCAGGCGATCGCGGCGAGCGGCATCCCGGCCCGCCGCATCAAGCAGCATGCGGACGGCCTGGAGTTCGATGTGCCGCTCAGCGGTCTCTCGCCGCTGCGCCGGGAGCTAGCCGGGCGCGGCCGGCTGCTGCTGCTCGGCTACGGCGGCTGGCCGCTCATCCTGCGCTCCTTGCGGCGCAGGCCCTGGCGGGCCGCCTGGCCCATCGCGGCATTCCTGCTCTATCTCGTAGCGTCGAGCTACGTCTGGCAGATCGCGGTCATCGGGCCGCAGGGCATTCCGAAGGCCAGGATCCTCGCCGCGGCCAAGCAGCTTGGCCTGCGCCAGGGTGTCCCCCGCGCCGCACTCGATCCCTTCCGCCTGGGACAGAGGATCGAGCTTTCGGTGCCCGGGCTGATCTTCGCCGCCGTGCGCGTCGACGGGGTGCGCGCCGTGATCTACGCGGCGCCTGCCCTGAAGCCGCCGCAGGCCATGCCGGTACCGGCCAGCGGAGCCCTGTTCGCGTCCGAGCGCGGCTATATCACGCGGGTCGTGGTGCTGCGCGGCCAACCGCTCGTCAAGGCGGGCGACACCGTGGTCCGCGGCGAACCGCTGGTGGCGCCGAACCAGGGCGAGAGCCGGGGCCAGGTGTTCGCGCGGATCTGGCGGCGACTCGACTTCACGTTCCCCGTGCGCTCCGACCGCACGTATGCGAGCGGACGGCAGGCGACGCGCTGGTATATATCGTGGTTCGGGGGGCGAAAATGGACGCCGCTGGGGCCGCGGGAGCCCTTCCGGCAGGCCAGGCGCGAGGTTGCCATCTGGAGGATTCCCATCGGGTCCGTCGAAGTGGCCCGCTATACATATGTCGAATTGCGTACGCTCAAGGTGGAGCGGACCAAGACATATGCCGAACTGCGCGCGACCTCCATGGCTCTCGCGGCGATGAAGCGCAGCATGCCGGCAGCGCAGCTTCTGTCGCTCCGCACGCAAGTGCGACGGATCGGCGGCAACCTCCAGGCGGAGGTTTATATCGAGGCCGAGACCGATATCGCGCAGGCCAAGGCAGGGGGCAGAACCAGAGATTGAGTGATGAGCGTTTCCAGAGCCGCTTCGAGGTGGCGGACAACCGCGCCGCGGAGCAGCTCTTCGGTCACCTGGATGAGAACCTTCGCTTGATCCAGGAGGCGTTTCCCGTCGAGATCGCGAGCCGAGGCAACGCCGTGCTGATCGGTGGCGCCGCGGCGGACAGAGAGGCAGTGCTGCGCGTCTTCGCCGAGCTTCTGGAGCAGGCGGCCGGCGGCGGCCCGATCGGTATCGGCGACGTGCGCCAGGCGATCCGCAGCGCGCGGCGGGAGGGCGGCAACGAGCCGCAAGGGGCCATCGTCGTCACGACGCGCGGCCGTGGCATCCGACCCAAAACCTCCGGACAGGGCACCTACGTCGAGGCGATCCGCACCCACGACATCGCCTTCGGCATCGGCCCCGCCGGCACCGGCAAGACCTATCTGGCGATGGCGATGGCGGTGGCCGCGCTCAAAGCGAGGCAGGTGCAGCGCATCATCCTGACGCGGCCGGCGGTCGAGGCGGGCGAGAAGCTCGGCTTCCTGCCCGGCGATTTGCAGGACAAGGTGGACCCGTATCTGCGGCCGCTCTACGACGCCCTGTTCGACATTCTCGGCATGGAGCAGGTGGATCGCCTGCGCGAGCGGGCGGTACTCGAGATCGCGCCACTCGCCTACATGCGCGGACGCACGCTCGACGACTCCTTCATCATCCTCGACGAGGCCCAGAACACCACGCCGGAGCAGATGAAGATGTTCCTGACACGGATGGGCTTCGGTTCGAAGGCCGTGATCACCGGCGACGTGACCCAGGTGGACCTGCCGCGCGGCCAGTTCTCGGGACTCGAGGAAGCGGCGCACCTGCTGCGCGACATCGAGGGCATCGCCTTCGTCTTTCTGGATGACCGCGACGTCGTCCGCCACGAGCTCGTGCAGAAGATCATCAAGGCGTACGAACTCAAGGCCCAGTCCCCTTAAGGCAGGAGAGATGAACCTATGGCGCGCCGTCTGACCCTCTGGTATCAGGCGGTAGGGCACCGCAGGCTGGGTTGGATCCTGGGCGGCTTCATCGCGATGACCCTCCTGTTGCTGAGCGGCCTCTTCACAGGGCAGGTCTCGCTGCACGCGGGAGAGGTCGCGCCGCGGGACATCTATGCGCCGCGCCGGGAACTCAACCAGCCCCTCTACCAGGAGCTCAAGCAGCAGGCCGTGCGCGCGGTGCAGCCGATCTACGTCACCGACCAGAAGGCCCTGCCCAACATGGAGAACAAGATCACCGGCGTCTTCACGACGGTCCAGACCCTGCAGCAGACCCTGCCCAAGAACACCTCGCCCTCCGCGGCGCAGGCCGCCTGGACGGAGCAGGTGGACATCTCGCTGCCGCAGGCCGACATCACCGAGATCCTGAAGCTCACGCCGCAGGAGCTCACGAACCTGCAACACCTGGCATCCGCGGTGGCGTCACGGGTACTGCAGCAGGCCAACTACCAATCGTCGCAGATCGCCGCCCAGCGCGACGCGCTCTCGCTCGCGGTGGAGTCCCTGGGGCTCAGTCAGGCGTCCGAGACCTACTTCCTGACGGCGGTGGAACGCCAGGCGGCCACGCCGAACATGCGCGTCTCGGCGTCTGAAACTGCCCTGGCCCGCACCCGCGCAATCGATGCGGTGCCGCCGCCCGTGATCGAGCAGGGCCAGATCCTGATCCAGCGCGGCGCGCGCGTGACGAAGGCCGACATCGCCATCCTGCGCCAGTTCGGCCTGCTGAACGGCCAGCAGAACTGGCCCGCCCTGGCCGGCGCCCTGGTGCTGGCGGCCGCTGCGCTGGCGGTGATGCTGTCGTACCTGCAGCGCTTCTTCGCGCACCAGATGCGCGACGAGTCCAACTTCGGGCTCGTGATGGTGCTGGTGGTGGGCGAGCTCGCCATTGCGCGCCTTGCGCTGTTCGTCTCGCCGTATCTCGTGCCGCTGGCGGCCGTCGCGGTGCTTGGCGCGATGCTCTTTGACGCGCGCATCGGCCTCGGCATCGGCCTGCTGGACGGCCTGCTGCTGCAGGCCGCCTTCGGCGTCGACCCGCGGGCGACGGTGGTGCTGGCGGTCCAGACCTTCGTCGGCGCTCTGGCGGTGCAGCGCCTGGCGGACCGCAACCAGCTGCTCAAGGCGGGCGGCGCCGTCGCCCTGAGCGGCGTCCTGACACTCGGGACGCTCGAGCTTCTGGGCGCCCCGTTCGCGCCTGATCCCACGTTCTGGCCGTCGATCGGCTGGATCATCGTAGGCAGCTTCATCGCGGTCGGGGCCGCGCTCGCGGCGGCGCCGCTCCTCGAGAACGGCTTCGGCGTGCTGACGAGCCTCAGGCTGCTCGAACTCTCCTCGCCGAGCCAGCCGCTCCTGCGCCGCCTGCTGCTCGAGGCGCCGGGCACCTACTACCACTCGCTCGTCGTCTCCAACCTGGCCGGCGCAGGCTGCGACGCGATCGGCGCGCAGAGCCTGCTGACCCGTGTCGGCGCCTTCTACCACGACATCGGCAAGATGCGCCGCCCGTACTTCTTCATCGACAACCAGACCGACATGGAGAACCCGCACGACAAGCTGTCGCCGATGCTCTCGACGCTCGTGATCACCTCGCACGTCAAGGACGGACTCGAGATGGCGCAGGAGTACCGGCTGCCGAAGGATCTTTGGCGCTTCATCGGGGAGCACCACGGCACGACCCTGGTGCAGTACTTCTACCACAAGGCGAAGGAAGCGCATCCGGAGAACCCGCCCCGCGAGGAGGACTTCCGTTATCCGGGGCCGAAGCCGCAAAGCCGTGAGACCGGTGTCCTGATGCTGGCCGACACCTGCGAGGCGGCGGTGCGCGCCATGCGTGGCCGCACGACGGGCGGAATCGAGGCGACCGTCAAGCGGCTCATCCAGGAGCGCCTCTACGAAGGCCAGCTGGACGAGACGGACCTGACGCTGAGGGACCTCGACCTGATCGGCAAGGCCTTCGTGCGCGTGCTGAGTGCGGTGCACCACACGCGCGTCGAGTATCAGACCCAGGGGCTCGAAGAGCTCCTGCGCCGGCGCGGTTAGGAATGGGAGGGAGCGCCCCGGCAGGGGGCGCGCGACCGCTTGGTGGATATCGAGGTGCGGCAGGACGAAGTGGCGCTTGACAGCTCCGTGCTGCGGGCCATGGAGCGCTCGATCGAGACCTGCCTCGAAAACCAGGGACTCGCTGGTTCCGAGGTCTCGCTGAGCGTCGTGGACGACCGGGAGATGCATGAGCTCAATCTGCGCTACCGCGGCGTCGACCGCACGACGGACGTGCTGAGTTTTCCCCTCGAGGAGGACAGGCCAAAGGAGCCCTGCCTGCTCGGCGACATCATCGTCTCGGCTCCGATGGCTCAGCAGCAGGCGGCGGAATACGGCCACAGCCTGCTGCGCGAGATGAGCTTCCTGGTCGTCCATGGCACGCTCCACCTCCTGGGCTACGACCACATGACGCCTGAAGAGGACGAGCAGATGCAGCGCCTGCAGGAAGAGGTCCTGACGGCCCTCGGCATCACGCGCTGATGCGTGGCGCGGCGTTCCGGTTCGCCCTGCGCGGCGTCAGGCTCACCTTCGGTGCGGAGGCGAACATGCGCATCCACCTCGCGATCGCGGAGATCGTCGTCTACCTTGCGGTGGTCGAGGGTCTCAAGGCGGCCGCGTGGGCCGTTCTCATCCTGGCGATCGCCCTCGTCCTGGCGCTCGAACTCGTCAATACCGCGGTGGAGCGGGCGGTGGACCTGACGGTGGGGACGCGCCAGGAAGCGCTCGCAGCTGCGGCCAAGGACGCCGCGGCCGGGGCCGTGCTGATCGGCGCGGTGGGCGCGGCGGCGGTCGGACTGGTCATTCTCTGGCCCGGCCTCCACCGCCTTGGCTCGGTGCCGGGTAAAGCGCCGCTGGAGCTGGGCTTTCTCGTGCTGCTCGTCGCTCTCGTGCTCACCTTCCGGCCGCCTGTGCGCCGGGGCGGCGCGGGCCGGTGAGCGGCTACCGCGAGGCGCAGGCGGTCGTGCTGCGCTCGCAGGATCTGCGCGAGGCGGACCGCCGCCTCTCCCTGCTCACCCCCGAGGGGCGCTGCCAGGCACGGGTGCCCGGCGCGCGCAAGGCGAAGAGCAGACTGGCGGGGCTCTTGCAACCCGCGTCGCTCGTCCAGGTGACGCTCTACGAGCGGCCCGGCGCGCAGGCGGTGGTGACGGGCGCGTCGCAGATCGCATCCTTCCGCCACCTGCACGAGGATCTCGCGCGCGTCGCTGCGGCGCAGGTGCTGCTCGAGATCTGCGACGTGCAGAGCGGCGAGGAGGAGGCACTGCGGCCCTTCGCGATGCTGGTGCAGGCCCTGCGCCTGCTCGACGAGGCGCCTGACCCCGCCGCCGCCTGGCTGCAGGGGGAACTCGGGCTGCTCGCGGCCTATGGCTGGGGGCTCGAACTCTCGCGCTGCGTCAGCTGCGGCGAGGAACTGAGAGCGGCGCTCAAGTATCAGGTGGAGCTGGGCGGATTCACCTGCGGACGCTGCGCGGGCATGGGCGGCGTGGCGGCGGGCGAGGCTGCGCTCGCCGCCCTGCGGGCTGCGGCGGGCGGCGCGCCGCCGGGGGCCGGGGCGGCGGAGGCCAGGGCGCTTCTGCACCTCACCTGGCGGGCGCACCTGGAGGCGCCCCTGAAGTCCGCGGAGTTTGCGGAGAGCGTGCTCGGCGTCTAGCGGCAACTGGCGACGAAAGGAAGCGGCCGCAAGCCGAGCGGCCACGCCAGGTTCCGGCGCTGGGGACACCAGCGGGGCAGCTGCGCAACTTGACTTCCATCCGGGCGCTTGGCACTCTGGTCATGGAAGGCGATGCGCGGGAGGGAGACGCTCCGCGGAGCCGGCAAGCGAACCCGGGATGGTGGAAGCCGGGTGCGGCTCACGGCGTTTCTGGCGCCTGCAAGCCCGGGGAGGAACGCGGCCACGGCCGTCAGTAAAGCCCCTTCGACGAGTGGCCCCCGCAAGGGGGAAGCAGGGTGGAACCGCGGGAGACGCCTCCCGTCCCTGAGGGACGGGAGGCGCCTATCTTCTTGGCCGGGAGGCGAAGGAACTGACCCTGCAGGACCTGATGCTCGCCCTGGCGCGCTTCTGGGCGGATGCGGGCTGCTACATCGGGCAGCCCTACGACGTCGAGAAGGGCGCGGGCACGATGAATCCCCTCACCTTCTTCCGCTCGCTCGGACCCGAGCCCTGGCGCGTCGCCTATGTCGAGCCTTCCCGCCGTCCGGCCGACGCCCGATTCGGCGAGAATCCGAACCGCCTCTACAAGCATCACCAGTACCAGGTGCTGCTGAAGCCGTGCCCCGCCAACGTGCAGGAGCTCTATCTCGGCTCCCTTGCGGCGATCGGCCTCGATGCGAAACTGCACGACGTGCGCTTCGTCGAGGACAACTGGGAGGCCCCGACCCTCGGCGCCTGGGGCATCGGCTGGGAGGTCTGGGTGGACGGCATGGAGATCACCCAGTTCACCTACTTCCAGCAGATGGGCGGCATCGAGCTTGACGTCCTGCCGGTGGAGATCACCTACGGCCTCGAGCGGATCACCGCCTACGTGCAGGGCGTCGAGAACGTCTTCGACGTCGAGGTGGTGCCTGGCCTCAAGTATGGCGACATCGTCCGGCGCGAGGAGTACGAGCACTCCGCCTACAGCTTCCTGCACGCCGACAAGGACTATCTGATGCGGAGCTTCCAAGGGGCCCAGGAGGAGGCGCGGCGCGCGGCCGAGGAGGGCCTCTTCTTCGCCTCCTACGATCATGTGCTGCACTGCTCGCACCTCTTCAACGTGCTCGAGGCGCGCGGCGCCATCGCCCCGGCGCAGCGCACCGAGTACATCGCGCGCATCCGCGACGGCGCGCGCCGCGCCGCCGAGCTCTACCTGCAGGACCGCGAAGCCAAGGGCTTCCCGCTGACAGGGAGGGTAGCGGCATGGAACTGATCGTCGAACTCGGCTTCCCGGAACTGCCGTCGGGCACGATCGCGCCCGCGGCCGACGAGCTCGTCCAAGGGCTCAGGGCCGCGGCCGAGGCGGCGGGCCTCCTCGGCGAGGACTGGCGGGCGGCCGTCTACTCGACGCCGAGGCGTCTCTGCGCGGTGCTCGAGGGGTTGCGGGGGCGCCAGCCGGACCGGATCCAGGAAGTGCGGGGGCCGTCGCTCAAGGCCGCCCTCGACAAGGACGGCGGCTTCACCCAGGCGGCACTCGGCTTCGCCCGCGGCCAGGGGGTCTCGCCGGAGCAGCTCGAGCGGCGCGAGACGCCGCAGGGCGCCTACCTCTACCTGCGCCGCGAGGTGGAGGGCAGGAGCGCTCGGGAGCTCATGGCCGAAGCGGTCGCGGCGGTGACGCGCTCGCTCCACTTCCCGCGCACCATGCGCTGGGCCAAGGACGCGCCCAGGTTGCCGCGCCCGCTCGGGTGGCTGCTGGCGCTCCTGGACGGCGAGGTCCTGCCCATCGAGGTCGGGCCGATCGCGGCCGGCCGCGTCACCTACGCGCACCGCGTCCTGGCCCCAGGGCCGCACGCGGTGCAAGGCGCCCAGGACTACCTGGAAGTGCTGCGCCGGGGCTTCGTCGAGCCGGACCGCGCCCTCAGGCGCAGCCAGGTGGCCGGCATGGTCCAGGCCGCCGCGGCGGCGGAGGGGCTTGTCGCGGAGATGCCTCAAGACCTGATCGAGGAGGTCACGGACCTCTGCGAATGGCCGCAGGCCTTCGTCGGCAGCTTCGCGGCGGAGTACCTCGACGTGCCCGACGCGGTGCTCGTCGCGACGATGGTGCACCACCAGCGGTTCTTCCCGCTGCGCACCCGGGACGGGCGGCTCGCCGCGCGCTTCTGCGCCGTGCGCAACGGCGGCGACGAGGCGGTCGTGCGGCGCGGCAACGAGACGGTGCTGGCGGCGAGGCTCGCGGACGCGCTCTTCTTCTACCGCGAGGACCGCAAGCAGGCGTTCGCAGAGCTCCGGCCCGCGCTCAGCGGGATCGCCTACGCGCCGCGCCTCGGCAGCCTCTACGACCGCAGCGAACGCCTGGCGAAGCTCGCCGGCGCCCTGGCCCGGGCGGCCGGACGCGACGATCTCGCACCGGTGCTGGAACGCGCCGGGGCGCTCGCGCTCTGCGACCGCGCCACGGCTCTCGTGCGCGAGCTGCCCGAGCTCGAGGGCACGATGGGCGGCGCCTACGCCCGTCTCGGCGGCGAAGGCGAGGCGGTGGCGCAGGCGATCGCGGCGCGGGTGCGCCCGCGCGGCGGAGACGACGAACTGCCCGAGGACGACGCGGGGCGCCTCATGGCGCTCGCGGACCGCCTGGACCAGCTCGTGGGCTTCCTCGCGATCGGCAAGGGACCGACAGGTTCCCAGGATCCCTTCGGGCTCCGGCGGGCGGCGATCGGGGCCATCCGGCTCTGGGAGACCGTCCCGGAGCTTGGCCTGACGCCGGCCCTCGCGGCGGCGGCCGGCGGGTACCGGGATCTGCTGGGCGCGGCGGCCGCCGAGGCGCCGGACGCGGTACGGCCGTTCCTTGCGGCGCGCCTTCTGGCGCGCGCGCAGGAGACGGGGCACGACCCGCGCATCGTGCAGGCTGTGCTCCAAAGCGGCATAGAGTATCCGTCGGAGGTCATGCGGCGGATCGAGGCCCTGGAGCAGGCCGCCCAGGGCGAGACGTGGACGCTCCTCGTGCAGGCGGCGCGCCGGGCGAAGAACCTGGCCAAGGAAGGCGGCACGGAGGGCGCTGAGGGTGCCGAACGGGACCTCCTGCAGGAGGTTGCGGCGCTTGAGGAAGAGGGCAGGCTGCTGCTCGCCCGCCGGGACTACCTCGGCTACCTGAGGCGTGCAGCGGGGCTCTTCGAGCCCTTGGACCGCTTCTTCGCCGCCGTGATGGTCATGGCTGAGGAGGACGACGTGCGCGCGCGGCGACAGGCGCTTCTCTACCGGGCGCACCGGGCCCTCTCGCAGGTTGCGGAGATCGCCGCGCTCAGCGCGGCCGAGTGAAGGAGGTGGCCGATCTGACGGGGAATAGCGGCTCGAGCGGCGAGGCGGCCCTGGTGGTCGTCATCTCGGACGCGCTCGGGGAGACGGCGGAGCTGGTGGCCCAGGCGGCCGCGAGCCAGTTCCCGGGCCATCCGATCGAGGTGCGGCGCTACCCGCATGTGACGACGGAGGCGGAGTTCCTGCAGGTGATGCAGGGCCTGCAGCGCCCGCCGTCCGCCGTGGTCTTCACCATCATC
>JAJYSZ010000010.1 GCA_021793315.1 Bacillota bacterium | reverse complement strand
GGCTATTTGACGTAACGAGTGGCCAACAGGCGGTCAATAGGGTAAAAGAGGATGAAGATCATGTTGATGAGGTTCTGCACACGGCGATAGCCGCGGGCACGGCTCTTGGCGGCCTGGATGACGCTGTTGATCCCCTCGAGGACGGCGTTGGTGAGCTTGGTGGTCGCGCCAAGGAGGACTCCCTGCCAGTGGCGCTTGACCGTCTTGGCCACCCGCTTCATCGGGTCGAGGCGGCTGCGGATGGCACGCGCGTACCAGACGTTGAGCGCGTCTTCGCTGGGCTCGTTCTCGTAGAACTCCTGGAGTTGAAGTCTGAGGCCGTAGGCACGTGCCGTCTTGAGGGGCACATGCAGAAGGCTCTCGAGTTGCGCCTGCTGCTTACGCGTAAGGTTGTCGGGGTTCTTCAGGAAGAGGTAGCGTGAGCCCTTGAGTTCCGCGACTTCCTTCTGTTCCTCGCGGCGCACCTCATCGACGGCCTCGGTGACCAGCTGGATGACGTGGAACTTGTCGAAGATGATCTGCGCCTGGGGGAACTCCCGCTCCACGCCGGCGATGAACGCCGCAGACATGTCCATGGTCACCAGATCGACCGCGTCCCTGCTGCCGCCGCCTGCCTCCATGGTGTGCACGAACTCCGTGAGGACGGACCCGTCCCGGCCTTCCGTAGCGAAGATCACCTTGTGCGTGTCGAGGTCCACGACGAGGGAGATGTAGTTATGGCCGCGCCTGGAGGCCTTCTCGTCGATGCCGAGATGCCGGATGCCGGTGAACGACACCCCCCGACGGATCGCGGCGGCGTAGTGGTGCACCACGCGCCAGAGCCGTTGATCGGTCACCCCGAGCTTGCGGGCGATCGAGTGGACCGGAGTATCCTTGACCATATCGAGGACGCGGAACTCATACTCGAGGGTGAAGCCAGAATCCGGCCGCGCCCACGGCATGGCGACGGTGCGTACACCGTGCTCGGGGCAGCGGATGCGCACCGGCTTCGCGTGCAGAAACGTCCTGAAATCGAACAGCGGCAGGTGCTCCCAGGTCTGCTCGGGCCGTTGATCGTAGCGCGGCGAGGCAACGCCGCACTCAGGGCAGGGCAGCTTGCCCTCAGCTGGAGCCAAGGTGATGTCCACCTGGCCACGCTCCCGCGTCAACCTGGTGTCTCGCGCCAACACTTCTGCGTCGCGGCTCGATAGCGTCGCATCGACGATGGACCAGTACTCAGGCAACTCCAACGTCATCCGCAGAAACCGGTCCACACGCTCAGCAGAGACGCCCCGCTCATCCCCCGGCATGTCCTCACCTCATGCCGTAAGCATATCCCCGCTTCGTCCGCTCCCTCCCGCGCTTACCGAATCCCTGGAACCAAGGGGATCAGCCTCGCCAGCCCACCCTGCCGGAGGGTGCGACAGTCTGCCGGCCCCGGCAAGGCGGCCTCACGGCCCCGCTGCGCGGCTTGCGGCCTTGCCTGAACCTTCAACCTGTCGCCATCTGCTCTTCAGGTGGGCCGGCCAGCACAATTCCTCACCGGTCATCCCCAACCAGAAACTTGTCATTGACGGTACTCTGGCCACTCGTGCCGACATTGGGCCGGAAAGCATCGAATTTATAAATAACGGGTTGCTATACGATCTGACGACTACTAATGGCGTGTCGTTACAAGAATTAGAGAAAGTGTGTACTAGCATTAGCGTGCCAGCTTCAGTTGCGCCGAACGACATCCATGTATCCGACAATAGTGCCCGATCTGCAAGTGCACTAAGCTTCAGCCCCGTCGAAGTAGGGCAATTTTATGTGCCCAAGGGTTATTCACTCAATGTTCAGGGATCGGCAATCAACATCAGTGGAACCTCAAAACAAGAGTCGTTCCAGATCACCTATGGGAAAGGTTCATCATACTTGACGGTCACGCAATCAACGGGAAGTGAACCTGACTACACGCAGGGCATTACATATCACAACGTCATAACACAGGGTGTCTCAGTATTGGAGGCATCTCGCAATTCAATGGAACCCAAAGCTTTCTTCACAATCCCACAAACAAACATACACGTTGTTGTATATTCAAATATCTCTTCACGTGAAGTCAGTAAAGTCGTGAATTCCTTTCTTAGCACAGTGATGCACACCACAACTCAGTAATACCCTATTGGGAATGGGTGCGATGCACCGTTGTGGAGAAACAACTGGGTTAAGGGGAGAGTTAACATAACACCCAATATCTGAGCAAGGTATTGGATTAATAGATAAAGAACTCCTCTCCTCGGCCTACCAACCTCACGAGTCAGCGTAGGCCGAGGAGAGGAGCCAACATCAAGGTACCTAGCCTTAGCGGCAATGACAAGCAGCGGATCGCACTGATCGCGAACGAAGTCCAGGACATCGCGCGGCAATGGGCGCAAGGCGAAGCGGAGCGGGTCGTCCAGCAAGACGCGGACGCGATGGAACAGTCGGTGCAGACTCTGCTGCGGCTGTTGGGAGGAGCGGTCATGGGGAGACTGGCCGAGGCGAGCGTGGCGCGGCATGGGGCCAGTCGGCCGGATTGCCCGCGCTGTGCACGACCGATGCGTCTGGTCGAGCAGCGACGCAGGCGGGAGATGCGTGGCCTGGTCGGTGACTTCGCCTTTGCCCGCCCCTATTATCAGTGCCGCAGTTGCGGCGGCGGTATTGCCCCGGGCGATGAACGGCTGGGTATTGGCACAGTCAGCTACACGCCCGCCCTCAGCCGCGTGGCGGCGATGATGGTGACGGAGGTCCCTTTCGAACGGGCGGCGCGGAACCTCTCCGAGACCTTGGGCGCGACGTTCGCCGAAGCCGAGATCTATCGTGTCGTGGAGGCGCTCGGCGTGGTGGCCGAGGCTGAGATCCAGGCGGACATGGCTGCACCCGAGGCAGAATCCGCGACGCCGGCCGGGGACACGCTGCTCATCGGTGTGGACGGCACCACGAGCTTCATCGACGGCGACTGGCACGAGGTGAAGGTGGGCGTCGTGGGGATGCTCGGGCCGGAGCTGCAGCATGATGCAGAGACCGGCCGAGACCTGCTCAAGGTCTCGGACCCGCGCTACTGCGCCGCCGTCGCGGCGGAAGCCGGTGAGTTCTTCCCGCGCGTGACGTTGCTTGCCCGCCAGGCGGGCTTGGGCCATCCTGGACTGCGCCGCGTCGTCTGCCTCGGCGATGGTGGGCGCTGGATCTGGAACCGCACGTCCGTCTTCCGCCAGGACGGTGTGGAACACATCGAGATCCTGGACTACATGCATGCGAGTGGACACGTCTGGCAGGTGGCAGATGCCTTCTTCGGCGAGGGCACTCTCGACGCCCACGCCTGGGTGGGCCCCGTCCTCCGGGCCCTGCTCGATCAAGGCCCAGCACCGCTCATGGAGGCCCTCGACAAACTCCGGCCGCACTCTGCGAAACAGAAGCGGGAACTGCAGAACGCCCAAGACTACTTCACCACGAACCGTGACCGCATGCGCTATCCCGACTTCGTCGCCCAAAACCTTCCCATTGGTTCTGGCGTCATCGAGGCCACCTGCCGCACGCTCGTTTGCCCGCGCACAAAGGGGGCCGGAATGCGCTGGACGAAGGCCGGAGCACAGGCCATCCTCAACCTGCACTGCCTTCACTTGTCTCACCCCGACCGCTGGCGCGACTTCTTCGACCGGCATCCGCTACGCAGGACACCCCGCCTCGCTGCCCTTAGGCGGCCACACCAAGCCGCCTAATACTGGAGCGAGGTTCCGCCACAAATCTGCACCGCACCCCCCGCCTCCCTCAGGAGAGCCTCCAGCTCCTCCTTGCCGTAGAGGCGGTAGCTCGCGTCGTAGCCCCGCTCCCGCCCATCCTGCCAGCGGTAGCGGTAGTGCACCTGAAGGCGCTGTGTCCTTGGCTCCCACGCCCGCTCCTCCAGCACCGAGAGACCGCCGCCGACCGTGCGTGTCGCCCGCGCGACGAACGTTTGCAGGATGCCCTCGCGGTTCCAGACATCGATCGCAAGGTGGCCCCAAGGGCCGAGTTGCTGCCGCCAGTCCCGCAGCAGACTGAGGTTCTCGAGGTCCGAGAAGAACCCGAAACTGTGGAAGAGGAGCAGCACGAGATCGAAGGGGCCGCGCTGCGGCGTGCGCATGTCGCCAAGGACCCAGTCGACTTCGAGCCCCTGGCGCTGGGCCTCCGCCCGTCCGCGCTCGAGAAACTGGGCGTTCAGGTCGATGGCGGTCACCTGTAAACCTCTGCGGGCCAACTGGAGGGCGTGACGACCCTCGCCGCAGCCGAGGTCCGCGACCCGCGCTCCTTGCATGACGCCCGTCGCACGGACGAGGAAGTCCGTCTCCCGCTCCGTGCGCGCTCCATCGAGGAGATCCCGCACCGACGCCATATAGTCGTCGCCGTAGTAGCTGCGAAACCACTCGCCGCCCGAACCGGCCCCCCTGTTCTCCGTCACCGCCTGTCCCTCGGCGCGCCAGGCGCCCGCCGGGCGCCCGCGTCCATGCGCTCTTGTCGCGCCGCGCAGGCGGCACGCACCTCGGCCGCCCACCCCAGGCGCAGTCCCGGGCTGGGCTCGGCCTCCCGGCCCCAGTCGATGCACACCCGGTCGCCGCGAAATCTCGGAATGATGTGGATCTCGTAATGCCCGACCAGGTTGAAGCCCAAACCCGTAAGGTCATCGTCGGAAAGGTGCGAGATGGCGTCCGGGCTGCAGACCTCCCGCACCGCCTGCGAGAGGCGCTTCGTCAGCCAGGAGAGGTGGGCGACCAGCTCGTCCGGCAGGTCCACGAAGTTCTGGTCATGCTCCCTTGGCACGACCAACACATGGTAGCGGTGGATCGGGCGACGGTCGATGAGGGCCACCGCAAGCTGGTCCTGGTGCACGAACGGCGTATGAGGAGCCCAGTGGCAGAACGGGTGATCCTTGTGCGCGTCCGCCGGTTGCACCGCGACGCCCCCTCCACGTCCAGGATGGCGCTGACCGGGCCTTTGGCGACATCCTCGGCGGTCGCGACCAGGCGCACGACATGTGCCCACGTGGCTGGTTCGCCCGTCTATGGCAGGGCGACGACGATCCGCCCTGTGACGCCCCCTCCGAGAATGCGGCGGAGCGCCGCGGGCAACTCGGCCCAGGAGATCTCCTGGGCGATCGGGTCGTCGAGGTGCGTGGGGCGCAGGTCTTCCGCCAGGCGGCGCCAGATCAGTTCGCGCTCGGCCCGCGGCAGGTAGGCGGACTCCACCCCGAACAGGGTTGCGTTGCGCAGGATGAAGGGAAACACGGTCGTTTCGAACTCCGAGCCCGCCGTCAGTCCGACCGACGCCACGAGGCCGCCGTACCGCATGCGACTCAGCACGGTCGCGAGCGTCCTGCCCCCGACGGGGTCGATCGCGGCAGCCCAGCGCTGGCGGTCCAGGGAGCGCACGGACTCCGGCTGAAGCTCCGCGCGCGGCACGATCGCCTGGGCGCCAAGCGTCCTCAGAAAGGCCTCCGCCTCCGGCTTGCCGGTGCTCGCCTCGACGGTGTAGCCGAGGCCGGCCAGCATGTCCACGGCCAGGCAGCCTACGCCGCCCGTGGCCCCCGTGACCAGCACCGGACCCTTGTCCTTCGTGAGGCCCTCGCGCTCGAAGCGGAGGATGGCGGCCGCCGCGGTGACGCCCGCCGTGCCGATCGCCATGGCCTGGCGGAGATCGAGCCCCCGCGGCAGCTTGAAGACCCAGTCGCCGGGCAGGCGCGCATAGGCGGCATAGCCGCCATGGTGCGACACGCCGATGTCGTGCCCCGTTGCGAGCACCTGGTCCCCTTCGCGGAAGCGCGCGTCCTCGGACTCGACCACCACGCCGCTGAGGTCGATGCCGGGCACCAGCGGGTAGCTGCGCGCGACGTTGCCCTGCGGGATGCTCGCAAGACCGTCCTTGAAGTTGACGCCCGAGTAGCGCACCGCGATCGTGACGTCTCCCTGGGGCAGCTGTCCCGGCGTCCGTTCCTTCTCGCCGAAGCGGAAGCCGCTTTCGTCCTTTTCCACGAGCAGTGCTGGGAAGCGTTCCGGCAAAGCCATCCGTCGTCACTCCTCATCGCAGCTGGGAGAGTTCGGTTCTCCTTCGCCCCGCGTCGGCGCCATCCTGCCCAGGGCCCGGCGCATGTCTCAGCCCGGCACCTCTCCCGCCGGCACGGGCAGTTCCGGTGGCGGCCGGCGCAGCAGGCCTTTGACGATGCCGAGCCAGATCAGGAGGCGCGCCGCGACGAGCGCCATGGCCAGGCGCAGGGCCGCCGCCATGGTGTCCGGCAGGCCAAGGAGGACTTTTGCCGCCTGGTCTATGACGGTGAGCCAGGGGTAGAGGCACGCCGTCGCCCACGCCAGCGCACCGAAGGCGTAGAGGTACTGGCCCTCCAGGTAGGCCAGGCAGACGACCCAGAAGACGTACTGCACCGAGAGCACCTTGTTCGTGAGAAACCAGAGCGAGAGCAGCAGCAGCATGCGCTGCATCAGTCCGAGGTCCCGCCGCAGGAAGGCGATCCAGAGGAAGAACAGGCCGTAGATCCCGTCCAGGAGGAGACTGAGGCGCCCGGACCAGAGGCTGTAGTATTCCACCGAGCCGAAGGCGTGCCGCAGCACCATGGCGGAGGGCGTCAGCACGGCGCTCAACAGGGATACCGTGGACTCCCACTCCGCCTGGCGCGCGAACTGGTAGTGCAGCACCGATGCCATCGCCGGCGGGTAGAAGGTGAACAGCGGCAGCAGAAGATAGCCCCAGCCGCGGCGCGTCTGCTGCCACCAGAGCGGAATGAAGAGAATCGGAAAGAGCTTGAGGGCGATCGCGACGCCGAGCAGGAGCCAGCTCAAGGCGGGGCGTCTTTCCAAGAGGAGGTAGCTCAGGACGAGGCAGAGGATCGGCCAGATGTCGTAGGTGCCAAGGAGCGGCGACGCGAGCGGCAGAAGCGCCACGAGGACGGTCGGGCGGCCGATGGCCAGCGCCAGGACGTAGAGGACGACCGCCGAGAGCAGGAGCCAGGCCCGCGTGTAGTCGAGGTGAAGGGCGAGCGCGAGGCCCCGGGCGAGCAGCATCGGCACGAGCGCCAGCGGCGGATACTCCCGCGGAAAGCTGCCATGCAGCCAGAAGTTCCTCGCGTAGACCTGGTAGACGCCGATGTCCGACACCACGGCGCGGTGCGCGATGAAGAGCGCAAGGAGCACCAGGACCCCCGTGACCAGGAGCCGCTCGAGGCTTTCCCGTCGCCTGCTGGCCGCCACGGCGTTCCCTCCCCCCGGGCCCGCTCAGCGCGCTTACCCGCCGCGTCCACTTCGCGCGGCGTGGCGGTCTGTCCTGCCGTGGCACTTGACGTGCCCCGGGCGGGCGGATCGGCTATGCTGGGGACATGAGCCAGATAGCCTTTGTCGGCACCGGGGCGATGGGCAGCCGCATGGCGGCAAGACTCCTCGCCGCGGGCCACCAGCTGCATGTATGGAACCGGACCCGGGAACGGATCGAGGGCCTACTCGCTCTGGGCGCGAAGGAGGCCGCCACACCGGCCGAGGCGGCGCAAGGCGCCGAGTTCGTCATCACCATGCTCGCGGACCACAAGGCCCTGCGGGCAGTCACCGAGGGTGCACAGGGTCTTCTCGCGGGACTCCGGCCGGGCAGCCTGCTGCTCGAGATGTCGACCTCCGGCCCGCATGCGGTGGCGGATCTCGCGGGCCGCCTGCCGGCCGGTGTCGCCCTGCTCGACGCGCCGGTGCTCGGCAGCCTCGGCGAGGTGGAAGGCGGCTCCCTCACCATCTTCGTCGGCGGCAGCGGCGACGACTTCGCCCAGGTCGAACCCATCCTCAAGGTGCTCGGCACGCCGCTGCACGTGGGACCGCTTGGCCACGGCGCCGGGGCCAAGCTCGTCGCGAACGCCTCGCTGGTCGGGGTGCTCGGACTGCTCGGCGAGGTCCTGGCCCTCGCCGACGGACTCGGCCTGCCGCGCGACACGGCCTTCACCGTTCTCGCGCGCACGCCGCTCGCCGCCCAGGCGGAGCGCCGCCGCGGCGCTGCGGAACAGGAGGGCCAGCCTGTCCGCTTCGCCCTCTCGCTTGCCTTGAAGGACGCGGGGCTCATCACCGCGGCGGGCGAAGAGCACGGCCTGGACCTGAGGCTGCTCGCCGCCGCCGAGGCCTGGCTGAGGCAGGCCGAGGCGTCCGGACGCGGCCGACAGGACTACTCCGCCGTGCTGCGCGAGATCCTGAGCCAGACCGAACGGGCGGGCAAGTAGCAGACGTCCGGAATCCGAAGGGCCGGGGCGGGGATCACCCGCCCCGGCCCTTGCCTTCGCTTCCTCTCGCAGGCAGGTGCAGGCGCGACGTTCCAGCTTCACTCCCATAGGCCGGCGCGCGCACCTGAAGCGGCCCCCTTTGCTCCCCTGGCTATCGCAGGAACGGTCCTGCCTCACCCGACAGCCAGTCGACCAGGATACGGCGCTGGTGTCCCCAGACAAGTTCGAGATCGGGAAACTCCTCGCGGGAGAAGAACCGGTGTGCGAGGAACCCCTCGCCCTCCGCACGGGGCACACCGGTCAGGGTCCTCGCGCGCATGATCAGCATGACGCTGAAGACGCGATCGCCATTGGCATAGGCCGCATAGCCCTCGGGACCCGAGTAGACGCCGAAGAGCCCCCCGACCTCCACGTCGAGTCCTGTCTCCTCCAACGCCTCGCGCCGCATCGCGTCCGCGACGAACTCTCCCGGCTCGATCAGTCCGCCGGGCACAGCCCAGAGGTCCTCCGCGCGGCGCCGCTGCAGAAGAATCCGGCCCTCAGGGTCCTCGATCACCCCGCCGCAGCCGATCGTGATCACGAGGTCATGGCCAAGGCGCCTGCGCACCGCCTCGATATAGTCCATCCCCACCACCCCTCTACGTTCTCAGGGGGGCCCTGGCCAGGGATCAGAGCGCGGCGCAATAGCGCATGCTGCGGCTGGCCGCGTCCGCTGTAGCGCCCCTGAGGTCCGTCTCCAGCACCGTAAGGGCCTGCGGGTGCGCCCGCAGCACCATGCGCGCCATCGCCGCCGCCGGCGTGTAGCCTGGGTCGTCCTCATGCTCGGGCAGCGGCGGCAGGTGGTTCTCGCCGCGGTCCCAGCGGGCGCCATGCAGATGCATATGCCGGGCGAAGGGAAGCCAGCGCGCGGTGTAGGCCAGAGGGTCCCCGCCATGCTGGCGCGCGAGGAGGCCGAAGCGACCCGTATCGACGCAGAGCCGAAGGTCGGGATGATCCGCGAAGAGGGCCCTGCAAAGGTCCTGCTGCGGATCCGGATCGAAGAAGAGGTGATTCGGGCCGTCCAGTTCGAGGATCACGGAGACCGACAAGTCCCGCGATGCCTCATCCAGGCTTGAGAAGACCTCCTCCGAGAGCTCCGCCAGACGATCTCTGGGCCAGAGCCGCTCGTCCTGCGCCGTAGGCGGGATCTTCCAGCCGGCCGACAGGTAGTCGGCCGTGGGGTCCACGAGCGCCGGCCACGGGTAATGGAAGAGGATGTAGGCAGCGCCCAGGTCCGCCGCCCTGCGCACGGCCCGCCTGGCCGCCTTCCGGGCCTCGCTCCGCGCCCGCTCCTCGGGGGCGAGCCAAAACGGCGCCCAGTCCCAGCGATGGGCCTGCACGAGCGGGTAGTGGACGCCGAGCAGCCAGCCGCGCCGCAAGGCCTCGCGCGCCGCTTTCTCGGCCGTCTCCTCGCTCTCCAGGAAGCCGATCTCGGCGCCCTGCCAGAGAGGACTCTCGAGGTCGTGGCCGTAGGGCGTCATCAGACGACCGCCCTCGCGGACGAGCCGTCCCTGGATCGGTGCCAGAAGCCGTGCCACAGGGACGCCTCCTCAGCTCCCGAGCTCCACCGGCGAACCCGGCTAGATCGGATCGCGGCGCAAGAATCCCGTGCAGCAGTGCACAGAGCCGCCGCCGCGCAGAATCTCGTCCATCGCCACCAGATGCGCCTCGACGCCGTGGCTCCTGAGGAGCGCGAGCGTCGTGGGGAACCCCTCCGCCATGACGACCTCGCCCGGCGCAACGGTCACGAAGTTCGTGCCGAGCCCGCCCACCTCGTCCAGGTCCTCCTGGACGATCAGCTCGAAGCCGCGCGCCAGGAGCGCCTGCCTGAGATCCCAGGTCAGGAGCCACGGCGCGGCGACCAGGCGCCGGCGGTCCACAGGCGAGATGAAGCCATCGACATGGATCTGGCCGTAGGGCACCGCGACCGGCAGGACATCCTCGACCCCGAGACCGCGCAGCTCGCGCTCGACCTGCTCGGCCCCAGCCGGATTCGTGCGGCTGCTCGTGCCGAGCAGGCAGGTCTGCCGGTCGAGCCAGACGACGTTCGAGCCCTCATAGGTGCCGGCGCCGTTCACCGTCTTGAGGATCGGCACGCCGAGCCTGGCGAGGTTCGCGGCGACCGCCCGCTCCTCTCCCCTGCGCTGGCGCGTGGCAGGCCTCGCGAGGATCGCGCCCTCCGGTGTCATCGTGTAGAGATCCCGCATGTAGACGGCGTTCGGCCGATCCTGAAGCTGTCCCTCGACGAACTGGACCTCCACGCCAAGGCGGGCGTAGGTCTCGCAGAGGCCGTCGAACTGGCGCCGAAAGCGCTCCGGATCGATTGGCGCGTCGTAGAGATGGTCCTGGAAGCCCTGGCCGGCGACGAGGTCGAGTTCCGGACCTGGGCGGTGCATCAGCACCGAGCGCAGCCGCCCGACTTCCGAATCCACGTAGAAGTCGCCCCAGAGGCGTTCCCTGTCCTCCGCGAAGCTGGCGGGATCCGGGAGCCACCGGTCCCCCTGCACCCGCATCAGCGGGGACCCTCGCAGATCTCGCGGTAGAGGGACGGCCGGCGGTCCGCCAAAAATGGCCACTCGCCCCGGCTCTGCCGCACCTTGTCGAGGTCGATCTCCACCGTGAGGGCCACGTCCTCGCCTTGTGTCGACGCCACCACCTCGCCGTCTGGTCCGACCACGAGCGAGTCACCGCCGAACTGGTAGCCGCCGCGCTCGCGGCCGATGCGGTTCACGGTGGCGACGAAGCAGTTGTTGGCCATGGCGTTCGCCGCCAGGGACGTGCGCCAGCGTTCCCGCGAGTAGTCGCCCGAGCCGCGGGGTGCCAGGATGATCTCGGCGCCCTTGAGGGCGAGGATCCGGCTGCCCTCCGGGAAGAGATTGTCCCAGCAGGTCTGGACGCCCATCACGCTGCCCATGTGGTGGAAGACGGGAAAGCCGAGATCGCCCGGCTCGTAGTAGTACTTCTCGTACCAGCCTGGGTGGTAGGGAATGTGGTTCTTGCGGTAGCGCATCAGGATGTCACCGTACGGCGAGATGACAAAGGTGGTGTTGAAGCGCTGCTCGCCGCACCGCTCGTAGAGCGGCACGGCCAGGGCGATGCCGAGCGCCTTGGCGGTCTTTCGCATGTAGCTGAGGGTCGGGCCGTCCTCCGGTTCGGCATAGGCGAAGGCTCTGCTGTCCTCCACCGACGCGACCCATGGCAGGGGAAACATCTCGGGCAGCAGCGCGAGCGACGCTCCCTGGCGGGCGGCCTCCTGCAAGAGCACGTCCGTCTTGGCCAGGTTCTCGGACACACCGACCGACAGGTTCATCTGAATCAGACCCAGGGTGAGCCGCGCCACGTCTGCTTGCATCTCCTTCGGGGAGCCTGGCAATCCTTCCGCCACTCCTTCGCCAGAGCCGCCACGGGGCCTGCCGGGAAGGGGCGCCTCGCCGACTGGGAACCTTGCCGTCCGGCCGCGCCGGTCCGCCGCGCTGATGGGCTGGGCGCCCTTTTGGGCAGGCACGATATACACTCCTGGCCACGCGAACAAGTCCGG
Organism: Bacillota bacterium; assembly: GCA_021793315.1. Lineage (GTDB taxonomy): Bacteria > Bacillota > Sulfobacillia > JAJZYS01 > JAJYTV01 > JAJZQO01. Next base: position 43,502 of record JAJYSZ010000010.1, on the reverse strand, counting down.
CTGACCGTAGTGCCAGGGCCTGGTCCCGACCTACACTTCAAACATGATTGGTACAAAACATCTTGAACCGGCCCGCGCAGCCCAGTTCCAGGCGCTGGCGGACCCAGTCCGGCTGCAGATCGTGGCCGTGCTGCAGCGGGCGCCGCACTGCGTCTGCGAGATCCAGTCGGCGATCGGACCGATCGCGGCGAACCTCCTGTCCTACCACCTCGGCATCCTGCGCAGCGCTGGGCTCGTCAGCGCACAGCGCAGAGGACGCTGGCTGGACTACCGACTCGAGTACTCCGCGTTCGAGGATTTGAGGGCCAGCCTGCCTCACGCCACGTCCGACGCGCAGGCTGGCGCCGAGGCTGCCGCCGGGACTCCCGGGCCGGGAGGCGCCGACGCAGGGGAGGCGGGTGACGGATCGCGCCGTCGCGCGCGCCATAGCGGCGACAGCGCCAGGATTCCGCTGCGTCCGCATCGGTGCGGGTGACCGGAAAGGAGCACCTGGCCGTAGCCGAGCTCGCCTTCGCTCACGCGTCCAGCCGCGGTGCGGCAGTTCGACGTCAAAGATCGCAGTACGCTTCGTCCTGACTTTGGAGGGAAACGCATGTCCCGAGACCTGAAGGATCGCTACGCGCCCCCCGCCTGGGCTTTCGCGTTTCATGGCCACCGCTGCCCCTTCATGCCTCTCGGCTACCGCATGGGCGTCATGGCTTTGCAGCACCTCGCGCTGGAGCGCGACCTGGACCACACGCTGCACGTCATCTGCGAGCTCGGCGAGGGGCATCCCCAGACCTGCCTGATGGACGGCATCCAGGCCGCCACGGGTGCCACCTTCGGCAAGGCGCTGATCGAGAAGACCTACTGGGGCAAGCTGGCGGCCACCTTCTGGTATCCAGGCAAGACGGCGGTGCGCTATGCCCTGCGTCCGTCGTTTCTCGACGCCTTCGGCGCGCAGGAGTTCTTCGCCTGGCGCAAGCGCGGCAGCGAGCCTTCCGCGATCCCGGCCGACGTGACCGACGCCGCGATCGCGTGGACCTTGGCGCAGCCGGACGACGCCGTCTTCGCCATCCGCGAGTCGCCGGACTTCTCCTACCAGCCGCCAAAGGGCTCGTTCCAGCGCGCCGCCTGCTCGGTCTGCGGCGAGTACGTATTCGAGCGCTACGTGCGCATCCGGGACGGCAAGCCGGTCTGCATCCCCTGCGCCGAACAGATGGGCTGAGAGAAGGCCACCCCCTTGCCGGCGGCGGCAGGGGGTGGCGCACGCGCAGGCTCCGGCCCCCGGGAAAGCCCGGGCGCCCCAACGGAACCGCCGGGGAGGCAAGGGTCCGTGATCGTCTGGGCTACGCTGCTCATCTTCCTCGTCTCGGCCGTGTTCGCGATGCTGGGCCTCGGTGGCGGCATGCTCTACGTGCCGATCTTCCACTGGCTCGGCTTCGGCCTCAAGAACGTGGTGATCCCGCTCGGCCTCCTCCTGAACGGGCTCAACACCCTGATTGCCCTCATCCCCTATGGCAGGAAGCGACTCGTCGACTGGACGGGCGGGCTGCCGATGGCTCTGGCCGCACTCGTCTTCGCGCCGGTCGGCGCCCTCGTGGCCCCTTACGTCCCCGACCGGGTGCTGCTCTGGCTCTTCGCCCTGGCGGTGATCGTGGCCGCGGTGCGCACCCTGCTCGTCGCGGGCAAGGCCGATCCGACCGAGCTGATGCCGCTCAAGCGGCGCATGCTCGTCGGCGGCATCGTTGCGGCGGCGGCCGGATTCATCGGCGGCATGCTCGGTATCGGCGGCGGCTTCATCATCGGACCGATGCTGATGTGGGTCGGGTACGACACCAAGCGCGCCGCGGCGACGACGGCCTACATCGTCACCTTCTCGAGCTTCTCCGGCTTCCTCGGCCATGTCGGCGACATGGCCATCAACTGGCCGCTTCTCATCGCGCTCACGCTGGCCGTTATCGTCGCCTCGCTGCTCGGTTCCTCCTTCATGGCCAACCGCGCCAAGCCTTCCTGGGTGAAGTGGTTCTACGGCCTGCTGCTGCTCGGCGTGGCGGTGAAGCTGGTCGCCTGATCCGCAACGCGGTGGCGCGACAGAACAAGCCTCAGGGCAGCCCTGAGGCTTGTTCTCGTCCAGCGTGGGCCCCATCTCGCGTTCGAGCACGTCCGCGAGCAGGGCCGGCTGCCGCCTGCTGCGGAGCCCGAGACCTGGCCCAAAAAGAGCCGCGCGCCCTAGCGCAGCATCGGTCCGGTCAGCAGGATGCGCGCCCCCTCGTGCGGCCGGCTTTCCACGTGCAGCCTGCCGCCCGCGAGCCGAGCCCGCTCCTCGAGGTGGCGACGGCCGTGGTGGCCGGGCGGGGAAGGCTGGCTCGTGTCGAAGCCGACGCCGTCGTCGTCGATCATCAGCTGGAACTCGTCGCCCACCCGGCGCCAGGTCACGTCCACGCGCGTCGCCTGCGCGTGGCGCGCCACATTGCTCAGCGCCTCCTGCGCGAAGCGCGCCAGGTGCTCCACCGTCTCCTCCGGCAGCTGGGTGTAGGTCGTGTCGGACGAATGGATCCGCAGCTTGTCGCCGAGGCCGAGCTCCTGCGCGATCTCCTCCACCGTGGCCAACAGGGGCCGCGCGTCGGACTTCAGGTCGAGGACGTAGCGGCGGATCTCGTCCGTCACCTCGCGCAGGCGCTCCGCGAGCCGGTTCACCGCGTCGTAGGTGCGGCTGCCCTCCGGCATGTCGCCGAGCAGGGCGTCCAGTCCGAGCAGGACGGAATAGATGGTCTGCAGGGTGCCGTCGTGGAGGTTCATGCCGATGCGCTGGCGCTCCTCCACCACCGCAAGGCGGCCCAGGTCCTCGTTGAGCCGCGCGTTCTTGATCAGCACGGCGGCCAGGCTCGCAAGCAGCCCGACGAGTTCCTCGTCCTCGTCGCTGAATGGCTCGCCGCCCCGCTTGTCGGTCATGTAGAGGTGGCCCACCACCTCGCCGTGCACCAGCATCGGCATGCCGAGGAAGGTCCCCATCGGCGGGTGGCCAGGTGGCCAGCCGTAGGCCCGCGGATGCGTGGAGATGCTGTCGACGCGCAGCGGCCTGCGGGTGTGGATCACTTCGCCGAGCAGTCCCCTGCCGCGCGGCAGGGCGCCCATCTCGCGCATCTGCTCGGGCGTCAGCCCCTCGGTCACGAACTTGGCGATCGACTCGTCCGGCAGCAGCACCGCGAGCGCCGCGTAGCGCGCCTCCGTCACGTCGCGCGCCAAGGCGACCACGCGCTGCAGCATCTCCTCCACGCCGCGGACGCCTGCGATGTCGGTCATGCCATGGTAGAGGCGCCGCATGCGAGCCCGATAGCGCTCGAGCCGCTCGTTGCCGATGCCCTGGCCCCCGACCTCGCGGAAGTGCTCGAGCACCGCCTGCCCCATGCGCACGTCCCAGACGACCTCGCCCCGCCGCACCCGGCGGATGGCGTCGACGATATCCCGGCCGCGCGCCTGCTTGACGAGGAAACCCGTCGCGCCGGCCGCCAGAGCCTGCAGCAGAAGGGCGGCGTCGGTGGAGCCTGTCAGCATCAACACCCGCACCTCGGGCAGTTCGGCCCTGGTCCAGGCACAGAGATCCAGGCCGGACTCGCCCCGCAGTCGGCTGTCGAGCAGCATGACGTCCGGCTTCAGGGCAGCGAGCGCCGCCTGGGCCTCGCCGATCGCGCTGGCCTCACCCACCCAGGCGAGGTCCGGCTGGTCCGAGATGATCTGCTTCAGGCCTTCGAGCACGCCTCGGTGGTCATCGACACCGAACACGCGGATCGGGTCGCTGGGCCCGCCTGCCGCGGTCCGGGACGACGCATCCGCCACGGAGACTCCCCCCTGGTACCGTGATCGGATCTGGTGGACCCGATAATCATCATCTGTGCACTCATGTTTCTTCGATCTGCAGGCCGCGCTTCCTGCGTCCTCCTCCGCGGCGTCGCGCACCGCGTGGCAGAACCCCGGCATCGAGAGTCTGCCCTCCCCGCGCCCGTCGATGCCGGCCCCGCCAGCCTCGGGCACGCAAAACGGCGCGACCAGCCCTGCAAGGCGTGTCGCGCGTCAAGGCAAGGAGCGATCCGCTCGGTCCTATTCCGCCGCGTGGCGCGGATAGTGCAGCCGCGGCCAGAAGGCGTGGCGTCCGAGCAAGGTCACCGCCGCCGGCACAAGGAAAGTGCGCACCACCAGGGTGTCCAGCAGCACGGCGCTGACGAGGCCGATCGCGAGCGTTTGCAGGATCTCGAACGGGCTGACGAGGAGTGCCCCCACTACGGCCACCATGATGAGGCCTGCTCCCGTGATCATGCCGCCTGTCGAGGCGCCCGCGTGCGTCGCGGCGTGCCGTGGCGCATCGCCGCGTCCGAGGTGTTCCTGGATGCGGTGCAGGAGAATCACCTCGTAGTCCATCGAGAGACCGAACAGCATCACGAAGACGAGCGGCGCGACCGCGAGGTTGAGTGGCTGTGGTGTTGCGCCGAAGGCGCCGCGCTCGATCACCGTGACGAGGATGCCTGCCGTCGCCAGCGTGACGAGCGCGTTCAGCACGACGCCGAGCAGCGCCTGCAGCAGCGACCCCGTGGCCAGCCAGAGCACCACGAGCGCCACCAGCACGACTGCGACGGCCATCGCCGGCAGCCTCGCCGCGAGGTAGCTGTTGAACTCCTGCACGGCCGCGACCTGGCCGCCGATCGTCACCTGCGCGCCCTTCACCTGGCGCAGGCCGGACTGCATCTGCCCGAGCAGGCTTTGCGTCGCCTGGCTGTCAGGGCCGGAGGTCGGCGTCACGAACAGGTCGACGCTGCGGGGCCCGCTGATGAACGCGCGCAAGGGACTGTCCGGCTGGCCCGCGCTCGTCGCGAGCATCGCGGGGCTCAGCTGGCCGCTCGGCGACGAGACGCTCGCGACGCCATGCAGGCTGCGCAGCTTGTCCGTCACCTGGCCCACCGTCTGCCAGGCCAAGGGCGACGACACATCCTGGCTTAGCGACAGCGCGACGACGAAGGGGGCGATCTCGCCGGCGCCCCGCACCTGCTGCTCCACGGCCTGCGCCTCGGCCAGCGGCGTGCTTTGCGGCAGCATCGCAGCGACATTGGCGGGTATGCTCGCACGCAGCGCTGGCGCGGCGACGGCTGGGATCAGCAGCACGAGAAGCCCGAGCGTCAGGGCGATGCGGGGATGCGAGGTGGCCCAAGTCGCCAGCACGCGCCAAAGGCGCCACTCGGGCATGGCGAACCGGATGCGCCCGATGCCCGCCCTCCTGCCCATGAGGCGCAGGAGGGGCGGCAACAGCGTGTGCGTGACCAGCAGAACCGACGCTACGGCGACACCGCCGCCCAGGGCCATGCCGCGCCAGTACGCGGTACCGCCGAGGACGAGGGCCGCAAGGGCAAGCGCCACGGCCAGACCCGAGAACAGCACCGACCGGCCGGACGTGCGCATCGCGAGCGCGAGCGCCTCATCCACCCCGGCGCCGGCCTCGAGCCCGTTGCGGAAGCGCGTGGAGACGAAGAGCGCGTAATCGACCCCGACACCGAGCGCGAGGAAGCTGACGATCTGCAGCAGGTAGACGGAAAGCGGCACGTAGCGCTCGACGACAGCGACGACGGCGAGCGTCAGGACGGTGCCGGCGCCAGCTGTGACGAGCGGCAGCAAGGCGGGCAACACGGCGCCGAAGACGAGCAGCAGCAGGATGAGCAGCGCCGGCACGGCGACCACCGTGCTCGCGGTGAAGGCCTGGATCGCCTGGTGGCTCACCGCCTTGCCGAGGTTTTCGGCGTTGACCGCTGTCAGCGTGGCTCCACCATGGCGAGCCAGGGCAAGAAAGCGTTCGGCCACCGCGGGCTTTTGGCCAGGTACCAGGACCTCGGAACGGGGAGCGAGGCGATGGAGCCATCCCGCCGGCATGCCCGCGGATCGGGCCATGCTCTGCAGGCGGCTGGGCGTGAGACCTGCGATCAGCGTCGTCGGTACCGACGACGGCTGGACGAGGTCGCCGACGGTGGCGTCCGCCTTGGCCGCCAGGCTATGCGGCGCCGAGAAGCCGCCGGAGCCGAGGTGGTTCGTCACCTGACCAAGCAGCGGAACCACAGCGGCGAGGAGCAGGAACCAAAGTCCGATCGTAAGCCAGGGACGCCTCGCCGTGAGCGGCATCGGCCACCGTCCTTCGCACTTTTGCAAGCTCTTGTGGAGAGTCCTGTCCAACATGGCACGTCCGGACGGCGAGCGCAAGGCAGGTCCGACCAGGGCCGGCGGGAGGAGAGCCTGGCTCCGGCGAAGGTCTCGGGCGATGCCCAGCTCTCGCGGACCGGCCGGCCCCACGAGGCCGCCGGACGAATACGGACCCGGGAGGTGTCGGGATGGAGGTATTGTTTGTTGCCGGCTTCGGTCCCATCGCCGAGGATCCGGCCGCTGCGCGCGGGTTCTACGTGGACGGCCTCGGCCTGCGCTTCGAGGTGGACGGCGACTACCTGCACACAGGCGATCTGCCGGGGGCGAAGCACTTCGCCGTCTGGCCGCTCAATCAGCGGCGCAGTCCTGCTTCGGCCAGGACCAGTGGCCCCAGGACCTGCCGAAGCCTCAGGCCTGGATCGAGTTCGACGTACGAGACCTCGCCGCCGCGACCGCCGAGCTCGAGGCGAGAGGCTACCGACTCCTGGTCGCAAACCGCGAGGAGCCGTGGGGCCAGGGCGTCACGCGTCTGCTCGGGCCGGAAGGCCTGCTCGTCGGCATCACCAGGACACCCTGGCTGCGCCGGGACACCGAAGCCTGACACGGTTGGATCTGTCAGCTCAGGTCGCGCCGATGCTGCGCAGCCAGCCTGCGCGGGCGCCAGACCTGGGCGTACTCTGCGGCCGCATAGGAGCCGAGCACGGCCAGCGCCGCCACACCTTGCGCCGCGAGACTCTGCACGGTCGGAAAGACGGCGAGCCAGACGTTCAGCCACAGAGGCCATCGCCAGCCCGCGATCGCGCTGGCCGGCAGCCAGCCGGCGAGCTGCATCTCCTGGACGCTCTCCCCCACCATCACCAGCAGCACGGCTCCCAGCATCACGCCGGTGAGGACCAGCATCCGCTTGTAGGGCAGGCGCCAGTGCGCGCGGAAGGTAAGGTAGGCGACCATCAGGGTAAGGACGACTCCGATGGCGGTGCCGAGCAGCACGGTTCGATCGCCGACTTGCAGCCGAAGGCTCTGCAGAAAGAGCACGACCTCGAACCCCTCGCGATAGACCGAGGTGAAGCCGAGCAGGGCGAGGCCGGAGAACACCTTGCGCGCATCCGCGTCCCCGGACGCGAGCTCGTTGCGCTTGCGGGTGTGCAGGGAGATCCAGCCGGTCCAGTAGATCCGGTGGAAGAACCAGTTCATCACGACAAGCAGCACCACGATGGCGAGCAGCCCCGTGCCGGCCTGGATGTCGAGTTCGGGCGCCTGCACGGCGGAGAGTGCCGCCACCACCAAAAACCAGCTCAATACCGATGCCACGAAGCCCGCACCCGCGCCCACGGCCACCGGCTTCCACGAGATCCCGTTCCGCCGGACAAGGCTTGCCGTCACGGCGGCGAGGACGAGGATGGCCTCAAGTCCCTCGCGGAACACGAGCACGCCCGTGTCGACCACGGCCGCGAAGCCGCCGAGATGCTGCGCGACTGGATTCGGCGCCCCCTCTGCCGTCGCCGCTTGCCACACGAGCACGCCGAGCACGACGAGGCCTGGCAGCCAGACGGCCACACCGGATCGGAGCCATGCGGAACGGGACAAGCGTTCATCTCCCCCGCGACCGGGCCGGCCGCTAATCCTGAGTTGCAAACTAAGATATTTGGGAGATGAAGTCAAGGTAGCGGCTACCAGGACAGGACTCCTCGGGCAGGACCCTGACATCGGCCGTTCCGGCCACGCGGCATTGGCTTTCTCTGCGCTATGATGATGCCGGGACCCGTCCCGAACATGAGCGACCGGAGGACGTGATCGGCCATGTCGAGGCAGGCAAGGAGTCCGGCGGACGATACGCGCACGAACCTTCTCAACGCCGCCCTTCGCCTGTTCGGCGAGCGGGGCTACCACGCCACGTCGCTCCAGGATGTGATCCACGCGGCGGGCTGCTCCAAAGGCGCCTTCTACCACTACTTCGACTCCAAGGAAGACCTGCTTCTCCTCTTTCACGACACCTTCATCGACCATCTCCTGGAGTACGCCGAGCGGATGGCCAGGGAGAGCGGCGACCCGCTCGAGCGGCTCCTCGCGATCCTGCGCCACCACCTCGAGAGCATGTCGACCTTTCATGATCACATGGCCGTCTTCCACAACGAGGCGCGCTTTCTCACGCACGCCAAGTTCCGCCTCGTCCAAGTGAAGCGCGACCGCTACGAGGCGGCGGTGCGCAGCCTCGTGCAGGAAGCACAGGCACGGGGTCTGCTGCGGGCGGACCTCGACGCCAAGCTCTTCAGCCTCGCAGTGCTCGGCGTGTTCAACTGGGCCTTCCGCTGGTACAGGCCTGACGGGCCCCTGCCACCCGACGAGATGGCGGCCAGCCTGTTCCATATGGTCGTGGAGGGCGGGCGGCCAAGGTAACTCAAGGAAACGGTGCGCCGGATTCTGTCGACTGGCATAGGCCACTAGCAAGGGAGGTGGCGTCATGGCGGGACGGCCTGCAAGAGGCGGTGGTGGGATCCTGCTGCTGCTTGGCCTCGTCATCGCGCTCGCCATCGCGCTGAGTCTGGTCATGCGCCTGCTCATCGCCCTGGCCGCCATCGTCGTCGTCGCGCTGCTCGCGCTTGCCGCCTGGTCCTGCATCCGGCGCTGGATCGGCTAGTGCCTCGCCCTCAAACGAAGGACGCCGCGTGGAGCGGCGTCCTTTTCTGCGGACCTCCCTCGCGACCGGCGCCCTGCGCCCTGCGCCCCGTCGGCACGGTAGACCATCGCCCGGGCCCCGGCAAACCGCCAAAGGCAGCTCGGTTCCCTCAAATGGCTTCGAAGATGGCGGCGATGCCCTGGCCGCCGCCGATGCAGGCGGTGACGATGCCGTAGCGGCCGCCCGAGCGCCTGAGCTCGTAAAGCAGCTTCGCCGTCAGGATGGCGCCGGTACCTGCGATCGGATGGCCGAGGGCGATCGCGCCGCCGTTGACGTTCACCTTCTCGAGGTCGAGACCGAGCTCGCGGATGCAGGCGAGCGCCTGGCTCGCGAACGCCTCGTTGAGTTCCACGAGATCGATCTGCCCGAGCGACATGCCCGACTGCGCGAGCACCTTGCGCACCGCGGGCACGGGTCCCATGCCCATGATGTTCGGGTCCACTCCCGCGACCGCCCAGGCGACCAGCCTGCCAAGCGGCCCGAGACCGCGCCGGGCGGCCTCGGCCTCCGGCATCACCACCGCCGCGCCGGCGCCGTCGTTGATGCCGGAAGAATTGCCCGCCGTCACGCTCCCGCCCTGGCGGAAGGCCGGGCGCAGAGCCTGCAGCCGTGTCATCGTCGCGTCGGCGCGCGGGTGCTCGTCGACGGCGAAGGTGCGCGTTTCGCCGCGCTCCGCCGGCACCTCGAGGGCCACGATCTGCTCCTGGAAGCGGCCCTCCCGGATTGCCCGCACGGCCCGCGCCTGCGAGCGCAGGGCGAAGGCATCCTGATCCTCGCGACTCACCCGGTAGATCTCGGCGACGTTCTCCGCCGTGATGCCCATCGGCGGGTTGCCGATGGCGTCCGGAGCCAGCCGGGCCCGCACGAATGCCGGGGGCATGCGCTGATAAGGGGCCCTTGGCCGCTCCATCAGGTAGGGCGCCCGCGTCATCGACTCGCTGCCGCCGGCGAGCACGACCCGGCTCTGCCCCGCCCGCACGGCCTGGTCCCCGAGGCAGATCGCCTGCAGGCCGGAGCCGCACTGGCGGTCCACCGTCATGGCCGGCACCTCGACGGGCAGCCCGGCCTCGAGCGCCGTCAGGCGGCCGACGTTGCCGCCCCCGGCCATGACATTGCCCCAGATGACGTCCTCGACCTCGCCCGGTTCGAGATTCGCGCGCCTCAGGGCCTCCAGCATCGTCCGGGCGCCGAACGCCTCGACGGGCACGTCCTGCAGCGCTCCGGGCGAGCGGGCGATTGCGGTGCGCACGCAGCTGACGATCACGGCATCGGCCATACGGGCAGCCTCCCCTCGGACTTCAGGCAGTGGCCCCGCCGTCGACGGCGATGGCCTGGCCGGTGATGTAGGAGCTCGCGGGGGCGGCGAGGAAGACCGCCAGCCCCTTCAGTTCTCCCGGTCGGCCGATGCGGCCGAGTGGCGTGCGCTGGGAAATGATCGCCTCCGCCTCCTCGAGGATGCCGCGCGTCATGCGCGTCGGGAAGAAGCCGGGGCAGATCGCGTTCACCAGGATGCCGTGGGGGGCCATGTGCGTCGCAAGGGTGCGCGTCAGGCCGACGACACCCGCTTTCGATACCGCATACCCGATCGCCGAGAGCTCGTCGGGGCGACCCCCTGCGAGGCCGGCGATCGAGGCGACGTTGATGACGCGCCCGCCGTCCCCCTGCTGGACCATCTGGCGGCAGACGGCCTGCGTGAGGCGCCAGGTGCCGTCGAGGTTCGTCTCCATCACCTGGCGCCAGCGCTCGAACGGCATCTCGAGCGTCGGGGCACCCCAGCTGACGCCCGCGTTGTTCACGAGGATGTCGATGCGCCCGTAGCCGCCGAGGGTCCCCTCGAGCCAGCGCGCGAGATCCGCCTCGTCCGCGACCGATCCCTGAAGGGCCAATACCTCGATGCCCCTGGCCCGCAAGGTCGCCTCGGCTTCCTTGAGATACGCCTCGCGCCGGGCCGTGATGACGAGGCGCGCTCCCGCCTCGCCGAGCCCTTGCGCGATCTCGAGTCCAAGGCCGCGCGACCCCCCCGTGACGAGAGCCACCTTGCCCTTCAGGCTGAAGAGTTCGTCAAGCCCTGGCACGCCGTCTCCCATCGCCCCTACCTCCCTTGGTGTCGCCCTGCCCTTTCACGTCGCTGCCGGGAACCAGACGCCAGCGCCCGAGCGCTCGAGAAGGCCCGTGGCCCCGAGGTGGCTGAGGGCGGCCAGCACCTCCGCCAGCACCGAGGGATCCTGGCGGCTGGGCGCGAGCCTGATCGCCACCTGCCAGGTGGAGGCGCCCTCCGCCGGCACCGCGGCCCGCACCCGCGCAAGGAAGGCCTCCTGGAAGCGCAGCTGGCGGGAGACGAACTCCCTCAGGCCGCCGCGCAGCGGCATGCCGTGGCTCGGCAGCACGAGACCCGCGTCGATCTCCGCCGTGCGGCGCAGGCTTGCGAGATAGCCGCCGAGCGGGTCGCCCGCCACCCCTGGGCTCATCCAGACGTTGGGGGCATCGGGCTCCACCACCTGGTCGGCGGAGAAGAGCCAGCCCCGCCGCTTCTCGTGGAGCATCACCTGTCCCGGGCAGTGGCCCGGCACCTCGACCACCTCGAAGCTCAGATCGCCAAGCTCGATCGGCCGGCTCGGGTCGAGCGGCGTCACGGCGTCGCCGAGCTCCACGCCGCCGTTCGGCTTGAAGCCCGCGAAGGCGCGGATCACCTCCTGCGGCACGCCCTGCAGGACGGCCCAGGCGACCGACTCCGGCTCCCCGTCGGCGGGAGGCGCGAGATCGGCCGGGTGCAGGAGAACCCTGCCGCCCCAGCGCCGCTGCACCGCCCCGGCGCCGCCGGCATGGTCCGGGTGGCGATGGGTCAGGAGCAGGAGGTCGAGGGACCCGTCCGGCACGCCGATCGCCTTGAGGGCCCGCCCCAAGGCCCTCAGGCTGGTTTCCGCGTCGAGTCCGGCGTCGACCAGCATGCGCCGGCCCTGACTCTCCACCAGGTAGACGCTCACGAAGGGCACAGACCAGCGCATCGGCAGCAGGATGCGGTAGAGACCCTCCTCAAGCCGCCAGGCGTTCTCCGCCACCGTCTCCTCCCGCATCACCCGGCAAGCATCTCCTTCACGGCCGCCGTCAGGGCGGGAAGAACCTCCCGCCAGTCGCCGACGACGCCAAGACGGGCGTAGTCGAAGATAGGGGCCTCGGCGTCCCGGTTGATCGCGACGATCGTCTTCGCGCGCGCACAGCCGACGAGGTGCTGACTCGCACCCGAAATGCCGACGGCGATGTACAGATCGGGCGCCACCGTCTTTCCGGTCTGGCCGATCTGCCAGGTCGGGGGAACCCAGTCCTCGTCGACGGCGGCCCGTGACGCCCCCACCGCGCCACCCAGGGCGCCGGCCAGCTCCCGAAGCGGCCCGAACCCTTCGGGTCCGCCGATGCCGCGGCCGCCCGAGACGATCACCCTGGCCTCCTCAAGTCCCGGCCCCTGGCGCTCCTCCGCCTGGCGGCGCACGACGCGCGGCCAGCGCGGATCGGGCGCGATCCGGATGCCGAGCGTCCTCAGCTCTCCCTGCCCGGGCCTCGGCGGCTGGTCGCGCCGGCCGGCGCCCGGGCGCACCGTCGCGACGGCGGGCCCGCCGGCCACCGCCATGGTGGCGATGGCCTTGCCGCCGAACACGAGCCGCTGGAACACCGGTCGGCCCGCTTCCAGTGACCAGTCGGTCACCTCCGTGACAAGGCCCGCGTCCAGGCGGTACGCGACGCGCGGCGCCCAGTCGCGGCCGAGGCTGTCGGCGGGCAGGAGGACAAGGGCGGGCCCCGTGAGCTCGCAGGCCCGCTCGAGAGCCACCAGGCCCGCTTCGCCGGGGGACGCGTCGAGCGCCTCCTCCTCGCAGGTCACCACCTCATCCGCACCGGCCTCGCGCAGGGCCTGCGCCGCCGTCGTGGCGCCGGTGCCGAGGGCGAGCACGATCAGCCGGGCCTCCATCTCGGCCGCGAGTTGCGCGGCGGCCCGCGCAACTTCGAGCCCCAGGCCGGAAACGCGGCCGCCCGCGGCCCAGACGGCCGTCATGATCTTCGTCAAGGGTTCTCCTCCCATCAGACGGCGCCGAGTTCCCTCAGGCGGCGCGCCAGAAGGCGTGCCGCCTCCGCGGGACCCGCCCCCTCGCAAATCTCGGCGCGTCGCTGCGGGGCCGGCAGGCGCAAGGCCAGTGTCTCGACCGACGCCTCGACCCCCTGCGTCCCAGGCAGGAGGTCCTGGAGAGCGATCGTCGTCAGCCCGCGCCCGCGCGCCGCCATGACATCCTTGATTCTGGCCGCCCGCAGCACGTTGCCGGGGTCGTTCGTGACCGTCACCACCGCGGGGCGGGGCAGCCGCAGCACAAGCTGTCCGCTTTCGACCTGCTGCACCGCCTCGAACCCGCCCGCCGCCGGGCTGAGGCTCGAGACGAACGGCAGACAGGGCATCCCCAACGCCTCCGCCAGCATGCCGCCCATCTGGCCCGCCTCCCAGTCGGCGGCCTGCCGGCCGCAGAGCACGAGATCAGGCGACGGCAGCCTGCTTATGGCGGCCGCCAGGACCCTGGCCTTGCGGGCCGCCGTGAGGCCCTCTTCCTCGCCCAGGACGTGCACCGCCTCGTCCACCGTCAGGGCCAGAGCCTTGCGCAGGACGTCCTCCGCCGCCTTCGGTCCGAACGTGAGGGCCGTGACGCGCACATCGGTGCCGGCCTCCCTGAGCCGCAACGCGAGCTCGAGCGCATTGCCGTCGAAGACGCTCAGGACGTAGGGGTGGCGCAGGGCATGCGGCTGCTTGCGCTCCGGGTCGAGAGAGAAGGCGGTCTGCGGGATTTCGGGGTCCAGAACCCGCTTGAGAAGGACGACGAGGTGCAACGTCCGGCCCCCTAGCCGCGCGGCCCGCCGGCCACGTAGATGATCTGTCCGGAGACGAAGCTCGCCTCGTCGCTGCAGAGGAAGGCGACGACGTGCCCGACGTCCTCGGGCTGGCCCACGCGCCGGAGCGGAATCTCCTTGGCGGCGCCCTGCTTCATCGTCTCGTAGTCGATGCCGATCCGCTCCGCGGTCGCGCGCGTCATGCGCGTCTCGATGAACCCTGGCGCCACCGCGTTGACGTTGATGCCGAGGGGGCCGAGCTCGATCGCCAGGGTGCGCGTCAGTCCCTGGATGCCCGCCTTGACGGCGGCGTAGTTCGCCTGGCCGCGGTTGCCGAGCGCCGACGTGGAGGACGTGAGCACGATCTTGCCGTAGCGCCGCGTCACCATGTGGCGCTGAGCGGCCTGCGCCATGAGGAAACTCCCCTTGAGGTGCGTCGCGACGACGATGTCCCAGTCCTCCTCGCTCATCTTGTGGATGAGGTTGTCGCGCGTCAGCCCCGCGCAGGCCACGAGCACGTCGAGCTGCCCGAATTCCCCCACCGTCCGCTCGACCGCCGCTTCGACATCCTCCCTGCGGGACACATCGCAGGCGATCCCGATCGCCGCGCCCCCCGCCTGGCGGATCGCCTGGGCCGTCTCTTCGGCCGGCCCGAGGTCCAGGTCCGTCACCGCCACCTGGTCGCCGCGCGCCGCGAGAATCCTGGCCGTCGCGGCGCCGATGCCGCGTCCGCCCCCCGTTACGATCGCCACTCTGCCTGCCATGGGAAGCCCTCCCCTATGCCCGATCTGAGCCCGCCAGAAAGACCTCCGCATCGCCCTCCGTCACCCGCTCGCCGGCCTCGTTCTCCGCGTACACGAGGAGCCGCACCAGCCAGCCGCCGTCCTGCGCCAGGGTCTCCTGCACGACGCCGCGGCAGGTCAGGCGGTCGCCGAGGTGCACCATGCGGGAAAAGCGCACCGCGATCCTGCGCACCGCTCCCGCGCCGGCCCAATCCGTCAGCAGTTGGCCGAGAAAGCCCATCGAGAGCATCCCGTGGGCGATCACGTTCGGCAGGCCCACGGCCCGCGCGGTCTCCACGTCGGTGTGGATCAGGTTGTCGTCGCCCGACGCGCCTGCGTAGCGCAGGAGCTGCAGCTTGCCGACCGCCTCCTTGCGGAGAACCGGGATCTCCTCGCCCGGCACCTGTGGTTTCATGCCCCTGCCTCCTGGCGGTAGATGATCGTCTGGCGGCTCTCGTAGACGAGTTCCCCAAAGGGATCCCTGCCCTCGGCGGCCAGCACGATGAAGGTCATGGCGCCAAGGCTGCCCTGCTTGACAAAGACGTCCTCTACCCGCCGCGAGACGTGCAGCACGTCGCCTGCTCGCAGGGGTCGGCGGTGGCGGTACTCCTCACCGGCGTGCAGGATGCGCTTCTTGTCGAACTCGAGCCCGGGCAGTCCGCCGCGGAACGTGGTGGGAAAGGAGGGCGGCGCGATCTCGCCCCTGAGATGCAGGGGCTCTGTGTCGCCGATCGCCTCGGCGAAGCGCCGGATCGCGCCGCGCTCCACCTCGCAGACCTCGGGATCGGACGTGCGCCCCACGAGCGACCGGTCGATCTCCACGCCTCTCTCTCCTTCCCTACTCCCAGCGCCCGAGTCCCGCCGTGCCGCGCAGGAGGTCCTTGGCGATCGTCCGCTTCTGGATCTCGTCGGTGCCCTCGTAGATGCGGAAGACGCGCACGTCGCGGCAGACCCGCTCGATCGGCAGTTCCTTCGTGTAGCCCATGCCGCCGTGTATCTGCAGGACGCGGTCCGCGACGCGGTTCACCATCTGCGCGCCCTGCAGCTTGGCAATCGACGCCTCGTGGTGGTTGTCGATGCCCTCGTCCTGGAGCCACGCGGCGTGCGTGACGAGCCAGCGCGACGCCTCGATCTCCACCTCGGAGTCGGCGAGCATCCATTGGATCGCCTGGTAGTCGCCGATCGCGTGGCCGAAGGCCACCCTCTGGCGCGCGTAGTCGACGCCCATCTCGAGGAGGCGCTGGGCCCGCCCAACGGCCCGCGCCGGGATGATGACGCGGCCGTTGACGATCCAGCGCATGGCGAGCTCGAAGCCCTTGCCGACCTCGCCGAGCACGTTGCGCCGAGGTGCCCGCACCTGGTTGAAGGTGAGCCGCGCCGGGCCCCAGGAGCCCATCGTCGGGATGTAGCGGGAGGTGAAGCCCATCTCGCGGTCCACGAGGAACGCCGTGATCCCGCCGCGCGCACCCTTCCCGCGGTCGGTGACGGCGAAGACGATGGCAAAGTCCGCCTCATTGCCGCCCGTGATGAAGATCTTCTCGCCCGTGAGGATGAAGTCGTCGCCCTCCGCAACGGCCTGCATGCGGATGTTCGTCGCATCCGAACCGGCGGTGGGCTCCGTGAGCGCGAAGCAGGAGCGCCGCTCGCCCGCGATCGTCGGCAGCAGGTACTCCCGCTGCTGCTCCTGCGTGCCCGCGAACAGGATGTTGTCCGCGGCCCCGCCGAACTGGAACGGCACGAGGCACCGGTGGATCTCCATGGTGATGAGGGCCGTCATCTGTTGACCGAGGGCGAGGCCGCCGTACTCCTCGGGCGTCTGCAGGCCCCAGAGGCCGAGCTCCCGGGCCTTGAGCTGCAGGCGGCGCAGCGTCTCCTGGTCAGGAAAGTCCTGCCCGTGCCCCTCGAGCTCGGCCTGCTGCAGTTCCTGCTCCAGGGGCATCAGGTCGGACTGCACGAACGACTGCACCGTCTCGAGGATCAGCTTCTCTTCGGGCGAGAGGCGAAAATCCATTCCCTGGACCTCCTCGTCACGCGGACACCCGGATCAGCAACCCGACCGGTCGGTATGCTGCAGCAGAGACAAGGCATCAGGGGGCCCATCTATCGGTCAAAAGCGCTCGTCGTCCTGCTCTCTGCTCCAGCGCAGCTTGCGCTTGCCTTCCTTGGCGTCGTAGATCCGCTCCTCGGCGTAGGCCCGCAACACCTCGCCGAGTTCCGCCTCGGGCACGCCCAGGTAGACCGCCCCGCGAGTGATGCGCGCGATGGCGCTACGCGGCACGAGCACCTGCCCGAGCACGCCGTGGCTCACGCCGATGCCGTCGAACACATCCTCCGAGAGGTCTCCCAGGACGTGCGTCACGTGGCCGACATGCTTTTGGTCGCTTGTCAGCACCTTGGTGCCCGCCGTCAGGGCGAGCCACGAGATCTCGTCATCCGGAGAGAGCATCTCCTCGTCATCTCCGCGCACGTGGGCCACCCCGCTTCTTCACTGTAGCTCAGGCCTTCGCGAGCGCCCGCCCGGGATCCTGCCACCCTGGTAGAAAAGGACGCCTCCCGGAGCTACCTCCCGCCCGCGTCCTGGCGCAGCCGACTGCGAATCGCCGTCTTCAGCACCTTGCCCGTTCCCGTCTTCGGCAGTTCGTCCCAGATCTCGAGGGTCCTGGGCGCCTTGAAGGCCGCCACGCGCCCCTGCACGTAGGCGAGGAGCTCCGCCGGCGTCGCCCGCGAGCCCTCCTTCAGGGAGACGGCGGCGTGCACGACCTCGCCCCACTTCTCGTCCGGCCGTCCCACGACCGCGCACTCGCGCACCGCCGGGTGGCCGTAGAGCACGTCCTCGATCTCCGCGGAGCTGATGTTCTCACCGCCGGAGATGATGATGTCCTTCTTGCGGTCGACGATCTTGATGTAGCCCTCGGGATGGATGAAAGCCATGTCGCCCGTATGGAGCCAGCCGCCGCGCAGGGCCGCCTCGGTCTCCTCCGGCATGTTCCAATAGCCCTGCATCACGCTGTCCGCCCGCACCAGGAGTTCCCCGACCGACTCCCCGTCCCAGGGCAGTTCCTCGCCGAGCGGCCCCTCGAGCCGCACCTGCACCCCCACCATGGGCAGGCCGGCAAAGCCCCTGAGCCTGTCCTGCAGTTCCCGTGGCGCGTCGCGCAGGGTGGCTTTGATGCGCGCGACCGAGACGACGGGCGCGCTTTCCGAGAGCCCGTAGCCGCCAAGGTATTCCCCGCCCAGGCCGTCCATGCTGGCCGCGACGAAGCTCGAGGGCGACGGCGCGCCGCCGACGTTCATCTGCCTGAGGCTCGAAAGGTCCCGCGTCGCGCGCGTCGGCTCCGAGAGCAGCATGCCGACCATGGTCGGCACGAAGGCGGCGTTCGTCACCTTGTAGCGCTCGACGAGTTCGAGCACCATCGCCGGGATGAAGCGCCGCAGCATGACGTGCGTACCGCCAAGCGCCGTGACATAGTGCGGCGTGCCCCAGCCGTTGACGTGGAAGAGCGGGATGGTGTGCAGCAGCACCATGGTGTCGTCGATGCCCATGCCGAAGCCGCACTGCAGCGCGTGCAGGTACAGGCTGCGCTGCGTCAGGGCGACGCCCTTGGGCCTCGCGGTGCTGCCCGACGTGTAGAAGATCTCGGCGACCTCGTCCGTCACGGGCAGGGGCGACGCCGCGGCCAGCAGTTCCTCGTAGCCCGCGTAGCCCTCGTGACCGCCCTCGATGCGGATCTCGACGAGCGAGAGCCCTGGCTGCCGGCGCTGCAGCTCGACGGCCCACGCCGCGAAGTCCGAGTCGAAGAGCAGCACCTTGGGCTCGCAGTCCCCTGCGATGTAGGCGATCTCGTCGAGCGTCAGGCGGATGTTGAGCGGCACGAGCACCGCACCGAACTGGACGACGCCGTAGTAAGCCTCGAGCAGGGGGTGGTTGTTGTAGCCAAGCACGGCGACCCGGTCGCCCGCTCGGACGCCCATCGCCTTGAGGGCGTTCGAGAGGCGCCAGGCGCGCTCCCTGAACTGTCGGTAGGTCCACTGCCCGTCCTGGTCGATGACGCCGATCTTGTCGCCATAGATGCTGGCCGCGTGATCGAGGAACCGCCGCACGTTCAGGGGTACCTTCATCCCGTCGTCCTCCCCGCGCGAGTCCCCGGGTCCGACCCGCGGCACCGGACAACCGCGGGCATCCAGACCGACCGGTTGGTACGGTGGGTTCGTCAGCCTGGAGGAGGATCCTGCGTCGCCCTGCCGCGAGATGCTGTGGACGCGCTCCGGCACCAGGAATAGTCTGGTAGCAGGAGGTGGACGGCCGTGGCAAAGCCGTGGCGCGTTGTCGCGTGGTCTGCCGGCGCGCTGCTCGCGGCCTCCCCTCTGGCGCTCCTGCTCTGGTGGCTGCCGGCGCGCGCCGAACCCGGCTACTACCTTCCCGACACCCGCGGCGTCGTCACGGCGGCGCCGCCCGACGTCATCGCTTTCTGGGTCCGGCCGTGGCCCTGGAACACCCAGCCGCCGCCGGCCACCGTCATCCTGGACCTGCCGGGCGGCCAGATCCCGGTCCCAGCGGCCGCCGCGTCCGTATCGTTCTTCGCGCCGCGCGCGGTGGCGGTCGACCTCAGTCTCAACGGCGGTTCCCCAGTCGAAGAGGCGGGTAACATCGCGAGCATCGGCATGGTCTGGTCGGGTAGCAGAGCGACCTTCCGCCGGATGCGAGACCTCTGGGCCATGCCCGCGCAACCTACCCAGGCGATCCCAGGCTTTGCCCCCCTCGTCACGGCAGCCACTGGCGGCGACTGGCCCCTGGCCGTCAGCCTCAGCTCCGTCCCGGGCGACGTGCTCGCGGTGGCCGCCGCCAACCCCACGCAGGGCCCATGGCTGGCCCCGCGCTGCCTTTCGGTCCGGGACGCCGCCGATGCGCCGCAGGGCACACCACAGCGCCTCAGATCCCTGCTGGACGCGATGACTGCTGGCGCCTGCCGCCCCCTCAAGGGGCCCGGAGGGCTCATCCTAGCCGGTCGACCGCCGGCGGGTCCGCTCGCGTACATCTTCGAGCCGATCCTCGAGGTGCGATCGGAAGGCCGGACGACGACACTCGCTCAGGCGGACTTCGAGTCCGGCACCGGCATGACGGCGACGGCCTTCGACTGGTGGCGGTTCGTCCAGCTTCCCAGGTGACCACCCACACGCGCAGTGGCGGTCTACTTGTTCTCCGGGGCAAACACGAGCGGTTCACCGAGCTCGAGCGGCGGCTCCGCGGGCGGTTCCAGTCCCTTGCCCTGCCGCAACCTGAATGTCACCCGGCTGAGATCGTCCGGAAGCGCCGGCCAGACAATGAACTCGAGGCCATAGGCACCACCGCCGCCGTGTCCGCTCGAGTGGCGCGTACGGTATTCCCGCCCTGCCACCTCGAGCTCGAGCGAGCCGTGCGCAATCCTGCGGCCGGCGGCTGCGATCTCGCAATGGATGACGCTCGCGTTCCCATACTGCAGGCAGTGCGTCAGGGTGACGGAAACGCCGTCGCGCCCCTCCCGGCGCATGATCTCGAGGACGCGGCGCAGCCCTTCGGGCATTGGCGGCTGGGATTCGAGCTGCCGCACGGCCGCGAGATTGGCGAAGAGGCTCTGCAAGCGCCCCTCACCGATATCGAACTGCTCGGACCAGCGCCGCACGCGATCGGCCCCCGGATGGAGCCGCTCTTTGGCCGCAAGGCGGTCGCGCTCGCTGAGGAGCCGGCAGATCCCCTCGTCGATGCGTGCGGCCTCGTCGCCATAGGGGCCCTCCGGCTCCTCGCGGGACCACGCGCCGCCCCATCTGATCATCGCGCTTCCTCCCTGCCTTCGTGCGCCGGTCTCGCCGCACCCGGCTGCAGCATAACGCCATGGAGCGCCGCGAACGTCTCGAGTTCGCGCAGGGCGCGCTCCGCCATCTCCACCTTGCGCCGCTCCTTGCGCCTGGGCGGATCGGGCAGCGGATCCATCAGCCCGAAGGCGACATGCATCGGCTGGAACGCCGCCGGGTCCGAGGCGGACACATAGCGCATGAGACCGCCGATCGCCGTGGTGGCCGGCCAGACGAGGGGCTCCTCGCCCCGGAGCAGGCGGCTGAGGTTGAGGCTCGCCACGAGCCCGCCGGCCGCCGCCTCGACGTAGCCTTCGCTGCCGATGATCTGGCCGGCGAAGAAGAGGTCCGGCCGCAGGCGCGCCTGCAGCGTCGGCAACAGGACCGCCGGGCTCTTGAGGAAGGTGTTGCGGTGGATCACACCATAGCGCTCGAACTCCGCCCCGCCGAGGGCAGGAATCAGGCGGAAGACGCGCTGCTGCTCGCGGAAGCGCAGGCCGGTCTGGCAGCCGACGAGATTCCACAGGCTCCCCGCTGCGTTCTCGCGCCGCAGCTGCAGAACGGCGTACGGCGGGCGGCCCGTCTTCGGGTCGCGCAGGCCGACGGGCCGCATCGGACCGAAGCGCAGCGTGTCCTCGCCGCGCCCTGCCAGCACCTCGACCGGCAGGCAGGCCTCGAAGTAGCGCTCGTCCTCGAAGGCTTCGCGCTCGTGGGTCTCCGCCGCACGCAGCGCCTGCCAGAAAACTTTGTACTCCTCCTCGCTCATCGGGCAGTTGGCGAAGGCGTCCGGCTCCCCCTTGCCGTAGCGGCTCGCGAAGTAGACCCGGGACCAGTCGATCGACTCCTGTGTCACGATCGGCGACGCCGCATCCCAGTACGCCAGCTCGCCCTGGCCGCTGAACGCCACGATGGCGTCGTGGAGCGCCGCGGACGTCAAGGGCCCCGTGGCGATGATCGCCGGCCCCTCGGGGATCCCCTCCGCCTCCTCACACACCACCTCGACGAGAGGGTGCTCCTGGAGCATGCGGGTCACGTCGGCACTGAAGTCCTCGCGGTCGAGGGTCAGGGCCGTGCCGCCCGGAATGCGATGACGCTCGCCGACCGCGATGATCAGGGAGCCAAGCCGGCGCATCTCCTCCTTCAGCAGGCCGACCGGGTGATCGAGCGCGTCGGAGCGGAAGGTGTTGCTGCAGACCAGCTCGGCGAACTCGGCCGTGCGGTGGGCAGGTGTCGAGCGGCTCGGCCGCATTTCCACCAGCCGCACCTTGTGGCCTCTTTCGGCCAGCTGCCAGGCGGCCTCGCTGCCCGCGAGCCCACCGCCGATTACGGTGACGTCCCCCACGGGAACTTCCTCCTTCTATTCTCGGCCGGGAGAGTCCGCTTTGGTCTCCCAAGGCGGGCACCCGCTTGCGCGTGCCCCGTAGGTTTTCCACTTCCGGACGCAACGAGCGCCTTCCTGCTCCGTGGGGGTGCCCCATGCCCGCCCCGGGGCTCCCCGGTGGCGGAAAACGGCCGCATCACTCCGGTGGCCATTTGGAAGTAACGACAGTCGTCCTTCTACCACACTTCAAGCAGGTGGAGCGCGAAAGTCGGAGAATGGGGATTCGTTGTCTAATTTCCGATTTTCGGAGGAGGCCCGCGATTCATGAAGCTGAGACCCCGACACGTCGCCCTGACGGTGGCCCTCGCCCTTGGTGCCAGTATGCTCGCCGCCTGCGGTTCCACTGCCAGCACGACATCGTCGAACCCGGCTGATCAATCCCTTGTCCTCCTCCAGAACTACGATGTCACCAGCATGGATCCGGCCATCGCCTACGACCAGGCCAGCAACCAGGTGGTCGGCCTGGCCTACGAGACCTTGCTGACGCTCAAGGGCAGCAGCACCGAACTCGCGCCTGGGCTCGCGACGTCCTGGTCCAGCAGCCAGGGGGGCAAGGTCTGGACCTTCACCCTGCGCAAGGGCGTCCGTTTCGCCGACGGCAGCGCATTCAACAGCCAGGCCGTGAAGTTCGCCTTCGAACGCACAATCAAGCTGAACCAGGGCCCGGCCTGGATGCTCGACGTTATCCAGTCCATCGCTACGCCATCGCCCACCAAGCTCGTCATCACGCTCAAGTACGCGTACCAGCCATTCATCTACTCGCTGGCACAGCCGGCGGGCACCGCCATCGTCAGTCCGGCAGGCGTCAAGAAGCACGGCAACGCCTGGTTTCACAACCACACCGATGGTACAGGCCCCTACCAGGAGAGCCAGTGGGTCCACGGACAGCAGGTAGTGATGACGCGCAACCCCCACTACTGGCAGGGCTGGAGCAGCAGCCACTTCCAGAAGGTCATCCTCAAGATCGCGACGGAGCCCTCGACGCAGCAGATGCTGCTCCAGACCGGCGCCGCTGACATGAACATCGCCTTCCCGCTCAGCAACATCTCGCAACTGCAAGGCCAGAAGGGGATCAAGGTCCTTACCGAGCCCGGCCTCAACATCCTCTACATCGGCCTCAACAACAAGACCGGCCCGACGGCCAACCAGCTCGTGCGCCAGGCGCTCTCCTACACGCTCGACTACCAAGGTGCGGTCAAGCAGATCTACGACGGCTACGCGCAGCAGGCGAAGGGGCCGATCCCGCCCGCGCTCTGGGGCTACGACAAGACACTGCCCCAGTACCATCTGGACATCGCGAAGGCCAAGTCCCTGCTCGCGCAGGCCGGCTACCCGCACGGCTTCCCGATGACGATCACCGTGGAGGAGAACCCCCTTTACGAGCAGGTGGTCGAGAGCTGGCAAAGCACCTTGAAGCAGGTTGGCATCAACGCGACCATCAACACCATGCCGTGGGCCACGGAGTACAAGAAGCTCACCACTCTCTCTACTGCGCCGAGCGCCTTCATCACGGGCTGGTACGCCGACTTCGCCGACCCGGACGACTTCCTCTACCCGCAGTACGCGTCGAGCCAGCAGGGTACCGTGGGCTTCAACCTGGAGTGGTACGGGAACAAGACCGTGGATCAGCTGCTCAATGAGGCCCGCGTGACCGCGGACCACCAAAAGCGCGTGCAGCTCTACCAGCAGGTGCAAAAGCTGCTCGTGCAGCAGGCACCGGCGATCTGGGTCCTCGACCAGCAGACGGCCGTCGTTGAGCGCAGCAACGTGCACGGCTACGTGTACAACGCACTCTGGCCGGTCAACGCGTACGCCATGTCCAAGAACTAGCTCGCCAGTGAGACGCGGCGGGCGGACGGCCTCGGCCGTCCGCCCGCGTCCCTACACCTTCGACTGGGGGTCGGGTGATTGCTCTCCTTCATCGTGCGGCGCCTCGGCCAGCTGGTGCTCGTGCTGTTCGGGATGCTTTTGCTGACGTTCTACGTCTCGCACATGGTTCCGGGCGATCCCGCGCGCCTCGCCGCCGGCCTGCACGCGACGCAGTCCCAGCTCAACGAGGTGCGCCGTCAGTTCGGTCTCAATCTGCCCCTTTCGGTCCAGTTCGTGCGCTATGCCGAGAATCTTCTCCACGGCAACCTCGGCCTCTCGATCCTCACCCGCAACCCCGTCTCGCAGGACCTTGGCGCCTACTTTCCGGCGACACTCGAGATCACGCTCACAGCCCTCGTGATCGTGCTCATCGTGGGCATCCCGCTCGGAGTCGTGAGCGCGGTGCGCCGGGACGGCCTACCCGATCACTTCTCGCGCGTCTTCGCGCTGCTCGGCGTGTCGATGCCGCCCTTCTGGCTCGCGGTCCTGCTGCAGGAGATCTTCGCGCAGAAGCTCGGCTGGCTGCCCGTGGCCGGCATGCTCTCGAGCTACCTGGCGCCGCCGGCCCACATCACCGGCATCTACGTGCTGGACAGCCTTCTCACCGGCAACTGGCCCGACTTCACGTCGTCCCTGGCCTCGCTCGTGCTGCCGTCCCTCACGCTGGCCTTCGGATCCCTCGCGATCATGACCCGTATGGTGCGCGCCAAGCTGCTCGACGTGCTGCACCAGGACTTCGTGCGCACCGCGCGCGCCAAAGGGGTACCGGAGCGGCGTGTGATCTACATCCACGCGCTGAAGAACGCCCTGCCGCCCGCCGTCACGGTGATCGGCCTGCAGGTCGGTTCGCTCCTGCAGGGGGCCGTGCTCGTGGAGGCGATCTTCGCCTGGCCCGGCGTCGGCACCTACGCCCTGCAGGCCTCCGAAGGACTGGACTTCCCGGCGATCCTCGGCTTCACCCTGCTCATCTCCGTCGTCTACGTACTGATCAACACGATCGTGGACATCCTCTACGCCTTCCTCGACCCCCGCGTCAGCTACTCCTGAGAGGTGAGCTTTTTGGCCCTGCAAACGCTGCCGCAGACTCAGGCGACGGAGGAGGCGCCGACGAAGCGGAACATCCTGAGGCCACTGCTCCGCAACCCCCTCACCCTTGCGGGCGGCGTTCTGGCGGTCCTGTTCCTCCTGCTCGCGCTGATCGGCCCCCTCCTCGCGCCCGACAACCCGACCCTCGTCGACCTGCCGCACCGCTTCCTCGCGCCCGGCGTGCAAGGTCACCTGCTGGGCACCGACGAGCTCGGGCGCGACATCCTGAGCCGCATCCTCGCGGGCGACCGCTACGCGCTCGAAGTGGCCGTCCTCGTACTCGGCATCGCGCTCCTCGTCGGCTTCGTCGTGGGCGCGGCCGCCGGGCTCGGCAGCCGCTGGCTCGATGACACCCTGATGCGGGTCACGGACATGTTCCTCGCCTTCCCGCCGCTCGTCCTGGCGATGGCCGTCGCCGCGGCGCTCGGCCCAAGCCTGATGCACGCGATGCTGGCGATGGCCATGGTCTGGTGGCCGATCTACGCGCGGCTCGTGCGCGGGCAACTGCTCATCCTCAAGCACGCCGATTACGCGGAGGCGGCCCTGGCATCCGGAGCCTCCCGTTTGCGGGTGCTCGTGCGGCACATGGTGCCGAACATGCTCGACCCCATCCTCGTGCAGGTGACTATGGACGTGGGCAACACCATCCTCACCGCCGCGAGCCTCGCCTTCGTCGGCCTTGGCGCGCAACCGCCGAGCCCGGACTGGGGCCTGATGGTGGCGACAGGGCGCCTCTACGTCCTGCAGCAGTGGTGGATCGTCACCTTCCCCGGCCTCGCGATCCTGCTCGTCGTTCTGTCTTTCAACCTGCTCGGCGACGGGCTGCGGGACGCCCTCGACCCGACGCTTCAGCGGAGGTGAAGACGATGATCGACCGTGCGCGCCTGCTTGCGGACCTCCACTACTTCGCCAGCGAAACCCGGCAGCGCGGCGCCGGTTCCGCTGGCGAGGCGCGCGCCTTCGACTACGCCGGGGCGGGCCTGCGAGCCGCCGGCTGGGAGGTCTCCTTCGAGTCGTTCACGGCGCTTCAGAGCAGCGTCCGCCCTACCAAGGCGGTACTCGAGGACGGCGAGGATCTGCCTGCCATGGGCATCGGCTATGCCACCGCTCGGGGCGCGGATCGCTGGCTCGACCTCGTCGACGTCGGCGACGGCGATAGCGCCGCCTATGCCGGCGTCGACGCCGGCGGCAAGGCGGTGCTCGTCCGCTCGGGCGGGCCGAGCGTCCCCGACAAGAGCTTCATAGCCCAGCGCCGGGGCGCCGTGGCCCTGCTCCTGATCAGCCCCGCGACCCCCGTGCCGACCCTTGCGCTGCGCGCCCAGAAAGGGGTCTGGGGACCGCCGCAGCCGGAGGACCTCTTCGATCTGCCGGACGTGACCGCCGTCAGTCTCACCTACCAGGACGGCCAGCGTCTCAAGGAGCGGCTACGCGCGGGCGGACGCGTGCGGGTGCGGCTGGAGACGGCCGCCGACACCGCTTGGCGCCCGCTGCGCCAACTCGTCGCACGCCTCGGCCCGAAGGACGGCGAGTTCCTTCTTCTGCACGGCCACGTCGACGCCTGGAGCCCCGGCGTCACGGACAACGCCACAGGCCTTGCCGCGCTGCTCGCGGCGGCGCGCGCCCTTGCGGCGGGGCCTGCCTTGCCGCGGGCCGTCTGGCTCGCCCTCTGGTCCGGGCACGAGGTCGAGGAGGCATCGGGCTCGGCGGCCTTCGTCGACCGGCACTGGAACGATCTTCGCCGCTGCGCCCTGCACCTCAACGTGGACTCGCCCGGCTGCGTCGGCGGCGAGACGGTCATCCTCTACCGCAGTCTGGAATTGCGCAGCGCGGCGCTGCGGGTTCTCGAGGATCTGGGCGTCCGCGTCGCCCAGGAACTGCCGCTCGCCAAGGAGTCGGACAATTCCTTCGCGCTCGCGGGGGTGCCGGGGCTCGGCGTCGTGCCGGCGGGAGAGCCGAGCCAAACCGAGGATGCTCTCGACGTCGCCCCGCTCTGGTGGATGCACACGGACCAGGACAGCCTCGATCAGGTGCAGCCGGACCTCCTGCTGCGCGACGCCAATCTCCTTCTGGCCCTCGTTCGCAGCCTGGCCGCGGCCCCGCGGATCCATGACTTCGCGCCGGTCCAGGCGCTGCTCGGGACTCTGCTGCGGCAGGCGGGCGACGAGGGACTCACCGCACTCTGGGGCAAGGTGCACGAGTCCCTGGCTGGCCACGCGGCGGGCGCCCGAGCCCGTCGCATCTCGCGCCTTCTGCTCGGGATCGTCGGCACGCGCGGCGGCCGCCTGCGCCATGACCGCTACGGCGATCCGCTTTACGCCTACGAATACCCAGGCGTCGCCCACCTTCTCGGCGCGACGGCGGAGGAGTACGCGTGCCAAGCTGCCCGCCTGCGCGAAAGAAACCGCCTCGAAGATCTCCTGTACGCGCTCACAAGTCTGGAGGCGCTGCCTGATGGACCCTGAACTCGCAAACCGCGTCCGCGATCTGACCCTTTCGCTCGTCTCCTTCCCCAGTGTCAACGGCACCCCTGGCGAGGCTGCCATGGGCGAGCGGCTCGCTGGGATCCTGCAAGCCGTCCAGGGCAACCGCCCCATCGAGGTCTGGACCGTAGCCGCGGACCACGACCCCTTGCGTCGACCGGTCGTCTTCGCGCGGCTGCGCGGCCGGCGGAGCGCCAAGGTCGTCCTGATGCTCGGCCACTACGACGTCGTCGATGTCCAGGATTTCGGCCGGCTGCAGCACCTGGCGTTCGATCCCGAAGCCCTGACGCGCTGGTACGCTGAGCACGCATCCGGCGAGATCCAGCGGGCCGCCGCCAGCGGCGACTACCTCTTCGGCCGCGGCGTGCTCGACATGAAAGGCGGCATCGCCACCTGCATCGCCGTCCTGGAGCGTCTGGCCAAGGCGGAGCCCCTTGGGGGCGACCTCCTCGTCGCCCTGGCGCCGGACGAGGAAGCCAACTCGGTGGGTGTGAAGACGGTGCGGCGGATCTGCGGCGAGCTCGAGCGGCAGGAAGGGCTGCGCTTCGTCGCGGCCCTCAACACCGACAGCACCTCCCCGGCCTCCTTCGAGGACAGTCACCGCTACGGCTACACGGGCAGCATCGGCAAGCTGCTGCCGGCCGTCTTCCTCGGCGCCGTACCTACCCACGCCACGCGGCTCACCGAAGGTTTCGTGGACCCGGCCGCGCTCCTCGGCCGCGTGCTCCAGCATCTCACGGCGCACCCGGACCTCGTCGACCGCTATGGCGAGCAGACCGCGGCGCCGCCTGTCGTGCTGCACTTCGCGGACAGCCGCCGCGGCTACGATGTGCAGACACTCAACTGGGCCTGGGGCTACCTGAACCTCCTGACCATGAGCCGCACGCCGGACGAGGTCATGACCCGTTTCGTCGCCCTGGTGCGGGAAGGTCTCGACCTCGCAGGCCAGGAGATTTCGGAGCGCCTGACGGGACTCGGTCTCGCCGCCGTCCCGCAGATCCCGGTCGTACGCTTCGCCGATCTCCTCGCGCGCCTGCGCCGCGAGCGTAAGGACGGCGACAGCATCCTCGGACAGGCGCTGGCCTTGCCTCCCGACACCGACCTCAGGGAGCGCGCGCGGCAGGTCGTCGAGGACGTCTGGCACGCACTCGGCTCGGAGCCGACGGCCATTCTCTTTTTCGCCCAGGACATCATGCCGCGCGTTCTCTCGGACGACCCGCTCCTCGGCGAGGCATTGCGGGCGACTCTTGGGCGCCACGGCCTCGCGGAGACCTTCGTCACGCGGCCCATCTACCAGGGCATCTCCGACATGAGTTTTCTCACGGCATCGCCTGACGACAGGCATCTAGAGGCCTTCCGCGAGGATTATCCGCTGGCCTTCGCGACCCCCGCCCTGCCGCCCGCGCCGGACATGCCGATGCTCAACATCGGCCCGTCGGGTTTTGACCCCCACCAGCCCACGGAGCGGGTGCAGACGGGCTGGTCGTTCGGCACCATGCCTGGGGTGGTACTGGATCTCGTGACTGAGCTGCTCGGGTAACCTGCACGAGAGTAAAGGCCGCCGGCTGCAGCCGGCGGCCTTTGCGCGTCCGGCGCTCAGCCCACCACGTTGTAGATCTCCCGCTCGCGCCGTTCGAGCTTGGGCAGGATCCGGCCCTCAATCACCGACTTGAAATGGGGCGTCTCGCGATGGGCCTCGAGCGCCCCTTGATCGAGATACTGCTCGTAGAGCAGGATGCGCCTCGGCTCCGCCGGGTCCCGATGCACCACGTACTGGCTGCACCCGGGCTCCGCCCGCGCGAAGGGCGCAAAGTCCCGGAGTTCCGCCGCCACCTCGTCCTCCATGCCCGCCAGGACCAGGTACCTTGCGACGAGTGCCACCATGTCCCTACCTCCTGTCGACTGCCCTCTGCGGGAAGAGATATCGCGCTCCTACGCCTGGCTCCTGCCCGGTCCCAGATCCATTCTCGCCAGCTGGCCGCAACCGGCCTTGGGACGGCCCCTGCCGGCATATACCTCTCTCGGCGCCCAAGGTCCCCGCACCAGGGCCTCGGGCCGAAGACCCCTGACTGCCGGGAGGTGGGTTCATGCCATACAGTGCCGAGATCAGCCGGGCGAACCCGTCCTGCTTCCTCTTCCTCATCGATCAGTCCGGATCGATGGCGGATCCTTGGGGCGGCGCCCAGAGCGGCGTCCACGAGAGCAAGGCCCAAGAGGTGGCGACCATCGTCAACAACCTCCTGCGCAACATCGTGCTCAAATGCTCGAAGGACGAAGGCGTGCGCAACTACTTCGACGTCGGCGTGATCGGCTACTGCGACCAGGTGGGACCGGCTTTGGGCGGCCCCCTCACCGGCCGGCAGCTCGTGGCGGTCGCGGACCTCGCGGACGCCCCGCTGCGCATCGAGACGCGCCGGCGCAAGCTGCCCGACGGTGCCGGCGGCACGCTCGAACAGGAAGTCAAGTTCCCCGTCTGGTTCGACCCCGTCGCGCACGGCGGCACGCCGATGTGCCAGGCGTTCGCGCAGGCGCGCCAGGTGCTCGCCGCCTGGGTGCAGGCCCACCCCTTCAGCCACCCGCCGATCGTCTTTCACATCACGGACGGCGAGTCGACGGACGGCGATCCGACGCTCGCCGCGGAGAGCCTGCGCCAGCTCGAGACGACGGACGGCAGCCTCATGCTGTTCAACATCCACATCTCCTCGCACGCCAGCAGGGAGATCAGTTTCCCCGGCTCCGACCCCGGCCTCGAGGACCCTTACGCGCACATGCTCTACGGCATCTCGAGCGATCTCCCCGACGCGATGCGCTCGCACCTCCAGCTCGAGGGCTACGCGGCCGCGCCGGGGGCGCGCGGCTTCATCTTCAACGCGGAGCCCGCGGCGCTCATCAGCTTCCTCGACATCGGCACCCGTCCGTCGAACCTGCGCTGACCGCCCCATGCCGACCTGCTGCGCGCTCTTCCTGCCCAAGGCGGGCTCATCCGCCCAGGAGTACGAGGACGCCTGGGCCTGCGAGGAAGACGCGGACACTGGCGGATGGCGCCTGGGCCTCGCGGACGGCGCTACCGAGTCCTCCTTCGCGGGCCTCTGGGCCACCATGCTGGTCCGGTCCTACGCGCAGGGGCGCTGGCACCCGGACGCGGAGTGCCAGGAGGAACTCGACTCCCTGCGCCGTCGCTGGCAGCGCATTGTCACTCGGCGTCCCTTGCCCTGGTATGCCGAGGCGAAGGTACAAGCGGGGGCCTACGCCACCTTCCTCGGCCTCGCCGTGGACGGCGGCCTCGGTGGCGCGGGCCGCTGGCGGGCCGTCGCGCTCGGCGACAGCTGCCTCTTCCAGCTGCGCGGCAGGAAGCTCCTCGCAGCGTTCCCTTTCGCGGCGGAGGCGGACCTGCCGTGGCGACCCGCGGCGGTCTCCTCGCGTCCCGGCAGCGACGTCGCGTTCGCTACGGCGCAAGGCGACTGCCGTCCCGGCGACAGCTTCCTGCTGATGTCGGACGCCCTTGCCCACTGGTGCCTCGGGCGCGCGGAGCGCCGCGGCCGCCCCTTCGGCAGCCTGCTCCACCTCGCGGAGGCCGGACCGAAGCGCTTCGCCCGCTGGGTGGCGGCGCGGCGCCGGGCCGGCGAGCTGCGCAACGACGACGTCACGCTTTTGGTGCTCTCGAGCCGGGAGGCTGCGTCATGGCGGCGCAGCTGAGCGCCTACCAGGAAGCCGTCGAACACCCGCAGCTGGCCTTTTCGGACTCCGAGCTGCAGCTCGCCGCGGCGGAATGCGACGCCTTCGGGCTGCCCAAGGCGCGGAGCGGCAACATGGCCGTCGTCTTCCGCCTGCTCAGCGCCGGCGGCGACTGGGCCGTGCGCTGCTTCCAGCACCTCCAGCCCGAGCAGGGCGGCCGCTACGCCGAGATCTCCCGCCGCCTGCGCGGCGGCCACCTGGCCTACTTTGTCCCCTTCGCCTTTCAGGACAAGGGCATCCTGGTCGGCGGCAGCTGGCAGCCGATCGTCAAGATGGCGTGGGCCCAAGGGGAACGCCTCGATGCGTACCTCCACCGTCACCTGGGCGACCGGGCGGCCCTCGAGGAACTGGCGGCGGCCTGGCTCGTCATGCTGCGCGACCTCGAGCAGGGAGGCATCGCGCACGGCGACCTCCAGCACGGCAACGTGCTCGTCGACGCGGGGCGGCTCTGGCTGCTCGACTACGACGGGATCTACGTGCCAGCGCTCGCGGGCCGGCCGGCGCTCGAGGTCGGCCACCCGAACTACCAGCATCCGGGCCGTACCCACAAGGATTTCGGTCCCCGGCTCGACCGCTTCGCCGGCTGGGTCGTCTACCTCTCGATCGCGGCGGTCGCCTGCCGGCCGGAGCTCTGGCAGGAGCAGGCCGCAGGGGACGAGTGCCTCCTCTTCCGCCGCGAGGACTTTCTCGATCCGGCAGCACCGATCTGGCGGCGGATCAAGGGGCTCGGTCGGCCTCGCCTCACGGAGCTGGCAGAGCGGCTGCTTGAGGCGGCAGAGGGTTCGCCGGACGGGGTGCCGGCACTCCCCGGGACGCTGCCGCTGCGCGACGTTCTGCAAGCACCCGCGGCGACACCAGCCAAGCCGGCGGTCCCGGTCGCCGCGGCCAGGCCGGCCGCGTTCCCTCGCCGCGAGCCGCCGCGCCCGGACCTCGCGCCGCCCGACGCCTGGCTGCCCCTGGACGCCGCGACCTGGGTCGGGAGCGCCGCCGACTGGCTCCTGCCCGAAGCGCTGCCCGGATCCAGCGCACAGGCGCACCCGGGCCCGCTTGAGCGCTGGATCGCAGGGGCATGGCTCGCGGGCGTCTGGCTCCTCCTCGCGCTGGGTCCCGCGCGGCAGCCCGGGCTCGCCCTCGGCATCCTGCCCTGGACCGGCCTGGGCGCCCTTCTCCTCTACCTCTGCTACCGCTCAGGCGAAGACGCTCGGCAGGCTTCGGCCCTGCGCAGGCGGGCGACGCAACTGCGCAGGGCCGAGGCGAGGGCCACCGCCGGGATCGCCGCGGCGGCCGTCCGGCACGCGGCGGCGCAGGCGGAGCTGCGGCGCGAGGCCGAGCGGTGCCGCCTGCAGGTGCAGCAGGTGCGCGACGCGCTGCGCAGCGAGGAGGGCGACTTGCGCCGCGATCTCGGCCTGCAGGACTTCCACAGGCGCGCGGCGGATCTCAAGGATCTCATGGCCAAGCGGCGCCAGCAGCGCCTCGAGGAGTTTCAGGCAGGCGAGGCGAGACGTCTTCTCGAGAGCCATCGCGTGCTGGATGACCCGCTGCTCGACGTGCGGCGGGGCGCCAGGCTCCAACTCGTCGCCGCGGGCATCGCCTCCGCCTACGACCTCCAGGCGGTGGGTGAACACCTGGCCGTCGGCCGCGATGGCGTCCGGCACTACGTCGACGCGATCGACCCCGAACGGGCGAGGCGCATCCGCCAATGGCACCTCAAGGCCGCGGCGATGGCCGGAGCCGCCGTGCCCACAGCCCTGCCGCCCGCGCAGGAGCGGTCCCTGCAGGAGGAGCTGCACCTTGCGCTCCGCGATCTGCGCGTGCACCGGCACGCGGCCCTGCGAGAGTTCCTGCGCGGTCTCGAGCTCCGGCGGGCGCGAGCGGCGCAGGCGCTGCAGGCAATCCACGACGAGCACGATACGTTCCGCCAGGCCATTCAGGCCGAGGCGCAGGAGCTCGCCAAGAGGATGCGGGCGACCCAGGCGACGCTGCGTCAGGTGCGCTGGCAGGCCGCGAAGGTCCGGCAGGAGCGCGAACGTCTGCGGGACGTGCGCTTCGGGCTCTTCTGCCGGGAGCTTCTACCCGCAGGCCACCGGCGCGGTATCGCGGAACCATAGCTTCACAAGGCCAGCCGGGCTGCACCGCCGTCTGCCCCCGGCGACGGGGCTAGAGCTGGGCGACCACGTCCCAAAGCTGGTCGAGATGCGTGATCAGCGGCGTGTAGCCCGATCCCGCTGGCGAATAGTGGACGGCATGAAGCCCGGCCTCCCGCGCGGGAAGGACGTCGCCAGCGAGATCGTCGCCGATCATCACCACCTGGTCCGGCGCACGGCCGATGCGTCGCACGGCCGTCGTGAACGCCAGGAGATCGGGCTTGAACGCTCCGATCTCCTCGCCGACGAAGACGTGTGCGAAAAAGGTGCCGAAGCCCAGCATCCGGATCCTTCGCCGCTGGCTGTCGGCGGGCCCGTTCGTCAGCACGTGGCAGCGAAGCCCGCGATCGCGGAGTGTGGCAAGGCATTCGGCTGCGCCCGCCGTAGGCTGAGCATGGTCATTGACCTCCCGCATGAAGGCGTCGTTCATGCGGCGGACGAGCCCTTGCGTCTCGATAAGCGACGGGGCTGTCTGGCCCAGCTGCGCTAGAATCATGTAAAAGCGGAGCCACCGGTATTCCTCGCGAGTAATCTCGCCTGCGGCGAAGGAGCGGAAGAGATCCGGCTCGATCCTGCGCCACAGCTGCGCCGCCTCGGACCTGCACGGTTCAGGTAGCGCCGCAAACGCGAGGTCGCTGCCGCGCCTGCGCGCTCCCTTGAAATCGCACAGGGTGTCGTCGAGATCGAAGAGGACATCCTTGACCACATCGCTTCATCCTCTGCCCGGCGCTGCGCTGCCGAGGGTCCGCTCGTCTCCGCTAGAGTTCCAGCCGGTAGCGCCCCGAGGGCGTGCCCCGCTGATCGGCCTCGGACTCGGCCGGCGTGAAGCCACGGCTCAGGAAGAGCCTGCGGCTCGCCTCGTTGTACGGGTAGATATGCCGCACCTGCAGGCACGGCCAGCCAAGTTCCCGGGCCCGCGCGATCAGGAGATCGAGCACCCTGCCGCCGATGCCCTTGCCACGGTATTCGCTGGCGCCGATCACGATCGGCAGGGTGTTCCGGCCAAGCGTCGCGTCGCCGATCGTCCGCCAGTGATCCCCCTCCCGCACCTCGATCATGTAGAGCTCGCCGATACGGCCAAGGGTGGCATACATCCGCGCGACGCGGTCGCTGTCGAAGGGCTCGGCCCCGGGCCCCTCCGACATGCGCAGCACGAAGGGGTCCTGGTACCACGCGAGGGCCGTGTCCGCGTCGGCGGGGCGAAACGCCCGCAGCCGCAGCTCTCCGTCGACCAGCATCGCCGCGTCGCCTCCTCCGGATCCGTCGCTCCCGGGGGTCGCCCTCACGGGATCTGCCTCCAGGTCCTGCCTTGATCCCGCGTCCGAAGAACCCGACCGTCCGTCGTCAGGAGATAGGCGCTGCGGTCCCCGAGGGGCTCGAAGGCGACGGCATTCAGCTGGTTGCCCGGCCAGTCGGTCACCGCGGCGGGCCGGCTGGCCGAGAGGACGTAGAGCCTGCTCCCAGGGTCATTCGAGAACGCCAGCCACAGCGTATCGCCGGCTGAGCCGACCAGCGAAAGATAATCCGGAAGCACGCTTTCCTTGCCGGTGGGCCCCGTGAGGCGGCGGACGAGCCCTGCCGCCTCGCGGCCGAGCGCCGGGTAGCGGGTCGCGGTGGCGCAGACCGCCGCCGGCACACCCTGCAGGGCCGCCTTACGCCACGACTTGCCGCCGTCGCGGGTCTCGTAGTCCCGGCGCACCTGGCCCGCCAGGATCACGGAGTAGCAGCCGTACTGCGGCGTCGAGAACCTCAGGCCGTGCACATCGCCGGGGATGGCCTTGTCGACGACGCGCCAGTGTCGCCCGCCGTCGCTGGAGGCAAGGAGGACGCCGGACGCGGCAAGGTAGAGATCGTGGGTGCCCACGGCCGCGATCGGGCTGTAGTTGTACGGGTTGGTGCCTTTGGGCAGCTGCCCGACCGCCCGCCAGGACCGACCGCCGTCGTCACTGCGCTCAAACTTGAGGGAAAATCTGCTCGTGCCGAAACCGTAGGCCACCCTTGGCGTCGCATACGTCACGGACAGGGGCGGCGGGGTCCGCGGTGCGGTGAAGACGACGCGCCAGCTGGCGCCTCCGTCCGTCGTCGCCGCGATCGCGGACTGTCCGGAATAGCCGCCGCCGTAGAGGAGCCACATGTCCTCGGGCGTCACCGCGTCCAGGACGAGCGCGTCCGGCGTCGAGACGGGCGGCGACGCGGCCGTCGCCTGCCAGCGGACGCCCCCGTCGGACGTCGTCTCGACCGTCGCGAGGCCTGCCCCGGTGCAGGCCTCGCAAACGCCCGCCATAGCCGCCTCATCCTTGGTCACGGCCGCGATCGGCCCCGGCGACGACCCCGGCCCCGCAGATGCGCCTTTGGTCTCGCCCGGTGCCGGCCCCGCGCCCGCGGTGGGACGGGCGAGTACCGGCGTCCAGCTGGCGCCCAGGTCGCCGCTGCGGAAGACGGAATAGGACTGCTGGCTCATGCCGGCGCCGCCCGCGGCCACCAGCCACGCGCCTTTGTCCGCGGTGCAGACGAGGTTCGCCGCGTGCGCCTGCGGCATGCTGAGCACCGTACTCCAGGTCCGACCGCCGTCGGTGGTCCGCCGGACCGTGAGGCTGCCGCCAAAGAAGGCGGTCGCTGGCACGGCCAGCCCGACGCCGCCCGTGAAGAAGCAGGCCTGCTCGACCGGCCCGATCGGGAGCTTTTGCCAGACCCGCCCGCCGTCCATGGTGGCCACGACGCTGAAAGACGAAGGATCGGCCGTCCCGACGGGATAGCCAAGGCCATAACCTACGCTGTCCGTGAGGAACTGGACCCGCGCGAGCGGCTGGCTGTCGAGACGCCGCCAGGTGTGGCCGTCGCTCGTGCCGAGCAGTCCGACACTCGTCGCCGCAAAGCCAACGCTCGGCGAAACGAACGAAAAGCCGTAAACGTCCGCCTGGCCAAGGTACTGCCGCTGCCAGCGCCGCCCGCCGTCGCTGCTACCGAGGATCACCCCTTGTCCGCCGGCCCAGCCGATCTCGGAGCTGACGAACTGCAGCGCCGCGAGATGCGGCGGCTGTCCAGGCAGGAGATGCACCTTGGTCGCTTGGGGCTTCATGCGGAGGAGAGCCGCCAGGTCCGTGCCATGGGACGTCCCAACCGCCGCTCCGGTGCCGCAGGCGGCGAGCGCGACGGCGCAGAGGGCAGCCAGACTGAGGACAGCTCTTCTGGAAAGACCAATTCGCCCGGCATCTCTGCACACAGGGATCCCCCCTGTCCTAGGGCCCGAGGTACCCTCCCGCCCGCCTGCAAGCGATTCACCGCAGAGCCTACGGGTCCTGCGCCTTCCCGGTGCGGGGGCGTCGGAGTCGCAGTCATCCCTGCAGTGTAGGACCTGGAGGGGTTCGGGTCCTCAAGTGGAATCCTATGGCAATCCCAGCGGCTCTGCCCTGGCTTAGACGATCGTGCAACTCCCGCCCGCGACCGTGATCCTGTACGACGAGTTGGTGCGTCTGCTTCAGCCGAAGGTCCGTCCGCACGCGCTTGCTGATTTCAGAGAGAAGCGCTTCGCCAACGGTTTCGCCTGTCCACACTCCTGCAAACAGGAGGAATAGAGAATGAAGTCTTTCGGAATCGGAGTAGCCTTTCTTGCCCTCGTATTGGGCGGCTGCGGAGCATCGGATCAGCCCACCACGCCGCAGACGAACGTACCCATTCACGACCTTGCGACCCACAAGAAGATGTCTGCCATTTCTGCCTCCTTGGGGCTCATGGTGCCAAACGTTCCGAGTTATACATGCAGCGGTGGATATCAGCCCGCTTCGGTGATGGGTCCGCCCTCCTGGCAGCTCACCGTCACCTGCGTGGACCCGAAACTGAAGTCCCGCAGCCCGAAGGGCACCTTGCGCGCAGGCATGGTCGCGATTTTTGAGCAGCCCGCAAACAAGAATGCGACATCGCTAATCAAGGCAATCCAAATGGTCAGCTCCACATCGCATCTCGGCATCTCATCTGCGGGAAGCTTGCGCGTGGGGACGGGAAGGATTGATTTCGGGGGGTACCAGAGCAATCTTCTCTGGTTCCTGGGCGGGAACACCAGCTGGACATATGCGCATCAGCAGGAGAGCGGCAAGGTGCTCGTGTACCTCACCGGGCGCGCGGTCTCGACTGCGACTTTGAAGCAGTTCGCTCAAAGCATGTATACTTTGCGCCATTAGGCTTGCGTCGTCTTTTGGTTACCACAGAGCGTACCGCAACGTGCGTGAGGCCGCGGAGGAATCCCACCTGAGTGCGGCGTAGGACACGCCAGGAGTGTGATGCCATGTCGAGCCTCCAAGGGACCGCGCTCGTCACCGGTGCGACGAGCGGTCTCGGCCGGGCCATGGCCGAGGCCCTGCTCGAAGCCGGGATGGACGTTCTGGTTGCGGCGCGCGCGAGCGAGCGGCTGCAAAGGACGGTCGGCGCCTGGCGGGACCGGGGGCTCCGGGCCCACGAAACCCCCATCGACGTGCGGGACGGGGGCTCTGTCGAGGCGCTCGCGGCCATGACAGAAGCCCGGTTTGGCGGTCTCGACCTGCTCGTGAACAACGCCGGCATCGGCATGCGCACAGTCAACCCAAGCTTCATGAGCGACCCGCGGCCCTTCTACGAGGTGCCGGTCGCCGGATTCGAGGATGTGGTGCGCACGAACCTCACGGGCTACTTCCTCATGGCGCGGGCCTTCGCGCCGATTTTTCTGCGCCAGGGCAGAGGCCGCATCGTCAACATCACGATGAACGTCGAGACGATGCAGCGCCGCGGCTTCGTCCCCTACGGGCCCGCCAGGGCCGGCGCGGAGGCCTTGAGCCGCATCATGACGGAAGACCTGAGGCCCTACGGCATCGCGGTGAACCAGCTCCTGCCTGGCGGAGCCACCCTGACCGGCATGATCCCGGACGGCGTCGACCCAGAACATCTCCTGCGGCCCGAGATCATGGGCCCGCCGATCGTCTTCCTGGCCTCCGCGGAGGCCGCAGGCCTCACGGGCGCCCGCATCGTCGCGCAGGACTTCGACGCCTGGCACCGGGACTACGCTAGAAGCCGCTGAGCTCCTCCGGCGGGCGGCGCAGCCGCTCGTCTCGCGGGCAGCCCTACCGACACGCGGCCGGACGGAAACTTCCCTGCCCAAGGACGTGAACGCATGCGGAGCCCTGCCCTGTTCGCGCTCGCTTCGGCGTGCGTCATACTGCTTGCCGCTTGCGGGACCGCCCCCGCAAGCGCGCCGCGTCCCGCGGCGAAGCAGGCGCACCCTGTTGCGCCGCACGCCTCCCGGCACCAGACCGACGGCAAAGCCGTCCCCGCTGGTCCCCCCTACCCGTCGTCGCAAGGGAACATCTCGCTGACTCTGCCCGTGCGCAAGCTGCCGACGAACTTCGCCGTCGAGGCCAGCAGGCCCATGCCGAGCTCCGTCACGGTGTCCGTTCCGGCCTCGTGGCGCGGCGCGGTCGGCGCCTACTGGTCTGGCGTCGTCTTCCTGGGACCGGTCGGCTGGACGGGCAAGGGCGTCTACGGCGCGGACGGCAGCGGCGGCGTCACGCTCTACCCGCCTGGCGCGGACCCAAGCCAGAGCCCGTACCACGGCCCCTACGTAGCGATCACCACCGCGGGCGGCTGCATGGGCTGCGGCGACGCCTCCGCCGCCGGATTCTTCGCCTACGTGCGCAAGAACTGGTCCCAGTTCCGGGTCATCGACGGCCCGGCGCCAAAACCTATGCCAGTGCTCTCCCAGGTCGCGCTCTCCCCGAACATCGTCGCCTATCGCCTGCCCGACACGGCGGGCGGCCTCGAGGTCAACGGCGTCGCCTACTCGGGCCTCGTCCATCACGCGTCGGGGCTGCCATTCGAGCAGATGAACGTCGCGCTGCCCGCGAAGGACCACGCCCTGGCGACGGCGGTACTGAACTACTTTCTCGCAAACGACCTGACAAGTCTGCCCTGAGGGCTGGGGCCGCCGGGTCGCCCAGGACTGCACGCCCGCGCCATGGTCCGCGCGTGCCGGCGGACCGCTCTTTGCGGTGGCCGCCTCGGCGCGGTGCGCAAAGGGCCACAGCACCAGAAGTGCAGCCGCGGCATGACGCCTTGCACGACAACCTCAGAGCACCGCCCGGCCCAATGGTACCGGACAGGGCTGGACCGAGACCCCCGGCGCTAGCGCCGGGGGCTTCGCGCCGGTAGAAGCCCTTCTGCCGGATGCCGCTCGGCCGTACACGTACATCCAACGGCGTGCTTCCGAATGTACGAATCTCATATCCTTTGGCCACAGGTGGCTGCGCCTGCCATCCCGAAGGCCGCTGGCAGCCGAGGGAACCCGGCAGCGCAAGGCGCATCCACTCCCTCGGACAGACGGCGAGAAGGGGGCTATCTTGGGTGGACACGTCCAAGCTGGTCGAGATCGACGGCGGGTACCACGTCTGGACGCGGCGCGTCGGCGAGGGGCCGATCAAGCTGCTCACCTTGCACGGCGGCCCGGGCGCCAGCCACGAATACTTCGAGTGCCTCGAGCAGCAGCTGCCGCAGCACGGCATCGAGTTCTACTACTACGACCAGCTCGGCTCGTACTACTCCGACCAGCCCGACAATCCCTCGCTCTGGACGGTCGAGCGCTTTCGCGACGAGGTCGAGCAGGTCCGCCGGGCCTGGGGTCTCGAGGACTTCTACCTCTTCGGCCAGTCCTGGGGCGGCATGCTGGCGATCGAGTACGCCCTCAAGTACCAACAGCACCTGAAGGGCGTCGTGATCTCGAACATGGCGGCCAGCATCCCGTCATACGTCAGACACATCACGGAACTGCGCAGCCGCCTGCCCCAGGAGATCGTCAATCGGATGCTCGCCTACGAGGCGGCTGGCGATGTCGAGAACCCAGAGTATCAGGAGCTCCTGCAAGAGCACCTCTACAGCCGCTACATCTGCCGGCTCTCGCCCTGGCCCGACGCCGTGGTGCGCGCCTTCGCCCACATCAGCACCCCGGTCTACCACACGATGCAGGGCCCGAACGAATTCCTGGTCACCGGCACCTTCGGCGACTGGGACCGCTGGGCGGATCTGGGGGACATCCGGATTCCCACCCTGCTGCTCGTCGGGCGCCACGACACCATGGACCCGGATGACATCCTCGAGATGGGCCGCCGGATCCCCAATGCACGCGTGGGGGTGTGTGAGCAGGGCAGCCACCTCTCGTGCTGGGACGATCAGGAGGCCTACTTCGGCCATCTCGTCTCGTTCCTGCAGGACGTGGCTGCAGGGCGCCCCGCCTAGGAGAGCCAAGACCCCCAGCGCCGCGAGGAGGTGGTAAAGCAGCCGGTTCCGTCA
Source organism: Bacillota bacterium (assembly GCA_021793315.1). Lineage (GTDB taxonomy): Bacteria > Bacillota > Sulfobacillia > JAJZYS01 > JAJYTV01 > JAJZQO01. Next base: position 3,189 of record JAJYSZ010000010.1, on the reverse strand, counting down.
TGTCCCACGGGCCCCGACAACCCTAGGAAAGCAGGTGCTGCATCTTGAGCGTCCCACCCGACAACCAGCTATCGATCGAGCGGTTCGGCTACAAGCAGGAACTGAAGCGCAGCCTCACCTTCTGGGACCTTGTCGCGTACGGCCTCATCTTCATGGTGCCGATCGCCCCGATGGGCATCTTCGGCCAAGTCATCCAGACCGCCAACGGCATGGTGGTCCTCGCCTACCTGATCGGACTCGTCGGCATGATCTTCACGGCCTACAGCTACTTCCGCATGTCGGAGGCCTTCCCCGTCGCCGGCTCCGCCTACGCCTACGTGCAGCGTGGCTGGCATCCCGACGTCGGCTTCGTGGCCGGCTGGATGATCCTCCTCGACTACATCCTGATCCCGGCCCTCCTCTACCTCGTCTCGGCGGCCTGGCTCACCGCCCTCGTGCCCTGGATGCCCACCTGGGGCTGGGTCGTGATCTTCGTCCTCATCAATACGCTGATCAACATCGGTGGCATCGAGATGACCAACGCCGCCAACTGGATCATCCTGGTCATCGAAGGCATCACCTTCCTCCTCTTCTCCATCACGGCCATCGTCTACGTCAGCAGCGGCCAGGGCGGCACCCACTTCACCGTGAGCCCGATCTTCAACGTCCATGGCTTCAGCCTCTCCATGGTCGGCGCAGCCACCTCGATCGCCGTGCTGAGCTTCCTCGGGTTCGACGGCATCAGCACGCTCTCCGAGGAGACGCGCGGCGGCCGCCAGACCGTCGGCAGGGCCACCGTCTGGTCGCTCGTGATCGTCTGTTTCCTCTTCATCGTCCTGACCTACCTGGCCGCCGTGTCCTACCCGAACTACATGCACTTCCCCAATATCAACAACGCCTTCTACTACGTCGCGCAGCGCGTCGGCGGCGCCTGGCTGAGCATGCTCTGCCTCGTCGTGACCGTGATCGCCTGGGGCTTCGCGAACGCCCTGGCCGCCCAAGCCGCCGTGTCGCGCATGCTGTTCAGCATGGGCCGCGACAGGATGCTGCCGCAGATCCTGTCCTGGGTCCACCCCCGACGCAAGACGCCGGTCGTCGCCACCGTCCTGGTCGGCGTGCTCTCGATCATCGTGACGTCGTTCCTGAGCATCGAGAATCTCAGCCGCCTCGTGAACTTCGGCGCCTTGACGGCCTTCATGCTCCTCAACCTGACCGTCATCCTCTACCACTACTTCCGCAAGCGCTCGCAGCGCCTGCTGGCGCACCTCGTCATGCCGGCCATCGGCTTCCTCGTCCTGCTCTACGTCTGGGTCAACTTCGACCGCCTGACGTTCTACATGGGCGTCTCCTGGTTCGTGCTCGGCATGATCATCCTCGGCATCACCACGAAGGGTTTCCGCCGTCTGCCGAAGGAACTGGAGGGCGTGTAGCCAATTCGAGGCATGACACGAAAAGGAGGACCGATCAAGCATGGCTCTCCATCACCTGGGCCCGCAACACCTGATCTACGCCATGTCGCCCGACAACGCCCCTGTGCTCACGGTGCGCAGCGGCGACACCGTCGCGGTCGAGACCGCCGACTGCTTCGAGAACCAGATCCAGTCCGAGACGCAGCCCTTCGTCGCGATCAACTGGGAGCACGTCAACCCCGCCACCGGACCGATCTACGTCGAGGGCGCCGAGCCTGGCGACCTGCTGGCGGTGCGCATCGAGAAGATCGAGCCCGGCGACCACGGCGTCATGACGACAGGCCATGACATGGGCGTCTTCGGCGACGAGCTCGCGGACAGCACCATCCGGATCGTGCCGATCCGCGATGGCCGCATCGAGATCCTCGGCTACAGCTGGCCGCTGAACCCGATGATCGGCGTCATCGGCACCGCACCCGAGCGGGCCAGCGTGGCCAACGGCACACCGGGCGAGCACGGCGGCAACATGGACTGCAAGCTGATCACGGAGGGCGCCACCCTCGTGCTGCCCGTGCACGTGCCGGGTGCCCTGTTCGCGCTCGGCGACATGCACGCGGCGATGGGCGACGGCGAGGTCTGCAGCACCGGCGTCGAGATGCCCGGCCGGGTGACGGTGACCCTCACGGTGCTCAAGGCGGTCGACCTGCCCGCGCCGTTCCTGATCGACGCGGAGCGCGCCGTCGCGATCGCCTCCTGCGCCACCCTCGACGAGGCGGCCGTCCAGGCCGCAAAGTCGATGGCGCACTGGCTCCAGCGCCGCACCGGCAGGATGCTGGCGGAGATCGCGATCCTCCTGAGCGCCAAGGGAGACCTCCGCATCTGCCAGGTCGTCGACCCGCTGAAGACGATCCGCATGGAATTCTCGAAGAGCTGGCTCTCAGAGCTCGGCGTCGACGTCGAGGCGATGCTCGCCTAGAGGCCCCCGTGCCGAGACTCCCGGACGCCCTCGGGCGACCGGGAGTCTTTTCCCGTCTGCGGCCCCTGCGGCGGCGCCCACCCGCGGCGCAAAGGGGACGGTCGCGGCCTTCGCCGGTCAACCATGCGATCTTGCGACAGTCGCACCGATCCTGACGATCGGCCACGTGGCCGGATGGCGCCTTACATGTCATATAAGGCCAATGTTCCCCGCGGCCGGTCAAAGCCGGGCCCGGCCCTGTATATACCTCATCTGAGAGAGGTGATGTGCTTAAACATAACCACACGACGGTAGCTCCGATGAAGGGAGGTCAGATCGAATGGCACGTGTCACTCCGCTCAGAGAGGGACATCTGAAGAGGCGCCTTACGGCCCTGGACCTGACCATGGCGTCCATCGGCGGCATCATCGGTTCCGGCTGGCTCTACGGTTCGATGCGGTCCGCGGCCATCGCCGGACCGTCCGCCATCTTCTCCTGGGTCATCGGCGGCATCGCCGTCATCCTCATCGGTCTCGTGTTCGCCGAACTCGGCGGGGCCATCCCGGAGTCCGGCGCCCTCGTGCGCTACCCGCAATACTCGCACGGCACATTCGTCAGCTTCATCCTGGGCTGGGCCGCTGTCCTCGGATTCGCGTCGCTGCCTCCGCTCGAGGCGGAGGCTGTGGTGCAGTACGCGAACGTCTACATCCCGGGTCTCTACGTGCATGCCCAACTGAGCGCCATCGGGCTGCTGGCGGCGTTCGTGCTCATGCTCCTTTTCTTCTTCCTCAACTACTTCAGCGTCAACGTCTTCGCAAAGACCAACACGGTCTGGACGCTGATCAA
>JAJYSZ010000089.1 GCA_021793315.1 Bacillota bacterium | reverse complement strand
TGCTCATGCCGACCGGATTTCCGGAGAGCAGGGCGCTCCTGGAACAGCACGGCGTCGAGGTGGTACCGGTCGAGATCGACGAGATCCTGCGCGGCGGCGGCGCCGTGCATTGCATGACCGGATTCCTGAGCCGCGACCCGGTGTAGAGGCGCGAGGCGCACGGTGCGGGAAACGGCGGGCGGAGATCGCCCGCCGTTTCCGTTACACGGCAGCGCACCGACTAACGACCGAGGGCGCACTCGACGCATGCGCTCACCAAGCTTGAATCTTCATCATCTCGCCGACTCCACGGCCCACGGTGGTGGTCCCGTCGTGACTCGGCGGGCGTCCTCGTTGCAGACAACACCCTGCACACCCTGGCGATCGGCAACGACATCGTCGGCAACCTCGCGGCCGACAACTTCCTGCCCGGCGTGATCGTCCACAGCAGTGCGTGGGGGGACGTCGTCCGCGGCACCGTTGTGTCGGGCAACACTCATCGTATCCGAACCCCTGCCACGCGGCGGGACGGCGAGCCTACCTGCCGCGCTGGTCGAAGGCACGACTGTGGGCCGGAACGCGTTCAGCCAGGAGACGTCCTCGGTGGTCTGGGCAGCCCGCTGAACCAAGGTCCACGTGCGAAGCGAGCGGTCCTTGGGGGGAAACCTTCCGGGGCCGCTTTTCCTTGCACGCACCCTTTCCTTGGGCCACTGCCGGCGGTTCAGCATAGACAAGGGCGAGGCCATGCCGCCCTGCTCTGGCCGACCAGGGCATCCAGGTGCGGGGCCATGCTCAGGCCGGTGGAACCCGCTCGCTGGGCCCGCCGGTCCGGGCAGAACCGGGGGGTGTCGAGTTGCCTGAACTGCTCTATCCGCGGTCGCCGAACGGAGCGTACTACGACGAGCGGGAGACCTGGCCGCGCGACCGCATGCAGGCGTTTCAGCTCGAGCGCATCCAGAGGCAGGTCGCCCACGCCTATCAAAGCACCCTCTTCTACCGCCGCAAGCTGGACCGGGCAGGGGTGCGCCCTGAGTACATCCGCACGCTCGACGACATCCGCCGCCTGCCCTTCACCACGAAGGACGAGCTGCTGACGGACCAGCATGAGGCGCCACTCTACGGCACAGTCACCGGGGTACCGCCCGAACTCGCCCAGCGGCTCCACTTCACCTCCGGCACCACGGGCCGTCCGGTGAATGTCCTCGATACGGGAAACGACTTCCTGGGCTTCTATCGCTCGTACGCCCGCGGCCTCTACGGCATGGGCGTCCGGTCAGACGACGTCGTGATGTGCGCCTTCGGCTACGGACCCTGGATCGGCTACTGGTCCGGGTTCCACGCGGCGCAGGACGTCGGCTGCCTCGTGATCCCCGTCGGCGGCATGTCGACGGAGCAGCGCATCGACATCATCGAGCACTACGGGGTCACCGTGCTCGGCTGCACGCCGTCCTACGCCTTGCACATGGCGGAGACGGCCCAAAAGCTCGGCAGGGACCTCTCCCGGTCCAGGATCCGCATCACCTGGCATACCGGCGAAGCCGGGGCCGCGATCCCCTCGACGCGCGCCCGCATCCAGGAGGCCTTCGGCGCCCGCGTCTGCGACCTGCCGGGCCTCACCGAAATCGCCGCCTGGGGCTTCTCCTGTTCCGAAGAGTCCGGCCTCGACCACATCCACGAGGACTACGCCTACCCGGAGGTGCTGAACGTCGACACCGGCGAGAGGGCAGCGCCCGGCGAGACCGGCGAGCTCATCCTGACGTCGCTCTTCCGGCAGGCCCTGCCGCTCCTGCGCTACCGCACGCGCGACATCGTACGGGTGGCGGACAGAAGGTGCTCCTGCGGCCGGACCCTGTTCTCGATCGAGGGCGGCGTCCTCGCGAGACTCGACGACATGAAGAAGATCCGGGGCGTCGTCGTCTATCCGACGCAGATCGAGGAGGTTGTGCGCCGCTACGCGGAGGTGGCCGAGTTCCAGGTGCGCATCTGGCGCAAGGGCAGCCTGGACGAGGTCACGGTGCTGATCGATCTCGGAGCGGCGCCGCCGGGACAGGCGCGCCAGCTCGAGGAGCGCATGGAACACGATCTTCGCCGGGCGGTCGGCATCCGCATCGATGTGCAGCAGGTGCCGCCGAACTCCCTGCCGCGCTGGGACCACAAGGCGCGGCGGGTCCGGGACGAGCGCACGGAGGTGCCGTTCTAGCGGATGTGACAGGTGACCCAGCCGCCGTCAGTCCGAAAGGTAATGCGCGACCATGCCCTGGAACATGCGATCAAGCAGCCCGGGCGCAACTCTTGCCATCCAGACGAGGCTGCGCGTCTCGACCACTTCGCGGCGCTCGTGCTCGATCGCCCAGGCGATGCGCGCGGCGACCCGCTCCGGGCTCCGCCGCCGACGCCGCATCGCCGGCACCGACACCCCCTCGCCACGCAGGGTCGTGCGGTCGAAGTCGGTCTCGGTCTCGGGCGCGCAGTAATTGACAACCCCGATACCATGGCGGCGCAGCTCCATGCGCATGCCGTCCGAAAGGGCGTCGAGCATGCTTTTGGTGCCCGCGTAGGGTGCAAGCAGCGGCAAGGTCCGCTTGGATAGGCCAGAAGAGACGTTGCACACGAGGCCCCGGCTCTGCCTCAAGGCGGGCAAGGCCGCCTGCAGGGCGAAGATCGGGCCATAGACGTTGGTGCGCACCAGCCGATCGAGATCCGGTTCCGCGATGCGCTCCACGGGGCCGAAATAGCCGACGCCCGCATTGTTGACGAGCACGTCGACGCGCCCGAGACGCTGCTGTGCTTCTGCGAACGCCTGGAAGACGGCTTGCCGGTCGGTGATGTCCACCGGCAGGGCAACGGCCTTGCCCCCTGCTGCCGAGATCTCCGCGGCAAGCTCGTCGAGCAGGTCCCGCCGCCTGGCCATCAGGGCCAGCGCCGCACCGCGCCCGGCCAGATGCTGCGCCAGCGCTCTGCCGATGCCGGAGGACGCCCCGGTGACGACGACGACCCGATCGCTCCACTGCATGGGCCAAACCTCCCGCGGGTCCGGCCGCTCCCCCGCCGGATCCCGACAGGAGATTCCGCCCGCGCAGGCGGGGCACCTGCGCCGCCGCCCTCAGCCGCCGTTGAGACGGCGGTAGATGGGGCGGTTGCGCCGGTAGACCTCACGGAAGGCGGCGAAGGCCCGATCGTACACGGCCCTCGTCTCGGACCTCGGCGTATACGAGTGCCCCACCCGCACCCGCGAGGCCATGTCCTCGAAGCTCGCGCGTCCCAAGGCCACGAGCGCGATCGCCCCGGCGCCGCGCACGTTCGCCTGCAGCGGCGCCTCGGTCTGGTCGATGCGCCGGCCGAGCACGTCGGCCATGATCTGGCACCAGACCTCGGAGCGCGCCCCACCGCCGATGAAGCGGATCGGGTCGAGCGTGCGCCCCGTGAAGGCGTCCATCGCCTGCAGGAGCCAGCGGCTGTTGAGGGCGACCCCTTCCAGCACGGCCCGGACGAGCTCCGGCCGCCGCGTCGCGAGCGACACGTTGAAGAACCCGCCGCGCACCAGATGGTCCTCGATCGGCGTGCGCTCGCCGTAGAGCCAGGGCGTGAAGAGCACGCCGCCAGCCCCCGGAGGCGCGGCAGCCGCCACCTGGTCGAGACGGGCCAGCACGTCGTCCGGGGCCTGACCCGTCCCGAGGTCGTCCTCGTGGTAGAGGAGGTTGTCGCGGAGGAAGGTGAGGCAGGCGCCAGCGGTCTCCTGCTCGTTCGCCACGAAATAGCGCCCGGGAATCGCGGAGGGCAGGGTCGCCATGTTGTGGGCGATGTCCGTCTTCTTGCGCGGCACGTGGCAGGTGAGCCAGGACGAGGTGCCGAGGTAGAGGTGCGGTTCGTAGTCGCGGGTGGCGCCGGAGCCGATCGCCGCAGACTGGACGTCCGGCGAACCGCCAGCGACCGGCAGGCCGGGCGGCAGCCCGAGGTCGCGCGCCGCCTGTGGCGAAAGGGTGCCGACGACGTCCGTCGAGCGCAGGAGCGTAGGCAGCTTCTCCATGCTCACGCCCAGCTCCCGCGCCAGCGACGGGTCGTAGTGGACCCTCGCCGGGTCCCGGTTGTCGGTGACCCAGTGCAGGGCGATCGAGTCGAAGGTGGCCGCAAAGCGGCCGGTCAGACGCGCATTCAGGTAGTCCTTCGGTTCGAGGAAACAGGCGGCCTCCTGGTAGATCCGGTGCTCCTCGGCCTGCAGGTAGAGGATGTGCGCGATGGGATCCTTGCCGGAGGCGGCGGGTAAGCCGCCCGTCCGCCCGAGCCAGCGCACGAGCTTGCGGACGCCGTAGCCGGACACGCGCGGCCAGCCGCCCGTGATCGCCTGCACATGGGGTGCGCCTCGCGCGTCCATCCAGATGATCGCCGGCCGCAGGGCCCGCCCGCGCCCATCGACCGCCACCGTGCCGCTCCACTGCGCGGTGCAGCCGATGCCGAGCACGTTCTCGGGCGACGCCGAGCCGCGCGCGAGCAGCAGACTCGTAGCGGCGCGGATCGCCGTCCACCAGTGCTCGGGGTCCTGTTCGGCCCCGCCGCCGGGCAGGAGCGAGAGGGGATACGCCTTGGACGCGATGTCGAGCACGTCGCCGTCCGTGGACACGAGCGCCACCTTGCAGGCCGATGTGCCGAGGTCGATCGCCAGCACGCACGACTTGCCCACCGGCTATACCTCGTAGAGGACGTCGATGTAGGCTTCGAGGAGTCCCTGGACGAGATCGCCCGGCGCGACCGCCGCAAGCCCGTAGAGGGGAGCCATGCCTTCGTCGGAGGGCGGGCTCTGCCGCACTGCCTCCACGCACGCGGCGAGGTCTGCGAGGAAGCGGTCGGCGACGCCTGGCTCGGCGTGCCGCCGGGTCACGGCGATGTGGAAGGCGGCTGGCCGGTGCAGGCCGTTGAGGCTCCAGCCCCGCGCCGTCATGTGGTCCATGACCCGGTAGACGTCGAGGTTGTCCGACCCGATCGCGACGACAAAGAGCGGGTCGCCCAGCACCTTGAGGTCCGGGATCGCCCGCACCCCCGCCTTGATGTGGTCGGCCGCCTGGAGGATGTCCCTTGCCGCCGCCATGTAGCCCTCTTCGCCCGTCGCGAGCAGGGACGCCCAGGCGGCGGCGATCAGGCCCCCAGGACGGCTGCCGAGCAAGGTCGAGGAGGCGTAAAGGCCGCCAGGCCAGTCGGTCGCCGCGTAGCATTGGTGATGGAAGAGCTCCTCCGAGCGGTAGAGCACCACCGAGGTCCCCTTGGCCGCATAGCCGTACTTGTGGCTATCCACCGAGATCGAGGTGACGCCGGGCAGGCGGAAGTCGAAGGTCGGCACGGGGTAGCCCAGGCGCTCGGCCCAGGGCAGGAGGAAGCCGCCGAGGCAGGCATCGACGTGGCAGCCGATGCCGCGTTCTTTGGCCAGGGACGCCATCTCGGGGATCGGATCGATGGCGCCGTGCGGAAAGGACGGCGCCGATCCGACGAGGGCCACCGTGGCGTCCGTCATGGCGGCCTTCACCCCGGCGATGTCCGCCTTGAAGTTCTCGTCCACCGGCACGTCGACGAGCCTGAGGCCGAAGTAGTGCGCCGCCTTGCGGAAGGCGGCGTGCGCCGTGACGGGCGCGACCACCTCCGGCTGGGCGATGCCCCTGGCCCTGCCCCAGTCCCGGTAGGCGAGCATGGCGAGCAGGATGCTTTCCGTGCCGCCCGTCGAGACGGCCCCGACCACCTTTGCCCCGCGCCGGTGCCGCCCCACCTCGTCGCCGGAGAGCATCCTGGCGGTCATGGCCACCACTTCGGCCTCGAACTTGGTGGAACTCGGCCAAAGGTCCGGATGCAGGGGGTTGTCGTGCGCGTGCAGGGCGTAGGCCTCTGCGAGGAACTCGGCGTGCTCCTCGCCGCCGTGGTAGACGGCGCCGGACGCATAGCCCTGGCGCCAGCGCGGCTCCTCCAGCCGGCGCAGCGCGTCCAGGAGCGACAGGATCTCCTGCCTGCTCCGGCCATGCGCCGGGATGCGGTCGAATGTCTCCACCGAGTCGCGGTAGGGCTTGAGCTGGCGTTCCAGCTGCCCCAGGATGTCCTCTCCGCTCACGATATTCCTCCTCCAGGTCCCTCCGAAAGCGCTGCCTGCAGGTGGGCCGCCAGATCCTGCCGCTTCGGCAGGAGCCAGGCGACGCACAGCCCGAGGAAGGCCACAGCCGCGACGAAGCCGAGCGCCAGGTGCGGCGCCGCCACGAGCGGCGTCAGCGCCACCACCAGCACGAAGCCGCCGAGGTTGCCCGCGAGCATCAGGAAGCCGACGGCCCGTCCCTGCTGGCCGGAGCCCACATGTACCTCGGACCAGTCGAGCACGATCGGCAGACTCGCGAGCAGCAGGAGGCCTTCGATGCCCAGCCAGACCACGAGCCAGGCAGTCCCCTGCTGCCAGTCGATCGCGAGGGCCGTGAGGAGCGTCCAGGCGACGGCCAAGGTCAGGATCGGCCGTCGCCAGCCCCGCTGCGCGACGATCGGCGGCAGCACCCCGGCCCCAACGATGCCCGTGAGGGTCATCAGGGCGAGCAGGTCTCCCGCCAGGGCACCCGCCCCGAAATGCGCCAGGATCGGCTGGAGCCAGGTCGCGAAGGCATTGTAGATGCCCATGCCGACAAAGAGCAGGGCGCCGAGCTTCCAGAGCAGGGGCTCCTTCGGCAGCCACATGCCCGTCCCCTCGGAGGGCGGGTCCGAAAACGCCGGGGGGCGTACCAGTGCGAGGCCGAGGGCTGCGGCGCCCGCGGCGCCGATCAGACCCTCCACGACGAGGAGCAGTTCGAGGCCGCCCGCCGCGAACAGCACAGGCCCGAGGGCCATGGCGATCATGATGCCGACGAAGAGGGAGACGGTGCCGAGGCCGATCGCCACGGCCCGCTCCTGGGCTGGGAAGTAGCGCGCTGTGAGCTTCGTGATCCCGTTGAGGACCAGCGGCTGTCCGACCGCGACCACCACCTGCGCCAGGAGTTGCCATAGGAAGATGTGCGGCGCGATCAGCCGCAGGAGGCCGCCCGCTCCTGTCAGCACGGCCCCGGTTCGCAGCGCCTGGTCGAAATTTCGATCCAGCCAGCGTCCGGTAGGAAGCGCCAGGACCACATAGATGAGCGGAAAGATGGCAGCCAGGTTGCCGACGGCAGCCACGCTGGCGTGGAGTGCGGGCGCCACCTGCGTCGTGATCGGGGCGAAGGTGATCCAGAGCATCTGGGTAGCCGCAGCCAGCAGACCGTACGCCGCGAGAATGGCCCAACGACCGCGCATGACAAGCCTCCCTGCTTCACGTAGTGCTTTCGGGGCAGCGCCCGTCGGGACCGGTCCCGCTCGCCGACAGGCCTTTCGGTGGGTTCGCGCCTCCTGTCTTTCATACCTCGTTGCCATATGGGCATGAGCAACTTCTACGTCATCGCGGGACCTGCCTCGTCGCCCGACCGAAAAGCCCGCCCGAAAAGCAGGTGCTGAGCCGGGCCATCCCAAATTTCTGAGGCAGCTTGTGTACCGGAAGGAGTCGGGGCGCAACGATCAGCGAAGAGGATTTCCGACCGCTTGCGGAAGTTGCCGTGCAGGTCGGCGTACGCCTGCAGCCCAACCAGAACCTGGTCCTGATGGCTCCCGCGACGCAGGTCGGCGCGGCCCGCGCGGTGTCGAGGGCCGCCTATGCCGCAGGCGCCCGCAGCGTGCGCACGCTGTTCAACGACGAGGTCATGGAACGGATCCATCTCTCGATGGCGCCAGCGGACGCGCTGGGCGAATTCCCCAAGTGGCTCGCCGACGGACTGCTGCAGGAAGCGGAAGGCAACTCCGCCTTCCTGTCGATCATTGGCGGCGACCCGGAGAATCTGAAGGACGTTCCCGCCGAACGCATCGCGGCCTCCCGTCGGGGTGCCCAGCAGGCGCTCCAGCCGTTCGGGCGTCTGCAGATGGCCCACCGGGTGGCCTGGTCGCTCGTCGCGGCACCGACGCCGGGCTGGGCCCGCAAGGTCTTCCCGGACCTGCCCGACGGTGAGGCCGTCAAGCAGTTGTGGCAGGCGATCCTGCGCACGAGCCGTGCCGATGGTCCAGACCCCGTCGGGGCGTGGCAACGGCACATCGAACAGCTCCAGGCACGCCGGCGCTGGCTCAACTCTCTTGGGATCCAAAGTCTTCGCTACAAGTCGCCCGTCACGGACCTGACGATCGAGCTGCCCGGGACGCACCAATGGGTGGCGTCCGGCCAGCAGCGCGCCGTCGGCTACCCCACTTCCCCAAACATCCCTACGGAGGAAGTGTTCACGCTGCCGCTGAGAACCGGAGTTGACGGCAAGGTGCGCAGCACGCGCAGCCTTTCGTACAGCGGGCAGCGCATCGACGGCATCGAGATCACCTTCGCCCAGGGTCGCATCGTGGACTTCCACGCCGATCAGGGGGAGGACGCCCTGCGTCAGGTGATCGAGACCGACGAAGGGTCGCACTACCTCGGCGAGGTGGCGCTGGTACCGGTGGACTCGCCGATCGCACAGTCCGGCATCCTCTTCTACAACACCCTCTTCGACGAGAACGCATCCTGCCATCTGGCGATCGGCGCCGCCTACCCCACTTGCCTCACAGACGGCGACGAGGTGCGCTCGGACGAAGACCTGCTCGCCAAAGGCGGCAACGCGAGCCTCGTGCACATGGACTTCATGATCGGCTCGGATGACCTCGACATCACCGCCCGGACCTCGTCCGGGGCGGAGACGCCGATCTTCCGCCGAGGCAGGTGGGCCGCCCCGATCGGAGGGTGAATCCGCCGCCCGACGATGAAAAGGCTCGGCGCCCGCTGTGGCGCCGAGCCTTTGGCTTCTTGCCTGAAGGAGATCGCCGGATGGTGGCATCCTAACCAGAGGTGGTGATTGGTTGTCGGCGGCAGAGTTCATTGGGCGCAGCCTCGTGCTGGCCGTCGCTCTCCTGGTCCTGATGCGCATCGTAGGCAAGCGCCTGGTCGGCGAGGTGACCGCCGTGGACCTGGTCGTGGGCATCACGGTGGGGACGATCGCCGGTTCCACAGCCGTCAGCGACAAGGTACCGCTCTGGGGCGGCCTGCTCGCGCTGCTCGTCTGGGGCGCCTTCGAGTGGGTCAGCGTCTTCCTCGCGTCGCGCAGCCCCTGGTTCGAACAGCTTGTGGCGGGCCGCAGCACGCCGCTCGTGCAGGAGGGCCAGATCGAGCTCCGCAACCTGCGCAAGGCCATGATGTCCGAAAGCAGCCTGAGTTCCATGCTGCGCGTCCGCGAGGTCGGCAACCTGGCGGACGTCAAGCAGGCCGTGCTGGAACCCTCAGGGAAGCTGGGCGTCGTCAAGCGGCGCCAGCCCGAGCCTTCCTGAGGCGACGGTACCGGAGTCCAGCGGGTGACCCGGCTCCGCAGGTTCAGAAGAAGGCGAACGGTTCGTCGCCCAGGTCGGCGATCACGGTCTTGGTCTCGAGGTAGCCGTCGAGGGCATGCGGGCCGAGTTCGCGCCCGATGCCGCTCTGCTTGTAGCCTCCGAACGGCAGCGTCGGGGACAGCAGCTGGTAGGTGTTGAGCCACACCGTGCCCGCCTCCAGCCCCTTGGCCATGCGCAGGGCGCGCTTGATGTCGCGCGTCCAGACGCCCGCGGCCAGGCCGTAAGCGCTGCGGTTCGCGATTTCCATGGCCTCGGACTCGTCGCGGAACGGGATCACCACGGCCACCGGTCCGAAGATCTCCTCCTGCGCGATGCGCATATCGGGCCGCACCTCGGCGAAGACCGTCGGCTGCACGAAGTAGCCGTTGCCGAGTTCGCCAAGGCGCTCGCCGCCCATGACGAGCCGGGCCCCTTCCGCCTTGCCCGCCGCCACGTAACCCAGGACGCGTTCCATCTGCCGCGCCGAGATGAGCGGCCCGATGTCGGAGGCGAAATCGCTCCCCGGCCCGACGCGCAGTCCCTTGACGCGCGAGGCGAGCGCATCGAGGAAGCGGTCGAGCACCGTCTCCTGGACGAGGATGCGACTCCCCGCCTGACAGACCTGGCCGGAGTTCAGGTAGATCCCGAACAGTGCGCCCGAGACGGCGTGGTCGATCTCGACGTCGTCGAAGACGATGTTCGGCGACTTGCCGCCCAGCTCGAGCGTGACCCGCTTGATGCCCTGCGCGCTGGCCGCCAGCACCTTGGTCCCGGTGGCCGTCTCGCCGGTGAGCGCGATCTTCGGCACTTTGGGGTGCGCGACGAGCGCCTGACCCACCGCGTCCCCGCCTGGCAGCACCGCGATCTCCCCCTCGGGCACGCCAGCCTCCGCGGCGATAGCCGCCAGCAGCAGAGCCGTGCGCGGCGTCTCGGGCGCCGGCTTCAAGATTGCGGCGCAGCCCGCGGCCAAGGCCGGCGCAAGCTTCCAGGCCGGCATCAGCAGGGGGAAGTTCCACGGGGTGATGAGCCCCGCCACCCCCACCGGCGCCCGCAGCGTGAACGCGAGGTAGTCGCCCTGCGGTCCGGGAATCGAAAACGGCAGCGTCTCTCCGTGCACGGATGGCACGAGTCCCGCGAAGTAGTCGAAGACGTCGGCGGCCATAGGGATCTCGAGCCACTGCGCCATGGAGCGCGGCATCCCGTTCTCGCGCACCATCTCCTCGGCCAACTCGTCGGCGTGGAGACGGATGCCCTCCGCGATACGCCGCAGCACGCGACCGCGCTCGAGCGGGTCCATGCCGAGCCAGCGGCGCTCCTTCATCGCCATGAGGGCGACCTCCACCGCCCGCCCGACATCCTCGGCCGTGCACGCCGCCGCCTCGGCGAACGGCTCGGCCGTGGCGGGATCGATCTGGACATAGCGGCCTTCCGCCGCCGGGCGGCTGAAGGCGCCGTCCACGAAGAGGACCCCGTCGTCGAGCAGGAGCTTGTCAGCCATCCGTCCTCGCCCCTTCTTCCGGGAACATCACGACGCCGCGCGCCAGTTCGCCCCGCCGCAGGGCATCGAAGGCCTCATTGATCTCCCCGAGGCTGTAGCGCCGGCTGATCAGAGCGTCAAGGTCCAGCCGCCCCGCCATGTAAAGGTCGAGGATCGCGGGGATGTCCTCCTCGGTCCTGGCCTGCCCGTACCAGCTGCCCGTCAGGACGCGCGAGGCGGAGGGAATCGCGAACGCATTGAGCGAGATCTGCTCGTGCGGCGCCGCGATACCTACCACCACGGTCGTGCCGGCCTTGCGCGTCATGCCGTAGGCCGCCTCGATGGTCCCTGGCCGGCCGACCGCCTCGAAGGCGTAGTCGCTGCCGCGGCCGTCCGTGAGATCGAGCACAGGCGTGACGATGTCGTCGCTGCGGCTCGCGTCGACGACATCGGTCGCGCCGAGTCTGCGCGCGAGGCTGAGCTTCTCCGGCACGCGGTCGATCGCGATGATCTGCTCCGCCCCCGCCAGCTTCGCCGCCAGGATGATGCTCAGGCCGACGCCGCCGAGTCCCACCACTGCAACCTTGGCCCCTTGGGGCACCCGCGCCGTGTGCACAACGGCCCCGTAGCCCGTCGTCACGGCGCAGCCGACCAAGGCGGCACGGTCCAGCGGGACGTCCCTGCGGATCGGGATCGCCGCCTGTTCCGCCACCACGGCCCGCTCCGCGAAGCAGGACGTGCCGAGAAAGTGGTAGACGTCCGCGCCCTGATCGTGCAGGCGCATGCCGCCGCCGGGCAGGGAGCCCTGCAGCTGGATCGAGAAGGCCTCGTCGCACATGTCGGGCCTGCCGATGCCGCAGTAGTAGCAGTGGCCGCAGCTGGGCACCCAGGACAGCACGACATGGTCGCCCGGTCGGACGCGGGTCACACCTTCACCCACCGCCTCGACCACGCCCGCGCCCTCGTGGCCGAGCACGGCCGGCAGGGGCACCGGCAGCACGCCCTCGATGACGTGGAGATCACTGTGGCAGACGCCGCTCGCCGCAAGCCGCACCAGGACCTCGTGCGGCCCGGGCGGGGCCAGGTCCAGGTCCCGGATCTCGAGACGTTCCGACTGCTCCCGGAGCACGGCCGCCTTCATGCCCCGATGGTCCCGGCCTGCCCCTGGCGCTCCTCCATCAAGCCGCGGTATGCCTCGTAGAGCGGCGGCATCATCGGCAGCAGCTTGAGCGCCTTCGCGATCGATCCCCTGGCCTTGACGATGCCACGACCCAGGGCCTGCGGCACGTCGAGTTTGCCGCTCCAAAACTGGTGGCCGACGTCGGCAGAGCACTCGAAAGTGACATCGGGGGCCGGCTCCTGGGCATCGAAGCGCATGACCATGGGGTTCTCGTCGTCCCCTGGCGTCAATCCGTCCATCGTCAACACCAGGTCCGGGTTGTGGTAGACGAAGGAGACCACCATGCCGGCGTCGTGCAGAGCCACGGCAGCCCGACTCGCAGCAGCGCGCTCCCCGAGGATGCCGAAGATCTCCACCATCTCGTCCCGGTCCCGATATGCCGCCATCCCCATCCCTCCGTTCCCATGCCTGCCCAACCGTGAGTGGATTTCTAGTTAGACTGCGAGAATCCTATATGCCACATCGAGTACAGTCAGGCCGCGGGGCGGCGCTTATCCCGCCTCACGCGCGCTGCGGGGAGCCAGTTCGACCCGCACCCGCGGCAGCTGGCCAGGATGG
>JAJYSZ010000009.1 GCA_021793315.1 Bacillota bacterium | reverse complement strand
CGAGCGGCAAGCCGGACGGGTCCCGGCTGGGCCACGGGCAACTCAATGCCGGATGGCCGGTCACGTTGAAAGGACCCGTGAACCAGGACTCCGCGCTGCCCGCGTCGCCGTCCCCGAACACCGGGTCTTCGGCCGGGGCGGGGCAGCCCACAGTCGGCAGCAGCAGGGCGTCCACGGTCCGCAGCACGCGCTCCACGGCATCCTGAAGGCGTGTGCGGTAACGCAGCGCCGCGATGTAGTCGACGGCCGGGATGATCTCGCCGGCCCGGATCTGCTGCAGTGTCGTCTCGGCGTACGTGACATCGTGCCTATGCGGCCAGGTGCGGTGCACGGACGCCGCCTCCGCCATGCAGATCGTCATCAGGACGGGGTCTGCCGCCGCCAGCTCGGGAACGGTCACAGGCACGAAGTCGACGCCTGCGGCGCCGAGCCGCCGCACGAGATCGGCGAACGCATCCCGGACGGCATCATCGACAGGGTCCCGGCCCCACGGCGCCAGAATGCCGAGGCGCGGCCGCGGGCGCCCTGGAGACGCGGGTGGTGTCGGCGCAAGCCCCGTCAGCCCTGCCATCAGCGGCATGAGATCTGTCGCCGTCCTGCAGAGCGGCCCGACGTGGTCCAGTGTCCAAGCCAGCGGCAGGATACCCGCCGTCTCGACGAGCCCGACGGTCGGCTTCAGGCCGTAGATTCCGCAGTAGGAAGCCGGGATGCGGATAGACCCGCCCGTGTCGGTGCCGATTCCGCCGTAGCCGATGCCGGCGGCGGTGCCTGCCGCCGAGCCGCTCGAGGAACCGCCCGACGTGCGCAACGTGTCCCATGGATTCCAGCAGGGACCGTCGTCTGGATTGACGATACCGTAGGCGCACTCGAGCAGCCGCGTCTTGGCGAACACCACCGCACCCGCTTCGCGCAGGCGCCGGACCGGCGCAGAGTCCTCGCCGGCGGTGGGGGGATCGACGCGCCAACCGGTGCCAAAGCGGGTCGGCTGCCCCCGCATGTCCATCAGGTCCTTGACCATCACCGGGACGCCTTCGAGCGGACGGGCGTTGCCCCTCCGTATCCGCCCCAGGCTTTCCTCGGCAGCCGCGCGCGCACCCGCCCTGTCGACCGCGACCAGGGCGCGCAGCGGCTGTCGCCAGGGCTCGGCGTCGGCCAGGGTGCGTTCAAGGGCTTCGGCGGGAGTGATGCGGCCGTCGCGGTACGCGGCCAGGAGGTCCCGTATGCGCGGCATTTCAGAGGTGAGGCGCATGGCCGCGCACCTCCCCGAGACCGCTCGGTGCCCAGCGCTCCACATCGAGGCCGCGCACCTCGCCGAGCTGCTGGACGAGGGCGGACAGGACCGTCTCCATGCGCTCGAGGAGATCGTCCTCCTCCTCCGCGTCCACCCGCCAGCCGCAGAACCGCGCCACCGCCCGCATATCGTCCGTCATGGCCGAGGCCCCTTCCTAGAAGAGCTGCATGCCGCCGTCGATGCTGAGGACCTGACCCGTGATGTAGGCCGCCCTGTCGGAGAGGAGGAACAGCACGCCGTCCGCGATGTCCTGGGCGTAACCGAGACGCCGCATGGGGACGCTCGCGACGAGTTCGCGCTGGCCCTGCTCTCCCATGCCTTCCCACTGCTTCTCCGTCGTCGGGTTGCTGCGGACGAATCCGGGCGCGACGCAATTGACGCGGATGCCGTACGGTCCGAGCTCGTAGGCCATCTGCCGCGTCAGCCCGATCTGTCCCGCCTTGGCGCTCGTGTAGGCCTGGATGCCGGTGAGGCTCACGGAGCGCCCGGCCCCGGATGAGATGTTGACGATCGCGCCCCCGCGCTGCCGCTTCATCGGCGGTGCCACGGCGCGGATGCCGTAGAACGCGGCGGTCAGGTTGACCCGCAGCACGGCGTCCCAGGCGCCATCCGCCACTTCTTCCACCGGATGGTGCACCTGGCCGACGACCCCGCCCGCGTTGTTGACGAGGATGTCGATCCGGCCCTCGCGCGCGAGGACCTCCGCGCTCCAGTCCGCCCACGCCGCGGGGTCTGTCACGTCCATCTGGCGCACGCGACCTGCGCCGAGCTCGGCCACGACCTCCGCGACCTCGTCGGCGTGGACGTCGGCGCCGTAGACCGAAGCTCCCATGGCGCGCAGCTGGCGCGCCGTCTCGAGGCCGAGCCCATGCCCGACACCGGTGACGAGCGCGATCTTCCCCTCGAATTCCATCCAATCGCTTCCTTCCAAACCCATAGTCGACGGCATGCCAAGCCTCTACGAGCGCGCAGCCGGGATCCCGCGGCCGCCATCCGCCCCTAGCGCACCGCCACGGCGAACAGGGGATCATCGGCCCCGATCGCGTACGACGTGGCGACGAACAGCACTTCGCCGCTTTGCGGCGCCGTGACTTCCTGCAGAAGGTCGCCGTAGACGTCCGTCAGGGTCCCGACCAGGTCGCCCTCGGCCACCTGGTCGCCGGCGTGGACGGCGCAGCGCCAGAACCCCGGCGCGGCGGCGCGGCTCCAGATTGAGTCCGTGTAAACGACCGGCTCCGCATGCCGCACCGCATCGCCCGGCAGGACGCCGACGAGGCGCAGCACGTTCTCCACACCTTCCACGTGCGTGCGCTCCGAGTCCGGATCGAGTTGGCCCATCTGACCCGCCTCGGCCAGGATCGCGGGCTTGCCGAGTTGCGCTCCCGTCTCGAAGGTGCCGCCCGCGAAGCCCGAAGACACGAGCAGCCTCGGGATGCCGTAGGCTGCGGCCATCCTGTGCGCCGTCTCGCGCACCTCCGCGGTGCCAAGGTCCGCGTATGTCGCGAACGGCACCAGCGCTTCATGGATGTCGCCGCCGTGCATGTCGATCCAGTAGTCCGCGGACTTCGCGATCTCCGTGACGGCCGCCGCCATGCGCTCGGAGGCGCTGCCCTCGGGATCGCCGGGGAAGCAGCGGTTCAGGTTCTTGCCGTCGAGGGGGTTCCAGTACTGGCTCTTGCCCCAGAAGGCCGGCGGGTTCGTCAGGTGCAGGACGATCACGGTGCCACGGAGCCCAGCGGCATCGAGGCGCCGGGCAACGGAGACGGCAGCTGCGATGCCCGGGTACTCGCCGCCGTGAACGCCGCCCGAAACCAGGACGGTCGGACCGTCCGAGGGCCCGCGAGCGACGGTGAACGGTATCTCGACGTCGGTTCCGGGCACGCGGATCGCGCCTCGCAGCTTCTCTCCGGGAGCGGCGGACCTCCATGTGTCCACTGCAGGTCTCCCCTTTGCAGGAGCGGATCATCGGACGGGTTTCGGCGGATTGCTCCGACACCGGCCTGCCGCCGGGTCGACGCGCAGCCCGCGGGCGGGCACGGCAAACGAAACCCCGTCTCCCCATAGGTAGCGGCGATGGGACCTCTCATGCCTCGCCGCTCGCCGCGACGGGAATCGCGACCCGCGCCGAAAGGGCGGCATCCGGGCAAAGCTCATCGGGGCCCGGCTCCGAGCCCGAGCTGCCATGCCAAGAAGCCCCAGACCTCCTCCTGTTCCTCCACGACGGCCGCGATGGGCTTGCCGACGCCGTGGCCCGCGTCGAACTCGGTCCGCATGAGGATGCAGCCGCCCGGCGCGGCGCGCATGGACTCCTGCAAAAGAGCCGTCATCTTCCGCGCGTGAAGGGCGTCCACGCGCCCGTCGTCCATCGCCGCGTACAAGTAGGCCGGGGGATATGCGACGCCTTTGCGCACATGGTGGTATGGCGAATAGGCGTGGAGCCAGCGGAAGTCTTGCGCGTTGGCCGCCGTCCCATACTCGGTCGTCCAGAGAGCCCCGATCAGGAAGCGGTCGTAGCGCAGCATGTCGAGCAGGGGCACGCCGCAGACGATCGCCCGGAAGAGATCCGGCCGCTGTGTCAGGCAGGCGCCCATGAGCAGGCCGCCGTTGCTCCGGCCGAAGGCACCCAGGTGCTCCCGGTCCGTGATGCCTTGCGCCACCAGGTATTCGGCGGCGGCGAAGAAATCGTCGAAGACGTTCTGCTTCTTCCCGAGCATCCCGGCGCGATGCCAGTCCTCGCCGTATTCGCCGCCCCCGCGCAAGTTCGCAAGGGCGTAGACACCGCCCTCGAACAGCCAGGGCAGGGTGCGCGGGCTCCACGCGCTCGCGCGCACGTCGTTGAATCCGCCGTATCCGGTCAGGACGGTGGGGTGGGGACCCGGGCCGAGGTCGCGCCGGGCCACGATGTACATGGGGATCCGGGTGCCATCCGCCGAGGTGTAAAACACCTGGCGCACGGCGAGCTGCCGGGCGCCCTCCGGCGTCGTACTCTTGGCGATAGGCGAGAGGGTGCCACTCAGAGAGTCGACACGGTAGACGGTCGGGGCCTGGACGAACGAGTGGAAGACCAGCAGGAAATCATCGTCCGGCCCCGCGCAGACCTCGGCTACCGTGCCGGGCCCTGG
Source organism: Bacillota bacterium (assembly GCA_021793315.1). Lineage (GTDB taxonomy): Bacteria > Bacillota > Sulfobacillia > JAJZYS01 > JAJYTV01 > JAJZQO01. The sequence continues at coordinate 51,547 of JAJYSZ010000009.1, read as the reverse complement.
CAGCGCGACCTCGGTCCTGCGGCCGGTCGCGACATCCTGGAGGAAGACATGGGCGGAGACGTCCTCGAGGGCGCTCACCAGCATCCGCCCGGAGGAGACGACGAAATCGCGTAGCACGAGTGATTGGGACTCTGGCACGATCTCGCGCCAGTAGGGTTCGCCGGGCTCTTCGGGGTCGACGTCGACGATGCGGTAGTGCGGGGCACCTTGGTTGGTCAGGAAGAGCGTGCGGCCCTGGCAGAGGTCGAGGCCGAACGTGGCGTCGTAGCCCTCGAGCAGGGCCGCCGCCCGTCCTCCGGTGCCTGTGGGCATCCGGAAGACCGCCGTCTTCCGCCAGCCGTCCTGGGCCATCACATAGAGAACGGAGCCGTCATCGCTCAGGCGCAGGCTGTTTCGCTCTTCCATCGGCCGCCCGTCCCCGAAGACCTTCGGGTCGTTCCCGGGATCGCTGCCGAGACGGTGGAGGAAAATGTGGTTGTGGTAGAACTCTTCACCCTTGGGCACCTCGCCGGGCTTCGGATGGCGCGTGTAGTAGAAGCCGGAGTGATCGGCCAGCCAGGCGACGCTCGCATAGCGCGCGTGCGGGATGCGATCGGCCAGCACCCGGCCGCTTGCGACCTCCGCCACGTGCAGGACGCTGTCTTCCGTGCCGCGCCGCGACAGGCCGAAGGCGACAAGGGCGCCGTCCGGGGAGACGTGGTACCAGTCCAGGGCAGTAAGGCCGTCCGCGCCGCAGGGGTCGACCAGAACCCGTTCCGGACCGTCGCCCTCCCGCACGCAGAGCTTGGCCTGGCTCTCCCCCGCCGCGTGGCGGAGGAAGAAGACCATGCCCTTCGCCGCCCGCGCCGAGCCGTACTCCACGCCGGACAGCAGCACCCGGCTGAGAGTCCGGTGCATCGCGGCAACTTCCTCCCGGCCGCGGAGCACCTGATCCGTGTACGCATTCTGCGCGGCGATCCAGTCCATCGTGCCCTGCGACGTCCCGTCCTCAAGCCAGCGGAACGGATCCTCGATCCCTACGCCGTGCAGCACGTCGACGACGGGGTCCTGTCGGGAGACCGGGGCCGCTGGACATGGCGGCACATGTGGCACGGTCGCGCCCTCCTCACTTCGCGATGGGCCTGGAAGACGGCCGGGGAGGCGTCAGACGGGAATCACGAGGCTCTCCAGGTCGCGCGGGTAGTAGGTGATGAACTCCGCGCCGCGCTCGGTCACGAGCACGGTGTCGGAATGGCGGAAGCCCGCGAAGCCAGGGACATAGATGCCGGGCTCCACAGTGAACACCATCCCGACCTCGATGAGGCGGTGGTCGCCCCGGTCCAGGAAGGGCGCCTCGTGGACGAGCTGCGACTTCGCGTGGCCCGTGTGGTGGCGCCAGTACGGCTCAAGGTCGTGCTCCCCGAAGAATCGCAGCGTGACCTCGTCCACCGCCGAGCACGGGATGCCAGGGCGGATGGCTTCGATCGCAGCAGTCTGCACCTCGAGCATCAGGCGGAAGAATTTTTCCTGCTCCTTGGACGGTTCGCCCATGATCATGGTCCGCTCGAGCTCGCTGCCGTAGTCCCAGACGGTGGCGTCCGCCCCGGTGACGAGCACGTCGCCGGGCTTGAGGCGGACGTTGGTGCTGATCGCATGCGGAAGAGCCGAATCCTTGCCGATCTGGCCGCGGAAGTCCGCGAAGGCACCCGTCTGGCCGACGCCCGCCCGGTAGGAGGGCCCGAGGGTACGCAGCATCGCGAGCGTCGCCTCGAGGGATGCCCTCAGCGAAATCTCCGTTTCGGAGACCCCGACCCGGCAGAACTCCTGGAGGTACGTGTGCGCGAGGTTGCCCCACTTCGCGCTCTCGCGGATCAGTGCGATTTCCTCGTCCGTATTGATCATCTGGAGGTATTCGATGTCGTCGAGGACGTCGAGGACCTCGGCGTCCGGGACGAGACCGGAAAGCCTCGGCCCCCGCGACCCGAAGACGCGGCCGTAGCCGTCCGCGTCAACGCCAAGCTTCGCGCGGGTGAGGCCGAGCCGCTCGAGCATGTCGCGCAGGTACGACAGAGGCGGACGCTCACCAGGGAACTCCGGGTACGAGACGACGTCGTCGACCAGCGCGCCTTCTTCGGCGTGCTCCACTTCGAGGCGCGGCACCAGGAGCTCTGCCCGCTCCGGCGTGACGACCGCCGCGATCGGGCGTTCGGTCGGGATGAAGGCGAAGCGGCAGAAATAGCCCACGTTGTGGCCGCCGAAGAGTACCAGGGCCTCGACGCCCCGGTCGCCCAGCCTCTGGAAGATTCGCTGGCGCCTGCGCCGGTACTCGCCCTCGCTGATCCGTAACGCCATCTGCTGCCTTCCTCCCACCCAAGCACCGAATGGGGGAGGCGCGCAATCCCGGCCTGAGACCATGGCGACCTGGGAATGGCGCGCCAATCGCTCCGCCCGAGGACTTCGCTATGCGTGGAGCTGCCCCTGCGCCGTACGGCGGCTCCGTTTTGCCGAAAGGCCGATCGCTTTCCCGGAGGCGCTGCACGGAAGAACGCCGTGTTCGGGACGCTGCCCGGCCGGGGGTCTCCATGTGCGGCGGGCCTTCAAAATCTGCACGGAACGACGCTTGGACGATTGACACAATAAAGCGCTTTGCATAACAATGTCGTCTTGTCGCTAGCGAGTTTTCGCGTTGAAGCGGTGCCGCAGGGAGGACGACATGGCGGATCTTGGCCTATTGCTCATTCGTCTGGTGGTCGGTCTGCTCTTTGCTGTCCATGGGGTGCAGAAACTGTTCGGCTGGTTCGGCGGTCATGGGTTCAAGAGCACGACGCAGATGTTCGCGGGCCTTGGCCTGCGACCGGCTTGGCTGATGGCGCTCCTTGCCGGTGCGGGGGAGACGCTTGCGGGTCTTCTGCTGGCCGCCGGGCTGTGGCTGCCCGTCGCGGCGTTTCTCTTCATCGTGACCATGGCCGTCGCGGTGGCCAAGGTGACTTGGTCGCAGGGATTGCGCGGCTACGAGTACTCGCTGGTGCTGGCTGCCGTGGCCATTGGTCTAGCCCTCGTGGGTCCGGGCACCTATGCCCTTTGAGCCTCGGTGATGCCCAGCGCTCGCTTCGCCAGGCCCGTGCGCCGATGGGGTGCACGGGCCCTCGCATGCAAGTGCCTGGAGCCGAGCGCGGAAGCGGTCGCATCGAGACCTGGAACGTGGTGAGAGTCTGGAGGCGAAGCAGGGCATCTGGCGCCCGTCGCGTTCCGCTACGGATCTGCGGGCCGGAGATCCGCATCCCAGGCGGCGCCCGGGTGGGCAGGTTGACGGGCGTCCCGCAGGCGACGTATAAGGTAGCCAGGGTAATGGAGGTCTACCGCCTCGCACCCCTGGGCGCGAGGAAACCGCCGAACTCGGCTGACGACTCCTTGACCGCTATGACCACTTGGTCACGTGCGCGAGGAGCGTCAGCCTGATGTTTGCTGGCTGCGCAACCCCGTGCGGCGCATCTGAAATGCTCTCAGGGGTGGAGGTGGCCGGGGTTGGGCTTCAAGAGCATCCTGTTCCCCGGTGCGGCGGGCGAAACCGTCGACCCAGCGGAGGAGACGGCGGACTTCTACGGAGACCTGCGCCTGAACGAGGTCTTCGCCGCCGTGGTCGAGGGCCGTGAGGACTATGACCTCGTACCGTTCTTCCGTTTGCCGCTCCGGACGGCAGACGAGGTCGCCTACCGGCATGAAGTCCTGCGCGACCTCGCGGACGAAGGATTGCGCGGGCACGTCGAGACGTTCGCCTCAGCGATGCGCGGGGTGCGGACGCAGCTCGCCCAAATGGGCAAGCTCCATTACCGCTATCAGCGGGCGATCTGGTTTCTCGGTGCCGTCGTGGACTACTGCGGTTCGGTGCGGACCCTCGCGGGGAATCTGCCCCACGCGGCGGCATCATCCGGGGGCATGGTCGGCTTCGCCGCGTACCTTCGCTCATACACCGACTCCGGGACGTTCACGGCGCTGGCGTCGGAGAGCAGGCGACTGCGGGAAGGCCTTCGTGACGTAGCCTATCGCGTGCAGATCAAGGGCAACCGCGTCGCCGTCGGCGCCTACGAACCCGACGCGGACTACAGCCGGGAGATCGAGCAGACGTTCTCCCGCTTCCGGCAGGGCGGGGTCAATGACTACAGCGTCGTCTTCCCGAGCTTTCCGGAGATGAACCATGTCGAGGCCGAGGTGCTCGAGAGGGTGGCCAAACTCCATCCAGATCTCTTTGCCTCGCTGGTCGCGTTCGCCTACGGGCGGCAGGCGTTCCTCGACGAGACGCTGGTCCGCTTCGACCGGGAGGTGCAGTTCTACCTCGCGTACCTGGCCTTCGCCGGGCGGCTGGAGGCCGCCGGGCTGTCTTTCTGCCTGCCGGAGGTTCACTCCGCCGGCAAGGCGGTGGCGGCCGAACGAACCTTCGATCTTGCGCTGGCGGACAGCCTCCTGAAGGCCGGGGGCCATGTGGTCTGCAACGACTTCCACCTGCAGGGCGTCGAGCGGGTCTTCGTCGTGTCCGGGCCGAACCAGGGCGGGAAGACGACGTTCGCCCGGACCTTCGGGCAGCTGCACCACCTCGGGCGGCTCGGCCTGCCCGTACCCGGCCGCCGGGCGCGTCTTCTGCTCTGCGACCGGATCTTCACGGTCTTCGCCCGTTCGGAGCAGCTGGAGGACCAGCGCGGCCGGCTGCAGGGCGAGCTCGAGCGGCTACGGGAAATCCTCGCTGATGCGACGGATCGCAGCATCCTGATCATGAACGAGACCTTCTCCTCGACCACCTTGCAGGATGCGCGGCTGCTTGGGGAGGCCGTGCTCGGGCGTGTGATCCGCAAGGACATGCTCTGCGTCTACGTGACCTTCGTCGACGAGCTTTCGACACTCGGAGACGAGACGGTCAGCATGGTCGGCACGGTGGACCTGGAGGACCCGACCATGCGGACGTACGAGATCCTGCGGCATCCTCCAGACGGCCTCGCCTACGCCATGGCTCTCGCGCGCAAGCACCGCCTCACCTACGATATGCTGCAGCGAAGGCTCGCGCGATGAAGCCCCTGCTGATGCACCCCGACCGCGACCTCGATCCGCAGGCGGCATTGCCGCCGCAGGCGGAGGACCTCGCGCTGGACCTCGGGCTCGGCCTGCTGTTCGACGCGATGGCGGCCGGCGACGCTTTCCTGCGCAAGATCGCCGAGCGCGCCGTGCTTACGAGCCTGCAGGATCCCGCGGAGATCGTCTACCGCCAGGAGATCCTGCAGGATTGCCTGAGGCATCGCGAGGCAGCCCTCGCGCTCTACCGGGTGGCGGTCGACGCGCTGGAGCAGCAGCGCAAGATCCACGGCATGTACTTCTTCGCGAGGTCACCCGAGCTCATTCTCCACAGCTCGGTCGAGCTGATGGAGATGCTCCTGGGGATGTTGCGGCGGCTGCGGAAGATCGCCGAGGAGAACCGGGGCGCATTCCGCTCGCGGGGCTTCACCCGGTTCCTCGCCATGGTGGTCGCGGAACTCGACGAGGAGTACCTCCGCTCCGTGCGGGGCCGCCTGGACGAACTGCGCCACGAGCGCGGCGTCGTGCTGAGCGCGCATCTGGGCCAGGGCGGCAAGGGGAAGGATTATGTCCTGCACCGCTCGCAGAGTACCACGGCTCCCTTGCTCGAACGGTTGCTCGGCAGGGGTCCCAAGACGTACAGCTTCGAGATCGCGGACCGCGACGAGGCCGGCCACCAGGCCCTTGCGGAGCTGCGCGGCAGGGGAATCAACCTCGTGGCGAATGCTCTGGCGCAGTCTGCGGAACACGTGCTGGGCTTCTTCACGCTGCTCAGGGCGGAACTCGGGTTCTACGTCGCCGCCCTGAACCTCGAGGCCGCTCTCGATGCCAAGGGGGGGCCGACGTGCGTCCCCACGCCCCTGCCGGCCGGCAGCGGGCGCATGTCCCTAAGGGGGCTCTACGACGTGTGCCTCGCCCTTACCCTGGACACCCCGGCGGTCGGCAACGATCTCGACGTCGGCGGCAAGGCTCTCGTCGTCGTCACCGGCGCGAACCAGGGGGGCAAGTCGACCTTCCTGCGCAGCGTCGGCACCGCGCACCTCATGATGCAATGCGGCATGTTCGTGGGGGCGGAGAGCTTCTCGGCCGACATCGCGAAGGTCGTTCTGACCCACTTCCCGCGGCCGGAGGACGCAGAGCTGCGCAGTGGCAGGCTCGACGAGGAACTGCGCAGGATGAGCCGCCTGGCGGATCTTGCGCGACCTGGCGGTCTCCTGCTTTGCAACGAGTCCTTCTCGTCGACGAACGAGCGCGAGGGCTCCGAAATCGGCCGCCAGGTGGTCCGGGCGTTCACGGAGGCCGAAGTGCGGCTATTCTTCGTGACACACTTCTACGACCTCGCGGACGGGTTCTTCCGCGAAGGCTCGGATCGGGTGCTCTTCTTGCGTGCGGGGCGCGAGGAGGGTGGCCGACGCAGCTTCCGCCTGGCTGTCGAGGGCCCGTCGCCGACCAGCTACGGGACCGACCTCTACCGAAAGGTTTTCGGCGACGGCTGATCAGGTTTTGCGCAGCGTCACTGCGCACAGGCGATGGAATCCGCCTAAACCGCCACCTCCGGCCAATTACTCCTGTCCTGAACGACGAGGGCACTTTGTGCCACATTTACGCAGATCCTGGCGAGATTTCAAGGGCGCTGTTCCCCGTTGCACCCGGCGTGACCGGCCTCAGTCCACCACGCCGCACGAGCGGGCCGTATCCGCCCTGAAACTCACTGCGTTGATGGAATCCAGACACAAGACGTGTTCGCTATTTCAGCCCGCAGATTGCCCAAACATGCACACCGTGGGAGGTCCTTGGAAAACCGATCGCGTGTGATCCATGTCCACGCCATTTGAACGTTCCGCCGAGCGCACGAGGAACGTTGTGCTGCTCGGCGGATCATTCGTTTACGTCGAGAAGCGATCGTGGGATGTCATTCTCGGCGTCGCCGAGGCATCCCCTGCCCCGTCGCTCCCGTGCAGCGAAGGCTGTGAAACAGACGCAGACCGTCCGCGGCCGACGCTTTAAAGGGCCGTTGCGGAGTTCCCCTCAGACGCCGCCGGCTCGGCAGAGGTGGATGGCCGCACCGTAAACAGCGGGATGAAAACATGCGCCAGGGGACCGATGCCGAGCGCGTAGACGAGTGTGCCGATGCCGACGCTGCCGCCGAGAAGCCATCCCGCCACGAGCACTGTCACCTCGATCGCCGTCCTGGCCTTGCGCAGGGAATAGCCGCGCGCCGCCAGCCCCATCATGACCCCGTCGCGCGGTCCCGGTCCGAGACCCGCACCGATGTAGGCGCCTGTCGCGACGCCACACAGGAAAACACCCGCAGCAAGCAGCACCACGCGTAGCCAGAGCGCCTCGGGCGGCGCAAAGACCCCAAGGATCACATCCATCACGGCGCCGATCAGGATCGCGTTCAGCAGCGTGCCAATCCCCGGCCGTTGCCGGAGCGGGATCCACAGAAAGAGCACCGCGACACCCACCAGGATCGACCACGTGCCGATCGGGATGCCTGTATGGCGGGAGAGCCCCTGGTGGAAGACGTCCCAGGGGTCGAGACCGAGTCGGGCGAGAACGAGAAGAGAGTCGCTGACGCCGTACAGGATGAGGCCGAAGAGGAGCTGGGTCAGGCGGCGGGCCGGTCGGTTCTGCGACGCCCGGGGGACGAGCACGGAGAGAAACCAAGCCGCAAGGCGACGCCCACGCGGTCTTAGCTCTGCCGCTGCCATGCACACGCCCCCGCGCTAGGTCCGTTTCGCTGACGAAAGGCAAGGCCCGGCACGACCGAGCCTTGCCGTGACACCTTATACGGCATTGAACATCGGAAAGAGGCCCCGGGGCAAGACCCCGCGACCTCCTGGGCACAGAGCTACCGGCGCGGCTTCAGCACGACCCGTGTCGTGGAACCGCCCTGCAAGGCGGGTGCGCTCAGCGTCCACAGCGGCTTGGCCTCCTTCCCGCCCTGGAAGACGGCTGCGGCGCTCTGCCCTCCATCCGTTGTCGTCACCGCAAGCGCCCCGCTGGGGAACGGCCAGATGGTCAGTTGCCGTAGAGACGTCGCTGCCGAGGCCGCCCATTGCGTGATCGCGCCGCGCTCTGCGACGGGCAGGCGCGCGAGTGTCTCCGGCTTCACAGGCCGGGGCGCCGGGGGCAGAACCGTCTGCCATCCGGTTTCGGACGTGCTGATCACGCCCGGGCCCCCGGGTGGGCCCATCGCTTCGCTCACGGCAACCATCGCACCCTGTCGCGTGCCGAGGACCACCAGCACATCGCTGAAGATGCCGAAGGCGCCACCGGAAGTCCGTTTGAAGTCCGGCGCGCGATACGTGTAGACGGCTAGCGCCTTGTAGGGCGCGAAGAGACGCGGCGCCTTCAGGCCCGTGGCTCTAAGTTCCGCGCGGGTAGGCTGTATGGTGGCCACCGTCGACGCCCCGCTACCGGACAGGTGCAGCCCGAGCAGTCCCGCCGCCACGAGGGCAACGCCGGCGGCGAGCGGCACCAGCCCTCTCCTTGGCCGGTTCAATACCCACTCCCCCCGCTCTCGCCGGCTGTGTAGCGGTCGATGGTCCAGCTCTCCCCCGCCGCCGGCGCGAGGTAGAGCAGGTAGCCGGGGAAGACGAAGGGGCCAAGGACGCCCTTGCCAGGGCGATAGCTGGCTGTCAGGGATGCGAGCGGCAGTTCCCGGCCCCTGCCGGACGTGTAGAGGCTGTTGCTGCCTTGGTTCTCGATCCTGATCGTCCCGCCTTGCCAGAAGGCCTGAAGGGCGAATCCCGTCTCGCCGGGCCTCTTCAGCCAGATCTCGTACTCGGCCTGAGGAGCATCGACGACGCTCCATGCCTCGCCGACCGAGAAGCTGGGGAAGATGCGCCAAAGCGCGGTCTGCACGTGGGCGGGCAAGGCGGTGCGCGACATGCTGTTGCCGGGCATCACCCCATTCTGACCCACCGTGATAGGTACCGGCCGCGTGAATCGCGTCACGGTATACCAGGGTTGCGACGCGACGAGCCCCAGCAAGAGGAGCGCCAGTCCGAGCCAGAAGATGCGGGGTAGGCGACGCGGCCGGCTTGGCCGGGCACCGAGGCTCAGCCAGATGGCGCTCGGCACGCCGACGATCGCCAGAAGACCTATAGCCGTCCAGATCGGCGTGAAGCCGAGCGCCTGCCAGTGCCAGGCCAGCGTGACTGCCGCAACCAGCAGCAGGACCGCGCCGGCAGCCACTTGGACGAGGCGGCTCAAGGCTCTTCGCCGCGGATCGTCCGCAGCATCTCCTCGTACTCCGAGAGCGAGATCTCCCCTCGGGCGTAGCGGCCCTTCAGGATCTCCTCCGGATCCGGCGGCGTCTCCGCGGGCCGGAAGAACTGCACGAGGCCCACGATGACCAGGACAAGCCCGACGGGCACCGCCAGCACCGCCAGGGCTGAGAGAATGCCGCTCAACGCGACCCATGGAGTGACGGACGTCGTCACGGTCATTTCGGTCGCCTCCGTTCGGCTTCCCTCAGAGTGTAGGCCCGACCTGCCCCAAGCGCTGTCAAGAAACCGTGAAGAATGCTTGCGGTCCGCCACGCGCACGGCGCCGCATGCGATAATTCCCTCATGAAGCCGCAGGAAGAAAGCCTCGGGCACGCATGCGCCCCGACGGTCCTCGTGATCGAGGACGACGACGTGATACGCGAGATGGTCGCAGAGCACCTGCATGGCGCCCTGGCGGCCGAAGTCGGAGCGTGCGCGACCCTTGAAGCCGCGCTCGGGATGCCCGCGCCGGATGTGGCCGTGCTCGATCTCGGCCTGCCCGACGCCGACGGGCTGGAGGCCTTGCGCAAGCTGCGGGAGGCCATGCCGTCCGCACTCGTGCTGGTCGCCACCGCTCGCGGCACGCTGGCGGAACGGGTCGAGGGCCTCAGGCAAGGCGCCGACGACTACGTCGTCAAGCCGTTCTCCCTGCTCGAGCTCGAGGCCAGAGTGCAGGCACTGCTGCGCCGTCGCGCACCTTCGCCGGCGCCAGAGCCCGAGGAACTCGTCTGGGACGAGGCCGCGCGACACGTCTTGCGGCAGGGAGAACCTCTTCCTCTCACGCCCCTCGAGTACCTTGTCTTCTCCGCGCTCGCGGCGCGTCCCGGCCAGGCCGTGTCCCGACCCGATCTCCTGCGCCTCGTGATCGGGCCGAACTTTTACGGCTACGAGCGTTTGATCGATGTCCATGTCGGCCATCTCAGGCACAAGCTGGACCCTTCCGAGCCCTTCCGCTACATCGCCACGGTGCGTGGTTACGGCTACCGCTGGGACGGTCCCCAACTGCGGCGGGAAGGCTTCGGCCATGCGCGCTGAGGCAGGCCTCGCGCTGCTCTGCGCGGGCCTCCTTTACGGCTGGTGGCCGCCGGCGGAACCGCAGAGGGCCTGGTGGCTTCTGGCCTGGGTCCTCTTCGCGGCCACGGCCCTCTGGTTGACGCGGCCACGCCTGGCTGCCCACGGCTCCCCGGACCGGGAGGCCAGGGCGACGCCGCAGGTTCCGCTCGGAGCCGAGCTCGCTCATGACTTTCGCACACCCTTGACGCGGCTGCGCCTGCGGCTTGGCGCCCTGACGGACGGCCTGGCGGCTCAGGGAGACCAGCTCGCCGCGATGGAGTCCGAGCTGCTGCAGCTCGAGCGCCTCGCGGACGACTTCATCGATCTCACCTCGGCCGATGCAGCATGGCCCAAGAGCACCGAAGGCCCGCTCGACCTCACCGCGGCCGTAGCTGAAGAAGTCGAGCGGGTACGGCCGCTCTTCGACTTGCAGGGTCGCGGGCTCGAGGTGGAACTCGCGCCGACGAAGCCCATCCTCTGCAGCCCCTCGCGCCTGCAGCGCATGCTCGGCAACGTGCTCAGCAACGCCCTGCGCTATGGCGAAGGCAGCGGTCCCGCGACAGTGCGGCTGGAGATGGACGGGCCGCTCTTCGTGCGGCTCAGCGTCGAAAATCCCGCAGCGCGCCCCGCTGAAGATCCCAAGAGCCTGGCTCGGCCCTTCGTGCGGGGCGACGGGACCAGAGAGACCCAGGGCTTCGGTCTCGGGCTTGCGGTGGTGCAGCGCCTGGCCGCCGTCTCGGGCGGTCGCCTGCAGCTCCGCTACCGCGAGGGGGACGGCATCTTCGCGACGGTGCTGCTCTTCCCGCGTGCGGAGCCCTCTGGCGCCGACAGCGCAGGCTAGCCGGTTCCCGGACGGGCGCCGCCTTCGCCCTGAAACGCGGGACGAAAAAAGCAGCGCCCGACCTTCCATCCGAGAAGGTCGGGCGCTGCGCATGCTGCAGCCTAGCCCGCCGCGGGGGGTGCCGCGTCACTGGCACCCTCGGTCATGAACACCTTGGCAGCCTCGGCCGCGTTCTTGGGCATCACGTAGAGCATGACGTCGTCATCGGGCAGAAGCTCCGTATCGCCCTTCGGTACGATCGTCTGCCGCCCGCGCTGGACCGCCACAACGAGAATGCCGGCAGGGAACTTCACTTCGCGCAGGTGCTTGTGCGCATGCGGGGATTCCTGAGGCAACGTCACCTGCACGAATGCGCCGGCTTTCACGTTGCGGGGTGCCGCCGCCTGATCCTCCACCGGCAGGATGCTGAGCTTGTTCTCGAGCGCGGTCATGACATCGACGCGACGCAGCAGGCCGATGAGCTTCTGCGGCGATTCGGGGTCCACGACCGGCATCTGCCCGACTTCGGCACGGGTCATCCTGCTTACCGCCTCGCGCAGGGACTCCTCCGGATAGCTGACGATCAGGTCGCGCACGGCGAGTTCCCCGACCGTCCTCGCCCGCTCGAGAGTCTCCTGGCTGCGCTCGAGGTCACTGATCGTCACGATGCCCTTGAGCTCGCCGTCCTTGACCACCAGCAGGTTCTGCCGGCGCTCCTCCATCATGAGGCGGATGCCTTCGGCGACGCTCGCCCCAGGGTCGATCCGCACCGGATCTGGAAGCATGGCCTGACTCACCTTGACCTGCGAGAGCACGTCGACGGCCGTCTGCTGGAAGATGTGCACGCCGCGGCGCGTCAGCTTCAGCGTGTAGATCGATTCCGGCGAGATGAAGTCCGCGGTGCGAGCCGCGATGAGGGTCGCCAGGATCAGCGGGATCGCCAGCACGTAGTTCTGGCTCATCTCCATGACGATCAGCACCGCCGTGATCGGTGCGCGTGCGGCGGCGGCGAAGACGGCGGCCGCGCCGATCAGGGCGTAGCCAGCCGAGGAACCGATGTCGCCCGGGAAGAGATGCGCCGCAATCAGCCCCACGAGCCCGCCGAGCATCGTGCCCATGTAGAGCGTAGGCGTGAAGATACCGCCGGATCCGCCGGAGCCGAGCGTCAGGGACGTGGCGACGAACTTGCCGGCGAAGTAGAGGAGCAGGATGCCGAGGCTGAGCTTCTGGTCGAAGACGAGGGCCATGATGTTGTAGCCCAGGCCGCGCACCGGCGGCATCAGCACGATCAGGACGCCGAGCAGAAGCGCGCCCAATGCTGGTTTGAGCGCCTCATGCATCTTGAGGTTGTTGAACACGTCCTCGAGCCAGTAGAGAGCCTGCGTGAAGTAGGTGCCGACGAAGGCGGCGACCGTGCCGAGTACCGCGAAGATGATGAGTTCGTAGGGGGAGCGCAGCCCAACGCCCGGAGGCAGAGGGAAGAACGCCTTCGAGCCGAGGAACGGAATCGCGATCATGTCCGCCAGAACGGACGCGAGCCCGACGGCGGCGAAGCTCAGCGGCGAAAAGTCGCGCAGGATGACCTCGAGGCCGAAGATCGCACCGGCGATCGGCGCGTTGAACGTGGCCGAAATGCCTGCCGCGGCCCCCGCGGTCACCAAAAGCCTAAGCAGCCGAGGCGGCAGGTTCATGATCTGCCCGACCGTCGAACCGAGTGCGGAACCGATCTGCGCGATCGGGCCCTCGCGCCCGACCGAGCCGCCGGACCCGATGTTGATCGACGACGCGACGGACTTGACCACGGCGACGATAGGCCGGATCCGCCCACCGCGGAGCGCCACCGCCTCCATCACCTCGGGGACGCCGTGGCCTCTGGCCTCGCGCGCCCAGCGCCAGATCATTGGTCCGAAGATGAGTGCGCCGATAACTGGGATCGTGATGATGTTGAAGGGGTAGAAGGCCCGCGTCCAGCTGGCGTAGTCGGTGAAGAATAAGGTCGTGAAAAAGCTGATCATCTTGCGGAAGACGACGGCGCCCAGGCCGGCGCCGAGTCCGATGACGATGACCGGTATGAACAGGCGCACGAACTCGTACGTCGGCTCGCCGATCTTGGCACGAAGGAGCTCTGTGCGCTCAGACCGTGACATTATGCGCCCATTCCCCTCCCCGTAAGGCAGTGTCGAACCTTGACAACCGCGGAGCCGCATGCAAACTGCCAGCCACGGCGCATTCGCCCGTGGCACGACGGGTCACCTGGAGCCATCCTTCCAACCCGCCCGCGCTGCTCACCCGCACCCAGACGCTCGTGGCGACCCGCGCGGGCCGCTGGCGCCTGCGGTCGATTGGTGGCAAAGACACTCGCACGACAGCTTGATGCACCAACTATCATGATACCATCTCTGCCGGTTGACGCCCGCAGGAACCTGGGCGCGGACGCCTTCAGACGTCAGCCGTCGAGTACGGTGACAGAAAGGCGCATGCCCTCCTCGCTTTCGAGCCGCATCTCGCCGGCGGCGATCGAGATCTGGTAACCCCCCTCCTGCGCGAGCGGCAGGTTGACTTCCGAATAGACCACGGCGTCGCCCAGATCGGAGACGTCGCCGATTACCGTGAGGAATTCCTCGTCGAGATCCATGTCCTCGACGTGCAAGGGGAAACGCGCCAGGGCCCACGCGCCGTAGCCGAGCTCCACAATCGCCCTGCGGCCGCGGATGGCCTCGAGGAACGAGAGCGCGTCCTTCAGGGCGAGCGGCGTGCCGCCTTCAGTCGAGGGCATGGGCGAGCTCCCTGGCGAGATCTTCGAGCCGCTCGATGCCGAGCGAGAGCCGGATCGTGCCCGGCAGGATGCCGAGCCGCTCCTGCTCCTTTGGCGCCAGTTGGCGGTGCGAGGTGGTCGCCGGGTGCAGCACGATCGTCGAGACGTCCCCGAGCGACGGCGCGTAGCGGATGAGTTCGAGCCGCTCGACGAAGCGCGCCGCCGCCGCCTCGTTCGCGAGGTCGAACGCCAAGATGGCCGGCCCCTCGCCGGAGAGGAAGCGCCGCGCGAGCTCCGCGTCGGGGTGCCCCGGCACGCTAGCGTGATGGACCCGCAGGACTTCCTTGCGCCCCACGAGGAACCGGGCGACGCCCTTGGCGTTCGCCACCGCGCGTTCCATGCGCACACCGAACGTCCTCAGCCCGCGCAGGGCGAGCCAGCAGGCGAAGGGATCGGGCGTCGCGCCGAAGGTGGTCAGGGCGGACTGGCTGCGGCGCACGAGCTCCTGGTCCCCCGTCACGACGCCGAGGGTGACGTCGCCGTGACCCGCGAGGAACTTGGTCACCGAGTGCACGACGAGGTCGGCCCCATGCTCGTGCGGGCGGCAAAGATAAGGCGTCGCGAAGGTGTTGTCGACGATCAGCCGCTGGCCGCTGTGGTGCGCCGCGTCCGCCAGGGCCCTGAGGTCCGACAGCCGCCCGAGCGGGTTCGAGGAGCTCTCCACGAGCACCGCCCCGGCTTCCTTCGGCAAGGACCCCGGGTCGTGGGCATCGAAGCGCAGACAAGGCACGCCAAGCGGCTCCAGAAAGCCCTCGAGCAGCGCCACGGAGCCGCCGTAGATCTCATCGGCCGCCGCGACGGCCCTCCCCTCGCGCGCGGCGACCAGCGCCGCGAGGATGGCGCCCATGCCCGAGGCGGCCACACAGGCGGCCGGCGCCCCCTCCAAGGCGGCGACGGCTCCGGCGAACATGTCCGCGTTGGGCTGGCCGATGCGGGTGTAGGAGTAGCCCTCGGCCTTGCCGCCGGTGACGTCAGCTGCCGTGTAGAGATCGGGGAATGTGAACACGGACGTCTGGTAGATCGGCGGCACGAGGGACGAGGGCGCCCGTGCGGGCTCCTCTCCCGCGTGGACCGCTTGGGTATCCGGATGCATCACGGCACTCCTCCGATCCACGATCCTTCGCTCCGCAAAAAAGGCGGGCACGCGCAAGTGCCGACATGCCCCTACGACAACTTTCGCGCGTCGCGTGCAGCCTCCTGCCCCCATGGCATATGCGGTGGCGTCCCGCAGGCTCTAGTGTCCCCCGTCGCCCAGGATGCGGCATAGGAGGCCGGCCAGCAGGGCAGCGCGCGGGGCAACCGAGCCAAGTTCGATGAACTCGTCGACGCTGTGCGCCCTGCCGCCCACAGGCCCGAGGCCGTCCAGGACCGGGACGCCCGCCGCCGCCACGCGGTTGCCGTCCGAGCCGCCGCCCGTGGCGACATCTTCGAGCGGCAGCCCGATCGCCAGCGCGGCCTCGCGTGCGTAACCGAGCAGAATTTCGCTCGCGGGCGTCTTCTCCATCGGCGGGCCCTGAAAGCTGCCCCGGAGATGAAGCTCCACGCGCCGGTCCATGGCACCGAGGGCCGCCTGCCGGAGCATCTCCTCCGCAGCGGCCATGTCCTGAAAACGCGGCACCCGCACGTCGATGAGGCATCTCGCCTCGCCGGCCACGACGTTCGGCCGCGTACCGCCCTCGATGCGTCCTACATTGAAGTGAACCCCTTCGATGCGTCCGGAGAGTTCCGCGATCGCCGCCGCCCGCCGCGCGATCTCGTGCACCGCGCTCGCGCCCCGCCACGGCTCGACACCGGCGTGGGCCTCGATCCCGGAGGCTGAGAGGACGAAGCTCCCCACGGCCTTGCGGGCCGAGACGATCGCACCACTCTCGCGTCCAGGCTCGAGCACGAGAGCGGCGTGCTGGACGGCCGCCGCCTGCGCGATCGCATCCCGCGAGCGCTCGGCGCCCGTCTCCTCGTCGCCCGTGATCACCACCCGGAGTGGCGCAGGCAAGGCGCCATCGTTCTTGAGCAGGCGAAGTACCCAGACAAGCAGCGCGATGCCGCCCTTCATGTCCGCGACGCCCGGGCCGTAGGCGCGCCCGCCCGAGACGGTGAAGGGGCGCCGCCCGGCTTCGCCGAGGGAGAAGACCGTGTCGGCGTGGAGCAGCAGCAGGACACCTGGCGACCCTCCCGCGCCATAGTCGGCGGCAAGGATGTCGGCCGCCAGCCTTCTTGTCGCGAAGCCGAGCTCCTCGAGGCGCGGCCGCAGGAGATCGAGCAGGTTGCCAACAGCGGCTGGGTCGTCGCTCGGCGTATCGATGGCTACAAATTCACGAAGTTCATCGCTATAGGCATCAAGGTGCTCGGACATTTGGTGGAGAATTTCCCTTTCCAACGCATCCCTGTCTCCTCTCGATGCCACGTGTGCGCAAGGCTTTCGTGAACCGAAGCGGCAAAGCCTTTCGCCAAGGGAGAGGTACAAGCTGCAGGACGAGGCAACGCACGGACATTCCACCAAGGAGTCGGCCGCCCATCCGCACCCCGAGCAGGACGCAAAGCATCAGCTGGCACGCTTGCGGCGACTTTACGCCACGCTGTCCAGTTGCCTTTCGGCAGTGATCGCCGCAGAAGCGCGCGAGGACCTCCTGCGCCGCACCTGCGAGGCGGCGGTGACGGCCGGTGAGTTCAGCTTCGCCTGGGTCGGCCTCGTGGCAAGGGAGAGCGGCCGCATCCAGCCGGTCGCCTTTTCGGGCCTGGAGCTCGGCTACCTCGAAGAGCTCGACCTCTCCATGGATGCCGCAACTGCTGGTGGGCAGGGCCCGATGGCCGTCGCCCTGCGCGAAGACCGGCAGACCCACATCGCCGACTTCCTCCATGACCCATGGACAGCGCACTGGCAGGACCTCGCCACGGCACGCGGCTATAGGTCCGCCGTCTTCTGCCCCCTGCATGAGGCCGGTCAGGTGATCGGCGGGCTCGGCATCTACGCCGCCGAGGCGTTTTTCTTCCAGCCCGAAGAGCTCCTGCTCGTCGAGGAAATCGCGCGCAGCCTGGACCTCGCCCTCGACCGTCTGCACGCCCGCGCCGCCGGCCAGACGGCCCGGGACATCAGCCGCCTGCTGGAGCTCGCCGTGCACGAGTCCCACGACGCGGTCGTCATCACCCTCCTGCCGGCTGCCGGCGGGCGCCCCCAGCCGGTGTTCGTGAACCACGCCTTCACCGAGCTTACGGGATACGGCCTTGACGATCTCAGGTCGGGCGCCGCGGGTAACCTGCCCTCCTCGCCCGAGGCGCTCGAGCGTATGCGCTCCGAGCTCGAGGAGCGGCACAGGAGCGGAGAGACGGTGCTGCTGCGCAAGGACGGCAGCCGCTACGACGCCGCCTGGTCGGTGCAGTTCCTGCGCGGCGAGGAAGGGCGGGCAAGCCACGTCGTCATCACCCAGCGGGACATCAGCGAGCGCAGGCGCCAGGAGGAGGCCATGCGCTTTCTTGCCCTCCACGACCCCCTGACAGGGCTGCCGAACAGGCTCCTGCTGCAAGACCGGCTGCAGATCGCCCTCGGCAGGGCGATGCGGGACCAGGAGCCCTTCGCCGTCGTCATGATGGACCTCGACAGCTTCAAGCTCGTCAACGACACCTTGGGGCACGCCGACGGCGACCTCGTGCTGAAGCATCTTGCCTCCCGACTGCGCTCCGCCCTGCGCCAGGGAGATACCCTTGCCCGCTTCGGCGGCGACGAGTTCGTGGCCGTCGTGAACCGCTGCCGCACGCCGCAGGACCTCGACCACGTCCTGTCGCGCCTCAGGGCCGCCGCCAAGCGTCCCTTCCCCCTGCACGGCAGGGAGTATCCCTTGGACCTCAGCCTCGGCGTGGCGGTCTACCCCGCGGACGGGCGCGACGCCGAGACGCTCCTGCGCCGGGCGGACAGCGCGCTCTACGACGCCAAGGCCGCAGGCGGCGGGCGCACCCGCTTTTTCGACGCGATGCGGGAGGAGGCCCAGAACGTGCGCGCAGAGATGCGCCGCGATCTCGCCGCCGCTCTGCGCGAGGGACGGCTGCGCCTCTACTACCAACCGCAGGTCGACCTCGTCAGCCGCCAGGTGCGGGGCGTCGAGGCCCTCCTGCGCTGGGTGCTGCCGAGCGGTCATGTGCTGCTGCCGGACACATTCCTGCCCGCGGTGGAGGAGTCTTCGCTCGTCCCGGAGCTCGGGCGCTGGGTGTTCGCACAGGCGCTGCGGCAGGCCGACGCCTGGCAGCGCAGCGGCGTGGCGCTGCGCGTGGCCGTCAACGTGCCGCCGAGCTACCTGCAGCTCCCCACCTTCGGCCCTGACATCGAGGAGGGCCTCGGTCGGTACCCCGGGCTCGACCGGAGCCGCATCGAGATCGAAGTCACGGAGACGTCCGGGTTCACGGACGAACGGCTTTGGCTCCAGCGCCTGCGCGATTGCCGCGAGCTTGGCCTCGGCATCGCGATCGACGACTTCGGCACCGGCTACAGCTCGTTCGCCCGCCTCGTCGGCCTTGAAGCGGCATTGATCAAGATCGACCGCAGCTTCATCGCCTCCCTGCCCCAGAGCATCCCAGCCTGCAGCCTCGTCCGTGGCATGGTGGCGATCGCCCAGGCGACCGGGAGCGAGGTGCTGGCCGAAGGCGTCGAAACCGACGAGCAGGCCCGGGTGCTCGTAGAGTTCGGCTGCAGGCTCGCCCAAGGCAACCTGATCGGCCCGCCGATGCCGCCAAAAGTGCTGGAGGATTGGCTCGCCGGCTGGACGCCGCCTGAGGGCGGGACGGGAAACGCACATGCCAATTCTTCGCTTTGATGCAGTAAAGTGTGCTGTGTGAGGTGACCTGCTCTGACCTCTGCCTCTGCGCGCCTGAGCGTGCGCACAACCCTTGCCAGCCGTCGGCTCGGGCATGTCTTCGCGCCCGTCTGGCGTGCCCAAGGCGGCGCCCTGTTCGGCTTCGACGCCATCCCGCGCTTGATGAACGGCACGGCCTGGCATGAGGCGGCCGCCATCGCCCGGGAGACCGGCGATCTGGCCGAGCTCGCTGAGCTTTCGCTGCTCTCGGCTCTCAGGGCCAGCTGGGAGCTTCCCGGAAGCCTTGTCGTGCGGCTCGATCCCGCGGAGGACTTTTCCTGCCAGCTCCCCCAGGACACCCTGCTGCGCCGCAGTCAGGCGATCGTCGCCGACGTCCATCTGTCATCCGACGAGCCGGCAGCCTACCGGCACACGCTGGGCGCGCTGCGCCGCGAGGGGGTCGCGATCGCGGTCTCGGGGCGGGATCTGCCGTCCCTCATCCGGGTGCTTGCCGAGATCCGGCCGGACGTCGTCCGTCTAGGCGCCCCGCAGTGGAATCAGGCGGACGTTGAGGCCTTCGCGGGCAGCGTCCATGCCGCCGGGGCCCTCCTGCTCTGCGACGGCGTCACCGAGCCTGGCCAGCTTGATGACCTGCAGCGGCAAGGCTGCGACCTCGTCGCGGGAGGCCACGTCGGCCGGCCCGCCCCGGCGGACGCCTGGACGCCGGCGCGCATCGGCCTGAGCTGGCCGTCCGAGAGGTCGCGGTGAGAGGACGCCTCTGGTCCGGGGGTAGACGAACGCGTTTCCCAGGCCGTGACGAGTGGCGCTGGCATCTTCAGCTGCAGGCGGAACGCCTGGCGTCTCCTCTGCGCATCGCCGCGATCCTGGCCTTTCTGGTGCTCTGGCCCCTCCTGCGACCTGACGCGCTCCGTCCTGCGAACGGACTCGTGCCGTTCGTGCTCGTCGGACTCTTCCTGTATGCCGTGCTGGATTTCCTCGTCCTGCGCCTGCGCCCGGGTCTCGTGGCCCGGTTTCCCTACGGCTCCGCGCTGCTCGACTTCGTCTTCTCGGTGACGCTCAGCGCCGTCACCGGAGGTGGCCGGAGTCCCATCTTCCCGATCCTCCTGCTCGGCGCCGCGAGCGCCGCCCTCAGGCTTGGGACCTATCCGGGGCTCGTGAGCACAGCGCTTTACGCCACGGCGGCGTCCATCATGGACCCCTCCGACCCGTTCCTGGTCGCCGTTCTCGCGCTGCTCGGCATCAGTCTCACGCTCTGGGGCACCCAGATCCACGACGACCGCATCGAGCACCTGCGCGACCCACTGACAGGGGCATTCACGCGCGCCTACGCCCTCTTCCACATCGAGCGCCTGCTCGAGCAGGGCAAGACGTTCTGCGTCGGCCTCGTCGACCTCGACCACTTCAAGTCGGTCAACGACACGGTGGGGCACGTGGCCGGGGATGCCGTGCTGCAGCAGTACGTCCACAGGATCCAGTCCGAGCTGCGGGCAGGGGACCTCCTCGGCCGCTTCGGTGGCGACGAGCTCCTGATCGTCTTCGAAGGCGTGCGGATGGTCCAGGCCCTGCCCATCGCCGAGAGGCTGCGCGAGTCGGTGGCGCGCCAGCCGATCCGCGTGCCCGACTCCTCCGAGACCGTGTCCCTCACCGTGTCGATCGGCATCGTCGAAGCACTGCCGCACACGCGCACGGTCGATCTCCTGCGGCGCGTCGACGCCTGCCTGTACCAGTCCAAGCGCATGCGCAACGAGGTGTCCGCCTGCTGAGGGCGTCAGTCGGGCGTGGCCAGGCGCCGCATGCGGCGCAAGAGATCCTGCGCCGCTGCCACGAGTTCCTCGCGCATCGGGAATTCCGGCCCATCGAATGCGATCGACAGCACGGCGCCCACATAGGCCGTGGGGCCGCCCAGCCGCTGCACGAGGTCCACCAGGATCGCGTCTGGCAGGTACTGCTGGGTGATCGTCAGCATGACCGCCATCCCGGCAAGCTGGTTTCGGGCGTCACTGTCCAGCGAGCCCTGCTCCAGGTCCTGCAAAGGACCACCTCATTCCATGCCTGTGATGCATTGCTCTCATGCCATACAGGCATTTGTTCCATGACTTACGCGTCCTTCCTGCTGGCCTGCCAGTCAGAAATGATGGTCGCAGGGAGGCCGAGACGTGCAAAACCGGCGCCGACAGCTTGGCGGCCGCATCCGGCAGCTCCGGCTGGAACGCCATTTCACGCAGTCCAGGCTCGCGGAGCTGGCAGAAACGGACCAAGCCCACCTGGCGCGCGTCGAACGCGGGGAGCGCTGGCCGAGTGTGCCTCTGCTCTTCCGCCTGGCCGATGCTCTCGATACGGACGTGGCCAGACTCTTCCGCCTCGACGTCGAACCGACGGAGGACCTGCGCGACGATATGTTGCTTGCGCTGCGCGACGCGACCACGGACCAGCAGGCCCTGGCGCGGGAGATGCTGCGCATCCTGCGCAGTTCCTGGCGCCTGCAGGAAGGCGGCTCTCCAGACGATCCACCGCGGGACCCCGCGTGACGGGATGACGCACGGATTCCGCAACAGGGTGCAAGCGGCGGGACGCGGATCGCGTCCCGCCGCTCTTGTCCCCCCTTCCCGCCGCCTGCCCGAGCCCTCTCAGGGCCCGTACCGCTTCCATGTTCCGGCAGGGAACCATGCGGTCGCGGCGAAGGCCAAAGGCGGATGGGCGGCCGGAGCATGGTCCCCTGGCGCGCATCCAGAACCCAGGCGGAAGGTGAAGACCCATGGCGGATGAAGTGGTGCACGAGATGCTCGTCAGCCAGCACGTGCCCGTGCCGATGCGGGACGGAACCGTCCTGCGCGCGAACGTCTTCCGGCCGGCCGGGGAGGGCCCTTTCCCGGTGCTCCTGACCCGCACGCCATACGGCAAGGATGTCGCTTCCGGCATGCTTGGCGTCGACCCGCTGCGGGCGGTGGAACGCGGCTACATCGTGGTGATCCAGGACGTGCGCGGGCGCTACCGCTCCGAGGGCGAGTGGCTGCCGTTCCTGCACGAGTTCGAGGACGGCTACGACACCGTCGTCTGGGCGGCCAACCTGGCGGGCAGCGACGGCCGCGTCGCGATGTTCGGCGGCTCGTACTTCGGCATGACGCAGTGGCAGGCGGCTGTAGGCCAACCCCCCGGCCTTGCCGCGCTGGCCCCCGCCATCACCTGGGGCAACCATCTCAACGGCAGCGTCTATCGGGGCGGTGCCCATGAGCTGGGCATGGGCCTCGACTGGTACCTCGGGGCCCTGGCACCCGGTGAGGTGATGCGGCGCTACGCGGGCAAACCTCTCGACCTCCTGACCAGGCTGCCGGCCCTGATCGGCGCCATCGATGCCTTGCCCTCGCTCTATGCCACGCTGCCGCCCGCGGCGATCCCTGATGAGGAGGGTCTGCTTGCGCCACTCAGGCAGTACGCTGCCCTGCCGCCGGACGACCCGGGCTGGCGGGATCTCAACCTCGATGACCGCTACGACAAGGTCCAGGTCCCGACGTTCCACGTGGCCGGCTGGTACGACATCTTCCTAGGCGAAACCTTGCGCCAGTACGGCGCGATGCTTCGCCTGGCCGAAGCCCGGGGCACGCAGAAGCCGCGCCTGATGATCGGCCCCTGGACGCACGGCAACTTCGCGAGTTTCACGGGGGAGATCGAGTTCGGCATGGCGGGTTCCGGTCTGCTGCTGGGCTACCAGGGCGACCTGACCGAGGTGCACCTGCGCTTTTTCGACCGCGCCTTGGGGCGGCCCGTACTCTGGCCCGAGATGCCGTCCGTCGAGGTCTTCGTGATGGGCGAGAACCGCTGGCGCTACTTCCCCACCTGGCCGGTGGCGGAGGCCGCGGAGGACCGCTGGTACCTTGCCAGCGGCGGGCAGGCCAATACCTCGGCGGGCGACGGCCGGCTGCAGCTCAGCCCGCCTGACCAGGCAGCCGCGGACCGCTACGTCTACGATCCCCTCGACCCGGTGCCCACGATCGGCGGCAGCCTGCTGATGCCCGCGAGCTACCGCCCGGGCGCGCGGGATCAAGGGCCGAACGAGGCACGCCAGGATGTGCTCTGCTACACGAGCGATCCCTTTGCGAAGCCCTACACCGTGATCGGTCCCGTCTCTGCCACGCTCCAGGTCTCCTCCTCGGCGCCGGATACGGATTTCGTCGCCCGGCTCGTCGACGTGTACCCGGACGGCCGGGCGATCTGCCTCACCGACGGCATCGTCCGTGCCCGCTGGCGCCGGACGTACAGCGTCCCGGGCGAGATCAGGCCCCAGGCGCCCGAGCTGCTGAGGCCGGGCGAGATCGCCCCGGTGACGATCGATCTCTGGGCCACGGGCATCACGTTCCTTCCCGGCCATCGCCTGCGGCTCGAGGTGACGAGCAGCTCGTTCCCGCGCTGGGATCGAAACCTCAACACGGGAGCCGACGAATTCCTCACAGCCCAGACGGCCCGCCCGGCGGAGCAGAAAGTCCACCACGACGCGGAGCACCCAAGCTGGATCGCATTGCCCCACGTGCCGAGCTGAGGCTCTGAAGAGCGGGCGCCGTCCTTGCCGAGGACGGCGCCCGCCGACTTTGAGGCGGGCATTGCGGAATCCTGGGAGAAAATGTGCGCAGTTGCGCATGCTTACGAGTGCTCGCGGCCCGATGGTCAGTCTGGCAGATTCTGCTCTGGCAAAGATCTTGCAGCGTTTTAAGGCCGCTCTAGTGATGGGCGCCTATGCTGCGATCGGAACCACATGATCGCAAAGGGGGCCGATGCGCGTGAAACTAGCAATCCTGGGGCTTGCCGGCGTCGCGCTGCTCATCTGGCCAGGGACGACGGCACCGTCCTCACCGCCGCACAGCGCCATCGGCGGCGTTGCCTCCGGCAGCGGGAATGCCGTAGCCTCCTCGAAGGTCAAGCCAGGCGACTACGCAGTGGCCTCGGCAAGCGTGTCCTCCAACTGGTCCGGCTATGTCGACAGTTCGGGTCCGTATGCGGGCGTCTCGGCATCCTGGCAGGTACCAACCCTGACCCAGGCCCAGGACGGCGTCGTCGCCGAATGGGTGGGGATCGGCGGCACTGGGCAGAGCCAGGCACTTCTGCAGTGCGGCGTGCTCCAGCAGTGGTCGGACGGGCAGCCCGTGGCCACAGCCTTTACGGAAAGCCTGCCCGCATCTGCAAAGCCGGGAAAGACAGTGGCTGCGGGCGCCGAGGTGACCGCCAGCGTCTCGCCGGCCGGTCCGGATCGCTGGACGCTCACGGTGCGCACGGGATCCACGACGCTTGCCTCGCAGACGGTGACTCTCAGCGCCGCGGACGCGCAAAGCGTGGAGCAGTCGGCCGAGTGGATCGCCGAGGCTCCGAGCACCGGCCGCGGGCGCATCGAACCGCTGGCCACGTTCTCACCCGTCACCTTCCAGGACGCAACCGTCACAACACCATCAGGTAACGCCGTAAGCTTGGCGACCGCCGGAACGCCGGCCCCCGTCGTACTCGACGGCATGGACGGACTGCAGGCGCAGCCGGGCGCGATCGGCGCCGGCGGGGAGACCTTCACGGTGACAGAGTCGGAGCAGACAGCGCAGTCGCCCAGCGGCGGCTCATACCCGTACGGCTACGGCGGTGGCGGTTACGGCTACGGCGGCTACGGCGGCTACGGCGGTGGCGGTTACGGCTACGGCGGTGGCGGCTACGGCGGCTACGGCGGCTACGGCGGTGGCGGCTACGGCGGCTACGGCGGTGGCGGCTTCGGCGGTGGCGGCTTCGGATTCCGTGGATCCTGGGGCTGGTAACGGCAAAGCAGAGATATGACGGCCCCGTGGTTGTGCACCACGGGGCCGTCCCTTGCGGGTCCGCAGGTTCCGCGCAGGTCCTGGGACTAGACCGAGGCGGCCGGCGGAGCCCCGAGCGGCCAACGAACCCACGCCGTCGTGCCCTTGCCCTGCTCGGTCTCCAGATCGACCGATCCGCCGCGAGACGCTACGAGGACGCGCGCCAGTGCAAGGCCCAGGCCAAGACCGCCCTGCCGATCGCCACTGTAGAAGCGGTCGAAGGCGTGCTCCGCCACCTCCGGCGCCATCCCGACGCCCTGGTCCCGCACCCAGGCCACTACCTGCCCGTCTTCACGCCGCCATCCGAGGTCGATCTCGGTGCCGGGAGGGTTGTGCCGCTCCGCATTGTCGACCAGAAGGCCGAGCACCTGGCGCACTTCCGCGGCGGGCGCCGTTGCCCAGGCGTCTTCTGGCCCTTCGGTCACCATGTGCCCCCGTGCCGTCTGACGCACCGCCGTCGAGAGGTCGCAGAGCGGCTCGCCCTCCTGGGTGTCGAGGTCGCGGATGCGCAGCGCCAGACGGGATGCCTCGCGCTGGGCAAGCCCTGCGGCTTCTTTGGCCTCGTTCTGCTTGAGCCTGCCGCTCGCGAGGAGCTCCAGGGTGCCGAGGACGGTGGAAAGCGGCGTGCGCAGATCGTGCAAGGTCATCTCGCGCAGGGCGCGCTCGCGCTGCTCGGACGCCTCCAAGGCGCCGAACATCTGGCTGAGCCTGCGCAGCATCTGCTGCAGCGCCTCGGCAAGCGAGCGGATCTCCCTGACGCCGTGATCCTTCGGCAGGTGCGTTTCGAGGTCGCCCGTCTCGCTGATCCGGGCGGCCTCGGCCGAGAGGGCGGACAGTGGTGCCGTCAGGCCGCGCGCGATGCCCACGGCGACCAGTGCGGCAAGCAGCACCGCAGCCAGGGTGACGAGCGCGAGCACCTCCTCCAGGATCCCGACCGGCCTGCTGACGGTCTGCGTGCTGACCTGATCGAGAAAGAAGCCCCCCGGCACGATAAGGACGTCGCGCAGTTCCGCCCCCGCCTGGCTGAGGCCGGGCGGGGGCGCCGTAAGCGGCGTCGAGCCGATGGTGGCGATGCGCTGGCCGTTGCCGTCGTAGATCGCGAGGGACTCGCCCAGGGCGCGCCGATCGCGCACGGCGCCACTGTGCAGGTAGAGGCGGGCTTCCGTTTGGACCGACGTCTCCAGCTGACCCTCCAAGTTCTGCTGGAGCACGCTGTGCAGGAAGTACACCGCGCCGATGTCGACCAGCAGGAGCGATGCCCCGACCAGGGCCACCATGGCGAGCAGCAGGCGGCGCCCCAGGCTCCTGAACCCCTGGCTATCCGTCTCCATGCTCATCCAGCTGATAGCCGAACCCCCGCATTGTTTGGATCAGGCGCGGTCCGAAGGCTTCAAGCTTGCGCCGCAGATAGCTGATGTAGACGTCGAGCACGCCGCCCCCCACTTCCGTGTCGAAGCCCCACACGCGCTCGAGAATCTGCTCGCGCGTCAGGACGCGTCGGGGGTTGCGCAGGAAGAGACAGAGCAGGTCATACTCGCGCCGCGTGAGTTCGAGGCGCTGTCCCGCACGGGTGGCCTCCTGCCGCTCCAGATGCACTTCGACATCGGCAAAGGACAGGATGGGCCGAGAACCGCTGGCGGTGGTCGGATGGCGTGCCACGGCCCGCATGCGCATGACGAGTTCCTCAAAGGCGAACGGCTTGGCCACGTAATCGTCGGCGCCGAGCTCGAAGCCGTGGACGCGATCGGGGATGCTGCCACGGGCGGTCAGCATGATCACCAGGATGCCGCGGTCTTTGAGGCGCGGCACGAGCGAGAAGCCTGAGCCGTCCGGCAGGTTGACGTCCACGAGCGCCAGCTGGAACGCGCGCTGCGCAATAAGGACCATCGCACCCTCGACCGTGTCGGTCAGGGTGGGTTCGAAGCCTTCGGCCGCGAGACCGAGGCGTAAGGTTGCGGCAAGCGACGGGTCGTCCTCCACCACCAGTACTCGCATCTCACGGACATCTCCCTCAATGCCTAGCGCTGCATTGCGCCAACCGCGGCGAAACCTGTCGCAAGTCTGCCGGATGGCGCGACGATTCGATTTTGGCTGTCGCATCTTGTATCTGGTTTACAAAGGGCTAAGATCCGCTAAGGCCGGGGCAGATCCCGCCTCGAACGTTAGGGCGGTCGCGGTCCGAGGATCGTGCCGGCTCCCGGCTGGATTCGGCCCACCCGGTCAGGCCTGCGGCGCCATGGGCATGATCGGACTTTAAGATCTTTTTCAGACCTTCCCGGATGATACAGGTATCAGGCTGCCGAGGGGGCATCGGACATGAGCGTCCGCAAGCTGGGATCATGGGCCATCGGCGCGGGAACCGCCGCGCTGGTGCTGGCCGGAGTGAGCGTGCCGGCCAGGGCCGCGTCACCCCAGTCCACCTTTACCGCCCACTACACGCAAAACGCCAACACCGAAGCACAGCTCTTGCAGCAGGCGCAGGCCGAAGGCGGCTCCAGCACCACCATCACGCTCTATAGCAATACCGCGCGCTCCATCGGTGGTCAGGTCGCTGTGCTGTACAGCGCTGAACAGGCTCTGGCAGCGACCAAGTTGGGCATCCCCTCGCAGACGTCCGCCCGGCCCGCGCTACAGACCCGGCAGCGCACCCTGACACGTGACCTTGCCACAGCCAGGGCGAAGCTGGCCAAGGCGAGGAAGGGCAGGAGCGCAGGGACCGTGCGCGTTCTGGAACTTCAAATCAAGACGTGGATGGCGGAGCTCAACGAGGTCGCGTACGAACTCGCGCACCCGCTCTTGGACGGCACGTGGACTGGACACCCGCTTGGCGGTGGGCTGACCTCGTTGCAACAGTCGGTCCTCGATCTGCAGCAGGCGGAAATCCACTACACCCGGCTTTGGATCACCGCCGCAAAGTCCGCTCCCACCATCGGCAACCCGGCCACCATCAGCGGGCTCAGCTACGCTGCGTCCACCATCACGATACCTGCCGCCGGCTATGCCGCCGCCACCGACTACGTGACCGGCCGGCCAGTCGTCAAGGACGCGCACGGCAACGTGCTGATCGATGCGGGCAGCTATACCGTCACGGGTCCGCTGGGCTCCATCGGGGTGTCGATCAACCCGACGACAGGACAGCTCTTCGTAAACCCTGGCGCGACAGCGGGCGTCTACGTGGTCACCTACATGCAAGGGGGCATAGCTGATCGCGTCGGCATCACGGTCTCCCATTAGCGGCCGGCCAGGCGCCGCCCACCGTCCCGCGGCACCTCCCTGGGGGTGCCGCGCGGAGCAGGCATGGCGAAGGCCTGTGCCGAGCGTTGCATAGACTTTTCCGAGCGGCCCGAACTCTCAGGCCAGGCCCCTTGCGCCGCCGGGAGGCGCCGGGCGCAGCCCGGCCCGCGGCACGCAAGGTGGTGTTGGCCGTGATGAACGAGCCATGCGGTAAACGACGATGGCGCAGTCCCGGCTGGTGGATCGCGCTGGCAGGCGCCCTCACGCTGCTCTCTGCCTCAGGCGCTCGGGCGGAGACCGAAGCCGCCTTCACGGCGCACTACGAGCATCAAGCCCAGGTGGTGACAGAACTTCTGACCGAGGCCCGGGCCTTGCCTGCCGCACAGCAGACACACGCTGCCGCCGTCGCCCGGTCGGTCACGGCCCTCGACAGCCGAACCGCGGCCCTCTACACCCAGTACCAGGCGCTGTCGGCGGCGGGAGCCCAGCCGCTGCCGCCGGCGCGTCTTTCGCAAGATATCCTGTCGGCGTTGCGGGCGGCGACGTCCGGCCTCGCCACGGAGATCCAGGCGGGCAAGCAGGCGCCCGGCGGAAACGCCGCCTGGCGTACGCGGATGGCGGGCCTGATCGACTCTGCGGGCCAGTCCGAGCAGCAGATCGACCAGGAGACCGGCTCGGTGAAGGCCAGCAGCCAGCTGCCGGCATTCCGCACGTCGGCTGCGGCGCAGAGCAGCGTGCTGCAGACCGCCATCGCGCAGCTCCAGGCCACCGCCATCTCGCTCCTGAACGCGTGGCTGCTGCTCTCAGACACGTCTCGGGCCGCCAGCCAGCCCGTGACGATCCAGGATCTCGCCTACACCACGAACGCGATCACGATTCCCGCCAGAAGAAAGGGCGCCACGACGGACACCGTCGGGGTACAGCCGCAGGTGACCGACGCCAACGGCCGGGTGCTGCCCGACACGGGCAACTACCGCATCGGGGGCCCGGCCAAGTTCCACGGCGTCACGGTGGACCATCTGATCGGCACCGTGACGGTTCGACCTGGTGCGACGCCCGGACAATACACGGTTACGTATACTCAGGGCCGGGCCAGGCAGCAGGTCACCCTTCAGGTGACCCCCTGAAAGCACGCCCCAGGACATCCGGCGCGAAGCTGGTGGTGGCAGCCCATGCGCATCCTGCTCGTCGATGACGAGGTGTCATTGGTTCGTGCGCTCAAGCAGATCCTCAGGCAGCAGCAGTATGACGTCGACTGCGCCTACGACGGCTTGCAGGGCCTCGATATGGCGAGAGCCGGCATCTACGATCTGCTGCTCGTAGATATCATGCTGCCGCGACTTGCGGGCACGGATCTCGTCCGCACCTTGCGCGAGGACGGCGACACCACGTCCATCCTGATGCTGACCGCGCGCGGGACGGAAGAGGACAAAGTGCTGGGCCTCGACAGCGGCGCCGACGACTACGTCGTCAAGCCCTTCGGCACCGCCGAGCTCCTGGCCCGCATGCGGGCGCTTACGCGGCGTGTCGGCGACCTTGCCGGCGTCCACGTGCTGGCCGAGGGCGACTACATCCTGGACCTCGTGCAGCGCTCAGTCGGCTACCACGGAGCGACTGTGCCACTCACGCACAAGGAGTTTCAACTGATGGAACTCTTCATGCGTCACCCGCGCCAGGTGCTCTCCCGCGCCGTGATCTTCGATCGGGTCTGGGGATACGACACGTCCGTCGACAGTAACGTCGTGGACACCTACATCCACTTCCTGCGCAAGAAGCTCAGGCGCGGTCCATCTCAAGCGGCAGCTCCCTCCTCCGACATCCGGACCGTGCACGGTATCGGTTACATGTTCTGGCCAGCCCCCGCCCCACCAAGAGACGCCCTGTGACCGGTTCTGGGCCGGCCATCCCCGCCGCTCCCCGCACCGGGAGAGCCGATGCCGGCAGCCGACTCCTGCATGGCCTTCGCGTCCGCCTTGCGCTCCTGCTCGCCACCATGTTCCTGGTCTTCTATCTGATCACCGCCGGCCTGATCTACGGGCTGACGGCGCAGCTCACCCAGGACAATGTGGATGCCGTCCTGGGCGACACCACCCGGCCGCTGGCGGCCCGCGTCCTCAAGGACCTCGACCGGGGCGTGTTCCCGCAGGAGTTCGTGACCCTTGCGAAGCTCTCGGAGATGTATCCCAAGGTGTCCGCGATCGTCTTGCGCGATGCCCAGGGAAACGTCATCGCCAGCACGGCGCCGCGGGTGACGCGCACGCTTGCGTACCGGTCGGCGGGCAGCGCCGAGCAGTTCGCGACGCGGCAGATCGGCTCCAGTTGGTACCGCGTCCTCACGCTTCCCCTCCAGAATCCCTACAGGCGCACCGTCGGGTACCTGCAGATGGCCCTGAACCAGGACCATGACCGCAGTTCGCTGGCCCGGCTTGCCGAGGTCCTGCTCCTGGTGGGCGGCCTCGGCATCCTGTTTGCGGCGGCGGCCGGCTTCTTTCTTTCTCGGCTTTGGCTACGACCGGCCATGCGGGCCTGGCAGCAGCAGGAGCGCTTCGTGGCCGACGCCTCGCACGAGCTGCGCACGCCACTGACGGTCATGCGCCTGAACCTGGACCTCGTGTTGGGTCAGCCCGATGCGACCATCGCGGACAACGGCCCATGGCTGCAGTCCATCGAGGAGGAAATCCATCGGCTGCACCGGCTGTCCGATCAACTGCTCGCACTTGCCCGCTCCGGCGGTGCGGCCGCCGCGTCGCGCCAATCGGCCGTGGATCTCGAGTCTCTTGTGATGCGGGTGGCCGCTGCCTTTCGGCCGGTGGCAGAGGCAAAAGGCCTCGCCCTCCACGTCGAGACGCCCGCGCCCTGTGCGCCGGAGGAAAGTTTCACATTGCCGGGAGATCCCGATGGTCTCTACGAACTGCTTGCGGTCCTGCTCGACAACGCGGTCAAGTACACGACGGCTGGCAGCATCGATGTTTGCCTGCAGCGCAGCCGAAGCGATATCAGGCTCGAGGTGCGCGACACGGGCATCGGCATCGAACCTGAGCATCTCGAGCGGATCTTCGACCGCTTCTACCGAACAGATTTGGCCCGCGCCAAGGGAAGCGGCGGCACGGGCCTTGGCCTTGCCATCGCCAGGGACGTCGCTTTGGCGCATGGCGGGCGGATCAGCGTGCA
Source organism: Bacillota bacterium (assembly GCA_021793315.1). Taxonomy (GTDB): domain Bacteria; phylum Bacillota; class Sulfobacillia; order JAJZYS01; family JAJYTV01; genus JAJZQO01. Next base: position 20,510 of record JAJYSZ010000009.1, on the reverse strand, counting down.
CAGCGCGGCAGGGCAAGGAACGACGTTCACGGTGGTGCTCCCGGCCACTTCGCGCAAATCCTGAGACCGGCCAAGGCCGCTGGATTGCGAGCCCGCGGACAGCTCCATGCACCATGCAACCGAACGCTCCAACCATAAGGTCGCTTGGTGCCGCGCTCAGCCCCTGGCTCAGGCGCAGGCGTAAAGAGGTGTGCGGGAGTCCCAACCCTGTCTGGCAAAAGACCGGCTCTCGGAGCCGGCCGACGGAGCGTACACGCGCTCGGATGTCCGCTCCCAGGTGGATCGCTGACTTCCACCGCCAAGAATCTCACGGACGCCAACTCGGGAGCCGCCTTGGCCGGCTCCGGATCATGTTGTCCATCTGGATCAGCACGTAGTGCCGTTGGCAGCGTACCCCAATGAAGGTACGGTATGTCCATAAGTACCACATCAGCCCTAGGTGTCGGCTGGGCCAGGAGGGCCTCAATTACAACAGCGGGCGGGCCTGTAGCGGGTTGCCCTGTTTAGGACGCGGCCCCGCCTCAGAGCGCTCAGCGACAGTGTCTTTGCTCCCCTACCCTGAGTCCTGCGGTCACGGTCGTGCGGCGGGCACCTGCCGGACCGGCCGACGAACGTCGACCGTTAGACCTAGGGCCACGGATGGCTGCATCGGTTCACGCAGCCTCCGGGCCCTATCCGTAAGGAGGTATTGGTCAGTGAAGAGTACCATCACCCGAGCGTTTACCGTCTTGGCAACCGCGGCCCTCGCCCTTATGAGCGTGGGTGCGACGGCTCAGGCCGCTCCTCCCAAAGTGATCACGATCGGAACGCTGTACGCGGGATCGGGCAGCTTCGCTGCATCGTCGCAACCTGAGCACTCAGGCCTGCAGTTCTGGGTCAACCAGATGAACGCAAGCGGCGGCGTGTTCGTCAAGGCGTACGGAAAGAAGATCCACATCAAGCTCGTCTCGTATGACGACCAGAGTGACACAACTACGGCGGCGACGCTTTACACGCAGTTGATCACCCAGGACAAGGTGAACCTCCTCGTCGCGGACTTCGGATCTGTACTGACCTCGGTCGCCGTACCCATCGCCCAGGAGCACAAAGTGTTGCTCTTCGACCCGACCGGCAGTGGCACGTCGCTGTTCAGCAGCACCAACCCGTACATCGTCGACACATCGATCCCGACGTCCGGCTTATGGCCGACGCCGCTGGCGCATTTCCTGATCAGCAAGAAGATAAAGAAAGTCGCCATCATCTACGCCGAGAACGACTTCACCGCATCCCAGGCCACAACGCTCGTCAACATCCTCAAGGCGGCGCACATCACGCCTATCGCGGACAAGCCCGTCCCCACGTCCACCAACGACTACACGGTCCTTATCCGCACCATTGTCGCCATGCATCCCCAGGCCGTGGTCGAACTCGGCTACGACGCCAACGACATTTCGTTCTTCCACAACCTCGCAGCGACGCAAACCCACTTCCCGATGCTCTTCACCATCTACCCCGGCCTGGAGACGGCTCTGCTGGAGAAGACGGTCGGCATGTCCCAACTGAAGTACACCTACGCGTACGCCTCGCCGCCGCTTCTACAGTACAACAAGGTGAACTTCGGACTGGGCATCAGCAACTTCCTCAAGCGTTACACCGCGGCGACCCACCAGACGGCCAACTTCCAGACCGTCGCCGGCTACAACACCGGTCTTGTGATCCAGAAGACTCTCGCCACCGCGTCCAGTCTCACGCAACTCGACCTGCGGCATGCTGCAGGCAAGGCCTCTGGACACCTCTCAACCTTGGAAGGGATGTTCCAGATTCAAGCGGACGGCGCCCAGGTGGGTGAGCAGATGTACCTCGCTCAGTTCCTGCCTGTCCATGGCAAGTTCCAGCTCTCCGTCGTCTATCCGACCGCGCACGCGACTGCCAAGGCGGTCTACCCCGCGCCCTGACGTCTGCCTGACGTCGTCAGGCGCCATCCCGATTGCATGGATGCCGTGAGAGCCAGGGCGAGACGGGGAGCCTTGGGCCAGCTAAGCGACCGGCCCCCCGCAGTCCGGCAGGACGCCTTGGCGTTGCACGCGAGCCCGAGCGAGCTCCGGTAGGCCCCCGTAGCGAACCTTTACGTCGGCCCGGCTGATCGCGTCATGAGGGTGCGGTCAGTCGGACCGCGTGTACCACCTGTGTTGTGGCTCGGATACGACCACCCGTCTTGATGGAGGGCGGGTTTGCGTTTCCAAGAACAACATGGTGCGCAAGAGCAAAACATTGAGGCTGGGCGACGTGCACCATACGTTGGCTGTGCGCAGGCCAGCCCATGGGCAGAGGTGACAAATCGGTGACACAAGGCGGCACTCTCCTTGCAGGCGTCAACGTCCTCGACCTCTCTCGCGTGCTCGCGGCCCCACATTGCACGATGGCTCTGGGGGAGCTCGGAGCGCGCGTCATCAAAGTGGAGCACGTCCGGGTCGGAGACGAGACACGCACATGGGGCCCACCATTCGTGGAAGGCGAGTCGGCATACTATCTCGCCGTGAACCGCAACAAGCAGAGCGTAGCCCTGGACCTCGCCACGCCGGTCGCCCAGAAGGTCGTGCGGCGGCTGGCTCTGTCCTGGGCCGATATTGTCGTGGAAAACTTCAAGGCCGGCGATCTCGAGCGCTTCAACCTCGGGCTGGCGGATCTTCGAGCGGCGCAGCCAAGACTGATCACGGCCAGCATCCGCGGCTATCCTATAGGTGATGACCGCCCCGGCTACGATTTTGTCATCCAGGGAGCGGGTGGACTGATGTCCATCACAGGACCGCAGCAGGGGCCGCCAAGCAAGGTCGGGGTGGCCGTCGCGGATCTGTTCGCAGGTAGCTGGCTTCTCAGCGGAATCCTCGCCGCGCTCTATGAGCGCGAGCGCAGCGGCAGGGGGCAGCATGTGTCGGTATCGCTCTTCGACTCCCAGTTAGCCATGCTAGCGAACGTGGCATCGTCGTATCTTGTAACCGGCCGCCCCTCCGCGCGTTACGGCAACGCCCACGCGCAGCTCGTACCGTATGAGGTCTTTGGCTGCAAGGACGGGGAGATCACCGTAGGCGTCGGAAACGACCACCAGTTCGCTGCCGTCTGCAAGGTGCTGGGGCATCCAGAGTGGTGCACCGACGAGCGCTATGCGACAAATCCGCAGCGTGTCCTGCATCGCCAGCAGCTGGTGGCGGAGATGGGTGCCGCGCTCGGCCAGCGCTTTGCCTCCGAAGTGCTTTCCGCGTTGAACGCCGCCGGGGTGCCCTGCGGCCCCATCCGTAGCGTGGGCGATGCTCTCGAGAGTCCCGAAGCTGCTCTTGGCGGGGCCGTGACGCACCTTGAGCACGCGAAGATCCGAGACCTGCCTCAAGTACGTCTTCCCTGGCGTTTCTCGCGTTCGGACGCCAGCCCACGTACAGCACCGCCGCTGCACGGAGAGCACACGGCAGAGGTGCTGGCTGAAGCCGGGCTTTCTGATGAAGAGATTGCGGATGCACTTCGTAGTGGCGCAGCCACCGTCATGGTTGGGCAACGTCGGACAAGCGGCAGACGCTCTTAGGAGCGTTCAGCTCCGCTCCGCATCCTGTGCGTGTTGCTCATCTCGTCCGGCGGGCTCCCCTTAAGCGTGCGGCGGAGACCCTTGCCGCCTGTAAGCTTGGCTAGACGGAGGGCGCGCCACGGCGGTCTGCCCGGGAGAGCGTATTCGGACTCGCCACGCCACTGCAGCTCGGCGGCGGTCCAGCTTGGGACGCGCAAGCCAGCGGAACAACGGGAGGGATCCGAATCCGATCACGCCGAGCAAGAGCCGGGAGAGCCAGATGTCTGGCGGCACATAAAGGCCCCAAAAACGTACTCGCCCCCCCGATACCCTCGGGGGGGCGAGTCCTGCAAGCCGCTGTGGGACTGAACTTTCTGGAGCTGGTGGTCAGACTCGAACTGACGACCTGCGCATTACGAGTGCCCTCGCTGCGGTTGCTGCTGTGTCTCCGGGAAGTCCAGCAGGGTCGACTGAGTCCGGGGAGTCCGCTCCCAGAGCGGTTCTTGCCAATTTGGCCGTGTCCGACAGGTCCCAGGAGCCCGGCCGGATACGAAGCGATCCTATGCGTCTTGGCCCCAAAATGGCCCCATCGCCCCACATCCTCATCACCCAAGTCGTGCACGATCAGCGGCGGTGTCGGGATAGTCGGAACGCGCTGCCCCCAACAGGCGGTTGGGCGGCAACCTGCTCAGCCCACCCGTGTGGCCCGTTCAATGGCCAGGTGGTTCGTCTGCTGGACGAATCTCCTGATCAGGACCTTGCAGACCCAACAAGCAGTCGCGCACACGACGAATCCGGCGTGAGTTCGCCAAACTGCGGATCACGCATGAAGTCGTGATCGTCACCATCAGGCCGGTTCGGATGTGCCAGAGCGCCGCGCCCAGGCAACGCATCTGGCGAGGGTCAAGCCCGAGCTGATGGCCGAGGGGCCTCGCTAGGTCTGGTCCTGGCTCGACTTTGCGCTGTGACTTTGTGAAAAACGCCCTGGGCGCAGGTTTCAGGGCATAGCAAGAAAGCCTTGGCACTACGAATCTGCCTGTTATTGGTGGCTTGGCAGCTCTTCGAGCAGCCTCGCCGGCGGGCGCATGCCTACGGCGGCGAAAGCCTCATGCGCACGACCCGTGAGCGGCGTGCGCTGGAAGTACGTGCGGCCGTCCGCGGAGACCAGCTTGCCAACGCCGAGCCTGGATAGGTCCTGCATGATCTCGTGGTAGTCGGATTCCGGGGCGATGGCACCCTTCTTGCCGGCCAGCGCCTGGCGCAGCGCCATCTCAAGTGCGTAGGCCAGGAAGCAGACCATGATGTGGCCGCGGATCCGCCGATCGGTGAAGTGGTAGACGGGACGCAACTTGAGGGGCCCCTTGAGTTCACGGAAGGCGCGCTCCACCCGGAAAAGCTGGCGGTAGGCCAGCGCGACCTCCTTGGCGGTGAGACTGGCATTGGAGCGCAGGACGTACTTGCCGTCGTAGCGCGCCGCCTTCTGGATCTTCTCCTCGTCGATCTCCACCTTGGTGTTGCCGAGTCGGACGTAGCTCTTGAAGGAGGAGTTGCGCAGGAGCGACTTGGCGGAGGGGTTCTCCCGTACCTGCCGGCGCAGCCGTGCAACGATTTCTTGCCTTCGCGCGCGATCGTGCTCGGCCTCGGCGGGGTTATAGCAGACGATAAAGGTCTCGCCGTCGTCGCCCATGGGCTTGATCCGGATCTTGATCTCCTCAACAGGCTGCCAGTTGGCTCCCTTGTAGGAGATCGCGTCCTCCACGGCATTGCTCGGCCTGGCGCCGACGATATACTCGATGCCGTCCTCCCGCAGTTCCTTCAGGATCTTGTCGCTGACCATGCCGCGATCGGCGCAGATGATCACCCGGCGGATCTGGAACCGCGTCTTCAGCACACGAATCATCTCGCGGAACGCCTCGACGTCGCTCGTGTTGCCGGGGAACACCTCGTAACCGATCGGCACGCCCTGCCGCGTCGCGAGGAGCCCGATCGAGACCAACCGACGATCGTAGCGCTTCTCCTTCGACTTGCCGAACTGCGCCAGAGTGCCGATCGTGGGGCCTGTGAAATAGGCGTTCGTCGTATCCATCAGGACGAGATCGATCTCCGGGGCGAAGAGCTCCTGGTTGCGGTTCCAGAGGATCTTCTCGAACTGCTCCTTGTGCGCCTGGAGGAGATCCATGGCCTCGTAAAGGTGGCGCAGCGCAATGGGCGAGAACTCCGGCGCGTAGATCGTCCTGAGCCACCCGCGGAACGTCGCCCGCTTGGACTGCGGCGCCAGCAGCCGTGCGGCCACCAGCGCGAAGGCTGCCTCCGAGAGCGGCATCGACGTGTCCGCCGTAGCCTCTTGCAGGGCCTCCTCAAGACCGAGATCCCGCCATAGCCGCCGAAAGACGGGCAGGGCCCCCATTGCCCGGATCTCCTGCAGCCCCTCGTGCTCATCCTGGATGTTCGCAACGATCGATGTCTTCGAAAGCCCGCCGAGCCCGCGGATCATCGCATCGATCCGCTCCGGATCGAGGAGATCCCGCCGGCCGAGGTTGGCGACGGTGTGCTGGCGGACCTTGTTGCCGTCCCGCACCGTCTCGACCAGGAGCAGGTACTCGTAGACCTTGCCGTTCTGATGAACGCGCTTTGTGCGTACAAACATTGCACTCTTACTGTATCACTGCATACCGCAACGTGGCAACCGCTTGCTCTATAAAGTTATCCACAGGTATTGCCACTACATTTTCAGCGCTTTCAACCCCAGCCAGGAAGCAAACGTGAGAACAAGCCCGTCCGAGGGCGTGCGGACGAGCTCGCCTGGGAGGTGCTAGGAGACACAGCGCAAACTCGAGACCGAAGCCACCGACGAGGGGTGGCAGAAGAGGTCGCGCGATGTCCGCGCCCTGGTCGAGGAGATGAAGGCAGCCGGGGTCTTTATCTTCACTGGCGGCCTCGACAACGATGCCCCGGTCTTCCACGTGGAACCCCGCGGTGGCAAGCCTGTCTTCACCGACGGGCCGTACGCCGAGACCAAGGAGACCTTCGGCGGCTTCGCCGCCGTGAATGTGCCCGACGAGGCTGCGGCTCGTTACTGGGCGGGCCGGATCGCGGTGGCCTGCGACTGGCCGCAGGAGGTGCGGATCTTCCAAACTAAGGTCCCGACGCCCGACGCCGACCGTGCGGCGGCCGCGGGGAACGATGCCTAGAGGGCGCAGTATCTGCTGTCCGTGCACGGCGCGGACTCGGACTACGGGCCTGCCGCGGGCAGGTTCGGCGCGTTCGAGCACGAGGCAGAGGCGGCGATGGCCTCGTCCGGGGTGTGCAACGGGAGGCTCATGGCCGAGGGCTACTTCGTCTTCGCCTGCGGCCTCCGCGCGGAGTTTACCGCCACGGTGGTGGACGGCACGGGCGACAACCCAGTGTTCACCGACGGGGCACGTCGGAGTGGATCGAAGGATTCTGAGTGATCGAGGCGCCGGACCTGGACATTGCACTCGAGCTGGCCGGCGCGGCCTTCAAGGCTTGACGTGGCGCGGTCGAGGTACGCCCGTTGGCAGGTTCATCGCCGCGAGATGATCGAGGACGTCTTCCGGGACGAGTGGCCGCGTGTGGTGGCCTCGCTGGCCCGCCGCTTCGGCGACCTGGACATCGCCGAGGATGCCGCCGGGGAGGCCGTCCTCGCCGCCGTGACCGCGTGGCGCGAGCGGATGCCGCCCAATCCGGGCGGCTGGCTGATGACCACCGCGACCCGCAAGGCGATCGACCGGCTGCGGCGCGAGAGCCGGCGGGACACGAAGCATGGCGAGGCCGTCATGCTGCAACCGGACCCGGAGCCCGCGCACGCCGTCGAGGACGACCAACTCCGGCTGATCTTCATCTGCTGCCATCCTGCCCTCGCACCCCAGGCTCGGCTGGCCCTTACGCTGCGGCTGGTCGCCGGGTTGACCGTCGCTGAGATCGCCCGCGCGCTCCTGTTGAGCGAGGCGGCGGTTGGACGGCGGATTACCCGCGCGAAGGCCAAGATCAAGGCGGCGCATATCCCGTTCGCCGTCCCGGAGCGGCTGGAAGAGCGCCTACCGGACGTTCTGGCGGTCGTCTACCTCGTCTTCAACGAGGGCTACCTGCCTGGCGGCGGCACAGCACTGCGCGTTGACCTCTCCGACGAGGCGATCCGGTTGGCCCGGCTGCTGCACGGCAGACTGCCGGACCAGTCCGAGGCCACCGGGCTGCTCGCGCTAATGCTGTTGATCGACGCCCGCCGCGCTGCCCGGGTCGACGGGGCCGGTGAATTGGTGACGCTGGACGAGCAGGACCGGTCCGCCTGGAACGCGGCCCTGATCGCGGAAGGGCACGTGCTGGTGCGCGCCTGCGTCCAGGCGAACCGGCCAGGCCCCTATCAGCTGCAGGCGGCGATCAACGCCCTGCACACGTCGGCGCATGCGTTCCGGGACACAAACTGGGCCGCGCTCGCCATGCTGTACGACCAGCTTTACGCGCTGCAGCCGACGCCGGTCGTCGCGCTCAACCGGGCAGTCGTCACCGCCGAGTTGTACGGGCCAGCGGCGTCCCTGGCGACCGTCGACGCGCTACCGCTTTCCGGCTACCATGCCTTTCACGCTACACGCGCCGAGCTCTTGCGGCGCCTGGGCCGGTCGCGCGAGGCACGCGCAGCGTACACGCGGGCGATCGAGTTGGCCAGCAATCCGGCCGAGATCCGCCACCTGACCCGCCGCCGCGCCGAACTGATGGCCGAGCCTTGAGGCGGCAGGCGCTGGATAGAACGTATCATCTCACCGACCCTTGCGAGAAACTGTCCATGTACGTGCCTGTCGACCGACATGGCTTTTGGGCTCTGCGGATACCCTTCAACTCCGGCGTCGTGCCCGTAGTGGGTCTCACACATGACGAAACAGTTCCGGGCAATTGACGCTACAGGCCAGCCGAATCTCGCGCTTCACCACTGGCGACCAGGCTCTTATCGCCGGGCACAGCCCGATAGGTGGCCCAGATGAGCGATCTCAACCTTCCTCATCGCGGTTTTCTATTGTTGGAAAGGCCCGCTCCGCCGACAAATGGCGGCATCGTGGCGCGAAACTCTAAATGTCAAAGATCGAGCCTGGCGATGCTGTTTTGAGCCTCCTGAGCGGGGAATTATTTTGTCGCCCCATAGTTTGTGGATGGACAACGAAGTTTCGCGTCTTCAGCAGACTAAACGTGCGTCATCGGGACAGCCTTCCGACAATTAGAGTTTTGCGCCACGAGGGGCGCCAGGGTTGGAGGCGCGGCACCTTCTTACAATAGAAAATCACGCTGAGGACGCTTATGGGGAATGGGTGGACACATGGCACGCCAAGAGCGCGGCGGGCGCCTGGGACTAAGGAGAAACGATAAGTATTGGCGAAGGCGGACATGCAGTCACCGGCGCAGCATTTGCGCGATCTCGTGTTGCTGCGTCGCGTCCGGGATCGGATCGACCGGGAGTACGCGCAACCCCTGGACAGACATTCCGCACCTGCGAAATGTGTGTCTATTGACCAGCGGGAAACATCTTTGTCGGCCCAAATCGTTGGAGTCTGACAATGATGTTTGTCCCGGGGTCCCCATCCGTGCCCCGGAGTGACGCTCGCAGCCCGATCCGAATGCCAGTGGTCCTTGAGGGTGCCCGGCGACCCACGCTCAGGTTGTTGCCACCCATCGTGACACGAGCCTAGTGCTCTATTGAACGACATGACTCACGCGCTCGGCGCTTTCACTCGGGTCAAGGAAACCGAGATCGGATGAGGAATTCGATATGGTGTCTGACGCCAGCAAGCGGCGACTACTTTGCTCGCCTGACATGCGGGACGTCGCGGGCGAGCGGTTCGAAACCGACCCCGTAATACAGTTCGCGGGCCGCCGGATGTGCTGGCGCGCCGACGCACGCGACCAGCATCGTCTCCGCACCCGCGTCACGGGCCCGGTGCATGCCGTGCCACAACAGAGCGGTGCCCAGGCCCTGACGGCGATAGGACCGATGTGTCCCCACCGGTTCAAATTCAGCGGTGCGACTGGCGGGATCGAACCACATGATGGCGGTGGCCACCAGGGTGCCATCCGGTGCTTCGACGAGAACATGCAGGTCGTCGCGATAAGGCCAGGTGGTCTGTACGCCTGCCATGCTGGTCTCGGTGAACGTCGACGGATGCCACGCGTCTACGTGCACACGGGTTGCGGCCGCCGGGCCGACCTCCGCGGCCGTGCGGAAACGGAAGCCGGCCGGCAGGGCTGGCTCCGAGAGGTCTACGAGCGGCCGACGGTTCCACTGGTGCCAATCGCCGTCGTCGCCACCCATCTCCGCATCGGGTTTGTAGCCGTGCGCGGGCAGCCGGGCCAGCATGTGCGTGTCTGGATCCTGCGGCGTGATGAACCGGTCGAGACCGGCTGCCTGCTCGGCGTACCAGTCAAGGATCTCATCCAGCAGCTCCGGGTGGTCCGGATGGACCTGCCAGACCAAGTTCGCGCAGTTCGCCGTGGATGTGGATCCGTCGCTGCGCTTCACCGTGTACGGGAGGTACACCCAGGCCCAGGCGTCCAGTCGGCCGCTGCCGTCGGCGCGGCGCCACAGGTGGTGACGCCAGGTGTCCCCGAGCGCCGCCCGGTCTTTGCCGAATATCCAAGCGAGTTCTCCGACGGTCGCGCCGCCCTCAAGGAGCTCGGGGCGCAGCGTCGTCACCTCCTGGGCCAGGCCCTGCATCAGCCGCACCTGCGCGGCCCCCAGATCCTGCGGCGTGCCCTTACCTGTCTCACGCACCGCGTGGTCGCCCCCGATCCGTCTGATCCAAATCCCGCCTACCGGGAGTGGCAGGCGGCAAGGGCACCCATTCGTGACTGGCGCCGACGCTTCCATGTCCAAAGTGTGACTGGCAGAGAGCCGTCGCGCGAACGGGCTGCCCAACTTCAGCCCCCCTGCTACCACCGACGTGATGTTGTTACTCAATCAACACTGTAGAGTGCGATTTCGTAACGATCTTCTGCCAAGAACCGCTTGGCCTGCTCTGGGGGTAGGTCTTTTCGCTCTTGTCGATTTGTGACCAGAACAAACTTGATTGTAGCGAATGCGGCTCGGTTTCGGTCCGGGACAAACTTTACCTCGTCGACACGCGTTTCCGGGGGTAGCCCGCACACGGACGGAACACCCCTCTTGGGACAAACATTGTTGTCAGACTCCAGTCGTGTGGACCGACAAAAGTGTTCCCGCGGAGCAATAGAGAATCGCGCCGACGAACAGACATTCGATCCAGAGACGTCGAAAAGGGCCTTTGGATCGAATGTCACGTTGCGCTTCGAGTTCCCTCTGCAACTTAAGCGCCTGGTGGCCGACCCGCGCCCGCAGGTGCGTCGCGCCTGGAGCAGGGCGGAAAAGGTCATCGGCAAGCAGACGCTCGCCAACCAGGTAGGGTGACGCCAATCAACCCGCGAAGCATAACCACAGGAGTGAAGCCATGGACCGGGACTTTTGGGCTGCCGTTCGCGGACAAGGCTATCGTCCGCCAGAACACGCTGACCTTGAGGCGTTGACGGACGAGCTTCTGGTCATGCTCGGGTCTCCTGACGGAGAGCTCCGGGACGACATCGCCTATGCGACGCTGGCGACCTGGGTGAGTGAAGGCCGGTACGCTGCGCAAGCCCTAGGTACCATGGGCGGGCAGATGGTGAAGAACCTGCGCGTCGGCCTGGGTGACCAGGCATCGGACAGTGTCTTCCTGCGCGCCTTTTCGGTACTCATTCTCGGGGAGATCGTCGCCGTGGACGCAAAGGACCCCCATCTGCCCACAGCCCTCCTCCGCGCGTGGAGGGCCGAAGCCGTCCAGTACCTTCGCCTCGAGCGCGACGAGCGAGGGTACGTGCCAGGGCGTGGCTGGGCGCACGCGGCGGCCCACACCGCAGATTGCCTGGGGGCCATGGCCGCGCATCCCGCCACCGCCGCGTCGGGCCTGCGCGAGATCCTCGCGGCAGTCGCGGACCGAATTCTCCGGCCTGGAGCGCAGGTGTTCCTCCACGAGGAGGATGAGCGCCTTGCCTTCGCCTCACTAGCCGTGCTCCGCCGGCCCGAGATCGCCCAAGGAGATGTCCAGGCATGGTGTGGGCGGTTTGCCGGTCCGGCGGAAGGCGGCAGCTGGCAGGTCGCGTCATCCCAAGATCAAGGGGCCCGCGTCTACATAAACGTCAAGACCTTCCTGCGCAGCCTCTACTTCCAACTGCTCTGGACGCCGGATCCTCTGCCGCAGCGAGACGCTGTGCTCGAGTCCGTCAGCAGAACCATCCGCATGATTGGGACCACGCTTTACGGGCAGTAGGAGCCGGGCCCTGGCGCAGCTGCGGCGGCGCAACGACAGCCTATGGCAGCGCTACCGGCATTTGCGCCTGGCTCTCTTCGCGATGAACCATCCCGGGCGATGTAACATAGGGACGCACGTCCCAGCAGCATCCCAGCCGCGGCCGAGGCCGGCATGGGCCTATACGCGCCTGTAGAGAAAGGAGCTTTACGTGAGCAGTCCTGCGCGGAGGCACCGCTACCCAATGCTTTCAAAGGTGCCCGAAATCACGGTCTACTTCTGGATCGTCAAGGTGCTCACGACAGCAATGGGCGAGGCCTTCTCCGACTATCTCGTATACCACATCAACCCCTACCTGGCCGTGGTCTCGGGCGGCCTCGCCCTGGCCATCGCCCTCGTCATCCAGTTCACGGCCCGCCGCTACGTGGCTTGGATCTACTGGCTGACGGTCACCATGGTGGCGGTATTCGGTACGATGGTCGCGGACGCGTCGCATATCGTGCTAGGAATCCCCTACGCCGTGACGAGTATGACCTTTGCGATCGCGCTGGCCATCGTGTTCGTGGTCTGGTACCGGCTCGAAGGTACGCTCTCCATTCACAGCATCAGCACGAGGCGCCGCGAGTTCTTCTACTGGGCGACGGTCATGGCTGCGTTCGCGCTTGGCACGGCTACCGGCGACATGACGGCCACCACCCTTCACCTGGGTTACCTAGCCTCCGGCGTGATGTTCGCGTTCCTGTTCGCGGTGCCGCTGGTCGGCGGCCGGTACTGGGGCTGGAACGAGATCTTCTCCTTCTGGTTTGCCTATGTCGTCACCCGTCCGCTGGGCGCGTCGTTCGCGGACTGGTTCGGCATGCCGCCGATCGTGGGTGGCCTCGGTATCAGTCGGGCCCTGGTGAGCGGCGTCCTGACGCTGTTTATCGCAGCGTTTGTGGCCTACCTGAGCGTGCGGCGCAACGATATCCAGGACGAAGTGGCCGCAGACTGACCACTCTGCGCGTCGGCCCACTTGACGTCCTCCTGCATGAACCGCCAAACGGGAGGCCGGCCGTAGAGTGAGGTACCCTGGGGACGGCCTCTGTCCGCAGTGTCGACAAGGATGTGATCGCCGTGCCTCGCCGCCTCACGATCGCCACGTCAGGCGCAATCATCATGAGCGACGTCGGGCGTCTATCCTGCCTGATGTGGCCTGGCATCAGCGCTGTCGAGATTGGCAGCCTCTCTACCGAGGAAGATCTTCTGGCGGTGATGGACGCGGTTGCGGAAATGCGCATCGCTTGGGGCATGCACATGCCGCTCTGGCGGTCTGGGCCACACCGCGTGCCCATGGCGGCCGCGGGACTTTCAGCCGTCGAGGCGCGCTCTCTGCGGGAGGATATGGCGCTCGGAGCGCGGCACCACGCTTCCTACGCGCTCGCGCATGCTCCCTGGCTCCCCGATCACAGCCTGCCAGCCCGCGACGCGAAGGCCATGGTCCAGCAGACCATGCGGTTCCTCGCGGATCTGCAACGGGAGCATGGGGTGCCTGTCACGCTGGAGCTCAAGCTCGGCCTGCATCGGGACCCCGGCGTCCTTGCGTACCTGCTGGCCGATCCGCAAGGCTTCCTGGATCTCACTGATCTCACCCTCTGCCTAGACACCGGAGACTGGCTGCTTGCCTGCGAGGCACTCCACTTGGAACCTGTGGCGGCCTTCGAACCGTTTGCCGCCTCGACCGCCGTGATCCATGTGCATGCCGTCGAACGCGGCTTCGGGTCCTACCTCTGGAAGCCGATCCACCCTTCGGATCCGGATGCTGCCCCCGTACGTCGGCTCTGCCAGCTTGCGCTCAGCAGGCGCAGCGATTTGACGGTCGTGTTTGAGCATACGCCCCACCTCGATCCCGGACCTGACTACGACCTCAAAGGTTACCGCTGGCTCCTGTCGGAGCTTCTCTGACGCCGTCCTCTCCGCCATCCGGCGAGAGGGCGGCGTCCTTTTAAGCCAACAATGCAAGAAGGAAATCGTTGCTCGAGCCGAAAAGTTTGATCATCGAAGCTTTTCCGGGAGGCCCACCTCTTGCAGCAGAGCAGCTCCTTCTCCGAAATCCCGGCGCAGGCGCGCCATCAGAAGACCGTACTCATCAACACGACGATCGGTTCCCTGATGGCTTCCCTCGACGGCTCGATCCTCACCGTGAGCCTGCCCACCATCGCGAGGGAGCTGCACACCGGCGTCGGTCTGATGCTCTGGATCATGATGGGTTATACAGTCATCATCACCGCCCTGCTGCTGCCGTTCGGCCGCCTCGCCGACACGCACGGCAGGGTACGCATGTACGGCCTCGGCTTCATCGTCTTCGCCGCCGCCTCAGCGCTCTGCGGCTTCGCGGCAAGCGGCGTGTTCCTGCTGGTCAGCCGCCTGATCCAAGGCGTCGGCGCCGCGCTGCTCTGGTCCAACTCGCAGGCGATCCTGACGGACGCCTTCCCCCATCGGGGCCGCGGTTTCGCGCTCGGCATCAACCAGGTGGCCGGTCTCACCGGTAGCGTTGGCGGTCTGCTGCTCGGGGGGCTGATCACCGCAACGCTCGGCTGGCGCTGGATCTTCTTCGTCAACCTGCCGATCGGTGCGTTCGGCGCGATCTGGACCTTCACGTCCCTGCACGAGGTCGCGTCGATCGACCGCGGCGAGCCTTTTGACACTTATGGCATGATTCTCTTCGTTGGCGGTCTCCTGCTCGCCCTGCTCGGCCTTACCGTCGTGATCGAAGGCGGTGGGCCGACCGTGCCGTGGCTGCTTGCGGCGGGCTTGCTCGCGCTTGTCGCGTTCGCTCTGCACGAGCGGCGGACGAGCAGCCCGCTCATCGATCTGCGGCTCTTTGCGATTCGCATCTTCACCTTCGGCAACGCATCGCTGTTCCTGAACGCCCTGGCGCGCGGGGCGCTCATGTTCCTGATGACGTTCTCGTTCCAGGGCCTGAGGGGCGCGTCACCGCTCACCGCCGGTTTGATGATGCTCCCCCTGACCATCGCCATCATGGTCGTCGGCCCGATCTCCGGGCGACTCTCGGACCGGCTCGGATCGCGCGAGCTCTCGTCGGGCGGTCTTCTGGTCACCGCCATCTCGCTCGCCATCCTGGCCCGCGAACCCCTGACAGGCTCCTACGCGCCGATTGCCTTCGCGCTGCTGCTGGCGGGCATCGGCAACGGCCTCTTCAACTCACCGAACACGAGCGCGGTGATGGGAGCCGTCCCGCCGGACCGCCGCGGCGTGGCCGCGAGCACCCGCACCCTGCTGTTCAACGCGGGGCAGCTCTTCTCGCTGGCACTCTCCTTTACCATCCTCTCGACCACCATGGGCGGCGGCCAGCTGTCCGGGTTCCTCGCCGGCATGTCGACGCAGGCCGCAACCATCGGTCAAGCGGCGTTCGCGCATGGACTCGGCGAGGCCTTCACCATCTCGACCGTCCTGTCGCTGGTCGCGGCGGTACTCTCGGCCCTGCGCGGCAAGGCGTCTCCCTCCCCGTCGCTCTGAAGCCGGCCAAGCCCAACCGCGCTTCCCTTGCGTGATCCACCTGAAAGGCGGGCTAGCGATGGCGCAGGTACTCGTAATCGGCGGCTCGCGCTTCATGGGCTTGCGGCTCGTGTGGCGGCTCCTCGCGCAGGGACACAAGGTGACCACCCTTAGCCGCGGCCTGCACCCGGACCCCTTCGGAGCCCGCGTCACGAGGCTGCACGCCGACCGCACCTCGCCCGAGTTCCTGAACGTTCTCGGCAGCGCGAACTTCGACGCCGCCGTAGACTTCCAGGTCTTCCGCGGCGAAGACGCGTCAGGAGCCGTGGCGGCTCTGCGCGGTAGGGTCGGCCACTATGTCATGATCAGTTCCGGTCAGGTCTACCTCGTGCGGGCAGCTTCCCGCGGCACCGCCGCGGTGCCGGCTGCGGAGGACCAGTACGAGGGCCTGCTGATGGCGGCGCCGTCGGATCCCGGCGACCGCGCCGAATGGCTCTACGGCGTCGGCAAGCGAGCGGCCGAGGACGTGCTGCGGGCGGCCTTTGCAACCCACGGCTTTCCCTACACGGCGCTACGCCTGCCGATGGTGGACGGCGAACTGGATCCGTCGAGGCGCCTTGAGAGCTACCTCTGGCGCATCCTCGACGGCGGCCCGGTGCTGCTGCCCGACGGCGGCGCGAACCGCGTGCGCCACGTCTACAGCGGCGATGTGGCTCAGGCAATCACGGATCTGATCGGCAAGCCGCAGACGTTCGGGGAGGCGTACAATCTCTGCCAGGAGGAGATGCCGGCGCTGCGGGATCTCGTCGCCCTCCTCGCGGATCTGCTCGGAGCCACGCATCACCCGCGGGCAATCGGCAGCGACGCGCTGCTGGCGGCGGGTATCCGTCCCGAGGCCATCTCGCCGTTCAGCACGCCGTGGATGTCCCTGCTCGATCCTGGCAAGGCCGGGCGTGAACTGGCCTTTCGGCACCAGTCCCTCGAGGTGTATCTCGGCCGCATCGTTGGCGCCTTTCTCAGCCAGCGCGCGCAAGAGCCGCCTGAGAACTACGCCCTGCGAGCCAGGGAACTGGCCCTGTCCGGAGGCTGACTAGGCGCGCGGTCGCCACCTGTCCGACCATCCTACCGTCTGGGGTGTGAGCCATGCTCGCTCGCTGGGCCCAAATCTGCGCACGCCGGCGCTGGCTCGTGGTTCTGCTGTGGGTGCTCGTCCTGCTGGCCAGCCTGCCGCTGGCCGCACACGTCACCCACAACCTTTCGTCGAGCGGTTTCGAGGATCCGAACAGCCAGGCTGTCTGGGCAGACAACCAGCTGAAATACGTCCGCCAGGCGGCCCAGGAGACCTGGCTCGTCGAGGGCCCGTCTCTCGCCCAGGTCAAGCGCGTTGCCGCACCGCTGGGCATCGCGGCCGCGGATGTCCGCCGCGTTGCGGCCGGCGAGACGCTGGTCGTCCCGCAGCGTCCCATCGCCCCGGCCGCCCGCACGAAGCTGCGAGAGGGCCTGCGACACCTGAAGGCCAGGATCCGCCAGGTTGATCAGGTCGCCGTTGGCGACCAGGTGTTGGCCGACGCGAAGACCACGCTCAGCCACAGCCTGCCCTTTGCCTTGCCGCTCGTCCTCATCCTGCTGCTGGTCGTCTTCGGCTCGGTCGCCTCGGCGGCCCTGCCGCTCGCCGTCGCGGGCGTCGGTTCCAGCGTCGCACTGGCCCTCATCGACCTGATCGAGGACAAGATCACGCTCTCCGCCTATCTCACCGATATCGTCAGCTTCCTGGCGCTGGGCGTCGGCGTCGACTACGCCCTCTTCATCAGCGTCCGCTTCCGCGAGGAGTTGCGGCGGGGACACTCCGTGCCTGAGGCGGTCGGCGCGGCGATGCACCATGCCGGGCGCTCCGTGCTGTACTCCGGCATCGCAGTGGGGCTGGCCGTCGCAACCCTGCTACTGGGCGGCAACGCCTACTGGCAGGGCATCGCGCTCGGCGGCGCGATCGCCGTGTTCTCGGTCCTCCTGGCCACCCACACGCTCCTGCCCGCCCTGCTCGCCGTCGTCGGCCGCCGGATCGACTGGGGACGGCTGCCCGGGCTACAGCGCGGAGGGGGCGTCTGGCCCGCGATTGCGGCCTTTGTCGGCAAGGTGCCGGCTGTCGCGGTTCTGGCCGGCCTGGTCCTGCTTTTCATACCAGGCTGGTTCGGCCTAAGCCTGCAGATTCGCACGCCAGCGAACCTCGCCGTGCTCCTGCCGCCCCACGACCCCATGCGCAAGGCCGTCGCGCTGCAGACCAAGGTGCTTGGCGGCGGGGTCGAATCGCCGATCCTGCTCGCCGTGAAGCTTCCTTCGACGGTGACCGAGCCTGCGTTCTGGGCCTCGGTGCAGAAGGTCGCGACGCGGGCCGCAGATCTGAAAGACGTCAGGGGGGTATCGTCGCCCACGCTGCTCGGGGTGCCTTCCCCGCTGCTGGCCCAGGCCGTCGCAAACCCCGCCATGGCTCCCCCGGCGCTCTCGGGAGCCCTGCAGAGCTTCATCAGCCCGCAGGCTCATCCCCACCTTGCGCTCCTGTACGTGACGCCGCGCACGGGCCCTGACGCACAGGCCACGCTCACGCTCGTGCACAGGCTGGAGAAGGACCTCCCCGCCTGGCTGCCCAAGGGCAGCCAGAGCGGCGTCGGCGGCGTGACCGCGCTCCTCGACGGGTTCAACCGCCTGACGTCTGAGCGTCTGCCGTACATCATCGGCGGCGTGGCCCTGATCGCCTTCCTGGTGCTGTTCGGTGCCACCGGGGCGCTGTGGCAGGCCCTGCTCGGCGTCGTCTTCGACGCGATCGTCGCCCTGGCGACCGCCGGCATCCTGGTGCTGACCGTCCAGCATGGCGGCCTCGGTTTCGAGGCTCTGGCGCCGGACAGCAGCATCACGCCGCTTATCTTCGTCCTGCTGTTCGGTCTCTCGATGGACTACGAGGTCATCCTGCTGCACAGAGTGCAGGAAGCCGCACGCAGGATGAGCTCGGCCGAGGCGGCGCGGGAGGGCCTCGCGCTGACGGGTGGGATGATCACAGGCGCCGGCATGACGCTCTGTGTCGTGTTCGTGGCACTGATCCTGAGCCCGCTGGAGATCATGCAGATGCTCGCGGTCGGCATGACGACGGCAATCCTGCTCGACACCTGGATCGTGCGCAGCCTGCTGGTCCCAGGCAGTATCGCGCTGCTCGGCCGCTACGCCTTCTGGCCGTGGGGCCGCAGGCGGGCGAATGCCGCCAGCTGAGCCTGGCTGCAGGAATCGGCCGGCCGGACCCGTAGCTTACGAAGCATAGCTAAGGCAGCGGGGGAGGCCGTGGCCTCTATGACCGTCGCGCTGGTCCTCGCCTTCAACCTGCTGGCCGGCTTCAACGATGGCGGCAACCTGCTCGCCACGCTCCTTCCGAGCCGGGTACGCCCGATCGTCCTCTGGCTTTGGCTCGCCGTCGTGGTAAGCCTTGGGCCGATCGTCCTCGGCACGCAGGTCGCCGATACGATCGTGCGCCGCATCGTCACACCGCAGAGCCTTGGTCCGATCCTGGCCCCTGCGACCTTGAGCGCGCTCCTGGTGGTTCTCGTCAGCTGGTGGCAGCGGGTGCCCACCTCGATGTCGCTCGCGCTCATCGGGGCGATGGTCGGTGCCGGCACGGTGGGCGGTGCCCACGTGCTCTGGGCCGGAGCGACGCGTGCCCTGGTCGGCTTCATCCTGACCGTTCTGCTTGGCGGGCTTTTGGGCCTTATGATCGCGCGCTACGGGCGTCAGGTACTGAGACACCTGCGGCGCGGCGCGGTGCTGAGCATGATCCTGCTGCTGACCGCCCTGCTGGAAGGACTCGCCTATGGCGGCAACGACCTTGAGAAGGCGATCGGTCTCTTGCGGTTCTCCGGGTTCTCGCTGCACGCGGCCGTGCTCTCTGCGGCGCTTTCGTTCGCCCTCGGGAGCGCGGTCGGCTCCTGGCGCATCGCACGCACGGTCTCGAGCCAGATTCTTCGCCTGCGACCGCCTGAAGCACTCTACACGCAGGCTGCCACGGGTCTTGCGGTGCTGGCGGCCGCAACGGCCGGCATCCCGGTCTCCACGAGCCAGACGGTGGACGCAAGCCTGCTTGGCGTAGGATCCGCCGAAAATCCGCGCCACGTGGGGTGGACCGTCGCCCGCCGCATGATCTTCGCCTGGGTCGTCACGCCGGTGGCAGCGTTCGTGATGGGAGGTGCCGCTCTGTGGCTCGCCGTCCTGCTTCCGCACATCTGAGCCGGGTGCTCTCAAGTCTGCGCGAGATCCTCGGGCCACGCGACCGCGTGTTCCAGGACCTTCTGCTCGAGCAGGCGCACCTCGCCGAACAGGCGATGGACCTCCTTTATCGCTACCTCCAGCAGCCGACCCAGGACCTCGGGCAGGCCATCGGCGCACTGGAGGAGCGCGGCGATCGCATCCTCTCAGACATTCAGCGCGCTCTGCGCGAGGCGCTCGTGACGCCGCTCGGCGGCAGCGACATCAACTACCTCGGCAATGCTCTCGACGATCTCCTGGACCAGTTCGAGGACATGGTCACCGAGGATCTCGCGCTCGAGGCGGCAGGCGTCGGCGAAAGCAGCTACGGAGACGTCCACTTCGGCGAGGTGCTCGATGCCCTGCACAGCGCCTGCAACCTGGTGCCAGAGGCCATGGAAGCCCTGCTGCAGCGCCCGGCACAGGCCGAGGCGAAGATCGCGCAGCTGCGGGAGCGCTACCAGGATGGCAAGCGCGCATATTCCCTGGCCTACGCGGCGATCATGGCGGGGCGGGACGACGAGGGCAGCGCACGGACGAAGAACCGTCTGCGCTGGCTGCGCCAACACCTCAGGCGGATCGAGAAGCTGGCCAACGCGATGGCAGGAATCCTCGCGAACAGCTGACAGGTGCCCCGTCCCCGGCGGCGAATCCCTTGCGAGTCCCGAAGGGTAGCGCGCTGCCGCGCACAAGACTGGCCGGCATGGGAGAGAAGCTTAACCATGGCCCAAAACGACAAGATCGTCCTCTCATGGAGCGGCGGCAAGGACAGCGCCATCGCTCTTGCCACCCTGAAGCAGTATGACGCCCCCATCCACGCGCTCCTCACGACCGTCACCGACCCGCAGGCCCGCGTCAGCATGCACGGCGTGCGCGAGGAGCTCCTGCGCCAGCAGGCCGAG
>JAJYSZ010000088.1 GCA_021793315.1 Bacillota bacterium | reverse complement strand
TGGTCGGCCGTGACCTGATGGCTCCGGATGGCCGGCTGGTGGCATCGCAAGGCACCCGGATCACGCCCGACCTGGTGGCGGAGGTGGAGACGCTCGGCCTGCTGCCCGAGATGATCGTCTACATGACCATGGCGGAGGCCAGCCGGTGAGATCATCCGCAGCTCCGCGCCGCGCCGCCGTCAGCCGAACGACTGTCGTCATCTTCGGCATCTCGCTGCTTTCCGGGGTGGTGTCCTACGGCTTCAACCTGTTGATCGACGTGTTTTATGGGCCGCAGGTGCTGGCACAGGTCCTGGCGGCGCTCGGCGCCGGGGCGACGATCGGCCTGCCGGCTGCGCTTGTCAGCCTGCCGGTCGCGACGTGGGCTGGCCAATCTTCGACGTGGCGACGCCGCCTGCCGCTGGTCCAGGGGGCGTTCTTGGCGGCCGGCCTTGTCAGCGGCCTTGCGGTGCTGGCGTTCGGCAGCCGGTTTCCTGGCTCATGGCTGCCGCCTGTGGGAATTCTTGTGGCGCTCTCGAGCTATCTGCCGGCCGTGGCGACCGGGGCGCTGATCGGTCGGGCAGCGTTCGTCGGGTCGGCCGTGGTGAACATGCTGCCGAACGTGGGCCGCTTCGCCGGCCTCCTCGCCTTGGGACACAGTCCCGGCGGCGGCCTGACCGTGCTCTGGATCCAGGTGCTGAGCTTCGTCGTGTTCGGCGTCGTCGGCATCGTCTGGCCCTACCGGACCGCCGGCCAGGATGCGGTGAGGCCGGTCAAGGCAACGCCGTGGGCCTCCGGCTGGGTGGCGCTCGCGGTCACGGCCTGGCTGTCGGTGGACGTGCTCGCCGCGACGCTTCATCTCGGCGCGGCCCTCGCGGCGGGCTTCGCCGTGGTTGCGCTGCTCGGCAAGGCACCGTTCTACCTGGCGCAGCCGCTGGTGCTGATGGCGATCGGCGAGGAGGGCTGGGGGCGTTCGCGGCGCGGCGAAGGCAGTCTCGCGGTGGTGGTGATCGCGGCGGGCAGCGTGCTGGTAGCCTTCGTGATCGGGGCGTACGCCATGCGCCTCATGGGGGTGCATGAACCCAGCTGGCTGCTTGGCGCGTACTTCCTCGGCACCTGCGCCCTGGCGCTCAGCTATCTTTGGAGCGGTGCCGATGCGCAGCGCTCGTGGCACCACTGGTGGCCGGTTCTCGGGACATGCGTCCTCTGGGTGGTTTGGAGCCTCACCTGGGCCGGCGGGGTTGGATCCCTCGTGGTCGGCTACACCGTAGCGCAGCTGATCGGCGCGACAGCCGTCATCGTCCTCGGCCTGCGCTCCGCGGCCAAGCCAGGCAGCGGTAGGGAAACATCGGGGGCCATGGCGAATTGAGCCTCGGAGTTGATGGGCTGTTGCACGGGCAGATCCTTCCTTACACCTTGCTCGCGGGCGCCAGCCTGTTCGGTCGCCCGCGCGGTCGAAGGGCGACTGTGGACGAAGTCTGGGACGCCATGCGCAGCAAGGTGGCGCCGCCTTACGACATCTCAGAGATCCTGCTCTACGCCCTCGAGGGCTTGGCGGAGCTCCTGCCGGCCGAAGGCTACTACGCTTATGTCGCACCGGCGACCGGGGCGCCCCTTCAGCTCAGGCTGACGCGCGCGGAGACGGGCACACCGCAGATCGGGATCAACTATGCGGGCCTGGTGGCCGGGGCGCCCGTCCGCCAGGCGCCGCTGGAACTGGCCCCGGGGCAGGATGAGCTTAGCTGCCGGGAGGATGGCCCGCCGGGGGACCCCTACCTGTCGCTGGGCCTCGGCTCGCGCCTTCTGCTGCGCGCGGCGCTCCCGCGACGGCAGCATGTCGGTGAGCCCGAGCGCAAGCAGCTGCTGGCGCTCGGCGCGCGGCTCGAGCCGATGCTGCAGGTCTTGCTCGCGCTGGACGATGCCGCTGCCGAGGGGGAAAGGGCTGCGGTGGAGAGCACCACCAAGCAGCTCGCGTCCGAATTCACCTTGCAATCGGACAAGCTCTTGGGGCTCGTGTCGCGCCTCGGCGGCGAGGCGATCGAGGCGAGCGCTGGGTACTGCGTCGCTTGGCAGGGCGACGTCGCCCAGCACATCTGGCAGACGGGCGGCGGCGAACAGCTGTTCCGGGCCCTTGATCCGAGGCATCTGCCCAGCCTGCAGGCGGGCCTGTGGCTGGCGCCCGATCTGCCTGCAGGCATCGCCCAGCTCGGCTACCAGGGCTTCGCCCTCGTTTCCGTGCGCGATGGTGCGGGCGGCGGCGCTGTGGGCTATGGGCTTGCGCTGCGACCCGATCTGAACGAGCGCGTCACCTTCGTGCTGCAGTCCCTCTCGCAGAGCCTGAGGAGGAACATCGGCAGTCATCTTCACACCTTGACGCTGGGCCGGAGCTATCTCGAGTCGCTGCTGTCGGCCGCGGACCTGCTCGACGCGGCCGAGGAGCTCACCCACGACCATTCGAAACGCGTGGCGGAGGTGGCGCGCGACATCGGCAGCCGGATCGCCCTGGACCAGCCGCAGGTCGAGGCGCTCTACCTCGCCGGACGGCTCCACGACGTCGGCATGATTGCGGTCGCCCTCGACCTGCCCAAGAGCAGGGGAGGCCTGAGCGCCGAAGGACGCAACGTCATCCAGCAGCACCCGGTGGTTGGCGCCAACCTGCTTTCGGGCCTGCCGGGCGACGTGGTGCCACCGAGCGTGGTGCTGGCCGTACGCCATCACCACGAGCGATGGGACGGTCAGGGCTACCCGGATGGCCGTGCGGGCACCGACATCGACCTCTTTGCCCGCATTGTGGCCTGCGCCGAGGTCTACGTCGCCCGCACGTCGGCACGCGCCTACCGCCCCGCCCTGTCCCCCGGCAGAGCCCTGCGCGAGCTGCAGGTCATCGCGGGAAGCCAGCTCGATCCGGACGTCGTCGGGGCCCTCGTGGAGGTCCTGGCGGCGCGCGGCGTCCAGCCGCAGGCTCACGAAGACTAGCACCACCCCAGCCGAAGGAGTGGCAGGATTTGCGCGCACCCCGACTGAGAGGCCGTTCGTTTGTCGTCTACTACGGGTACGGCCCACTGCCGGAAATCGGATCCTTCGACATCGCCATCCTTGAGCCGGCGGGCTGGCGCCACGAGGACATGATGGCCCTGTCCCGCAGAGGGGTGAAATGCATCGCCTATCTCTCGGCTATGGAAGCTACGAGGGCCACCTTGACGCGTCTTGGCATTCCGGAGCGGCAGTTGCTGCGTGCGGGGGATGGCCCCTGGCTGCGCGAGCAGTTCGGCACGTACGTCGTGGACCCGCGCTGTCGGCCGTGGCGCGCGCACCTGGCAGCAGAGGCGCGGCGGCTTTTGCAGGAGGGCTGGGCCGGCGTCTTCCTCGACAGCCTTGGCGATGTCGAGGACCAGACCGTGCAGGACAGGGCAGGCTGGCTGCTGCCTGCCGCCGCCGATCTCGTGCGCGGTGTGCGCCAAGAGATCGGCGATCGCCTGCTCCTGCAGAATAACGGCATCTTCCTGCTGCTGCCGCTTGTCGCGCAGCTGATCGACGGGATCTGCTGGGAGGGCAGCTTCGATCCCGAGACGACGGGCGGCCCCTGGCTGCGCATGGTCTTGGAGCAGATCGCCAAGGTGGTGCGCCAGGAGGGCATCACCCCGATGCTGCTCAGCGAGATACCTGCCGACGACGCTGCCCAAGGGCGCCTCGCAATGCTGGAGGAGATGTCGCGCCGCTACGGCTTTCTGTCCTACGCGGCGCCCCTCGACTACGCGCGCGCCATCCGGACGCTGGACGGACGGGTGGTGCTGGGGCGCTGAGCGGCGCAGAGGATTTTGTCCATTTTTGGCGTAATTGGTCGGCTAGGTTTGATAGGTGGCTTTGCCGCCAGGGGTACCCCACATGATCGTCTTGCTGATCCCCGCCTACAACGAAGAGCGCACCATCCTCGACGTGCTGCGTCGCGCCGAGCCCTTCGCCGACCTTCTGGTGGTGGTGGACGACGGCTCGCGCGACACCTCGAGCGCCCTCATCCGCTCCTGGTGCGGGAGCCACGGCAAGGTGGCCCTCCTGACCCATCCAGCGAACCGAGGCATGTCCGGCGCGCTCCGGACAGGTTTCGACTACCTCCTCGGCCTGATGCGCCTTGGCGCGCTCGGCCCGGAGGACATCATCATCACGATGGATGCGGACGGTCAGCATATCCCGGAGGAATCGGGCGCGGCCGTGGAGCGCATGCGCCAGCGCGGCGCCGATGTGCTGCTCGGACAGCGGGACCTCGCGGGCTACCCTCTCAGCAAGCGCATCGGCAACCGCGGTCTGTCGCTCTGGGCCACCCTTCTCACCGGTTACTTCTTTCGTGACGTCGAGTGCGGCTTTCGGCTGATGCGCCTCAAGGTCGTGGCAGACATCATGCCGTACTTCACGGGACGAAATTACGGCTGTGCCCAGGAGCTCGGCATCATCCCCGTGCGGCGCGGCTGGAAGATGGACAACACCCTGCCGACCAAGGTCGCCTTCTACCGCAAGGGCGCCCGGATCCGGGACGGGCTCAACAACATGTCGATGGGTTTGCTGGCCTTCCTTCGCGTGACTCTCGGACTGCGCGAGCGGGCGCCGAGGGCAGAGCACTACGAGGTGACCTGCCTGCCGGCGTTCATGCGCGAGAGCGCGCCTGTGTCCAAGTGAGGATCCTGCTGACCGACGGCCTGCAGCGCAAGACGCTCGTCGCGGTGCGGTCGCTCGGCAGAGCGGGCTACGAGACTCTCGTCGCGGACGATACGCCCTTCAGCCTGGCGCGTTGGTCCCGCTACTGCCGGCGGGCCCTGGTCAGTCCGGCGCCGGAGAGTCCGGAGTATGGAGACTGGCTCTGGCGCGCGGCGGAGCAGGCGGATCTCGTGCTGCCAATGGACGACCTCTCGACCGCAGCGGCCATCGCCTGCGGCGACGCGCTCGGGGCGAAGAGCCTGCTGCCGAGCGGGGAGCAGTTCGCCACCGGCAGGGACAAGTGGCGCACGGCGGAACTGGCAAGGCGGGCCGGGGTGCCCCATCCGCGCACCGTGGCCGTGGAGTCGCACGACGAGCTGGCCGAGGCGCGCAACTCGCTGGGGGGCGACGTCGTCGTCCGCCCGCGCGTCGGGTCCGGCGGGCGCGGCGTGCGCTTCCTTGCGGAGGGGGACCCGATGCCGCAGGAAGCCCTGCGCGGCCACATCGCGCAAGAGCGCATCCCACCGGGCCGCAAGTTTGACGTGGGACTCCTCTACGGACGGGACGGGACGGTGCGGGCCGTGTTCTGCCAGGAGGAGCTGCGCTGGTTTCCGGGGGAGCAGGGTACGAGCACCCTCCAACGCAGCGTCCTGCGCCAGGATGTCGTCGATCTCTCCCTGCGTCTTTTGCAGCCGCTCGGCTGGCGGGGCCTCGTCGAGGTGGAGTGGGTCCTGGCGCCCGACGGCACGCCCAGGCTCCTCGAGATCAATCCCCGCGCCTGGGCGTCGCTTGGACTGGCCGTCGCGGCCGGAGTGGACTTCCCGCGCCTCTGGGCGGAGCTCGCTCTGGGTTGCGACGCGCATGGGCCAGAGACGTACGACACCCATGTCGTCTGCCGTTGGACATTGCCCGCGGACCTTTTGCACCTTCTGCGCCACCCGCTGCGCCGCTTTGCCAAGGGCGCGCCGCAGCTGGGCCCGGGCGATCGCACGGTGGATGACGTGCTCGACCGGCAGGACCTCGGTCCCCTGCCGGGATTCCTGCTCGCGGTGGTCGGGCATCTCTTCGACGTCGAGACCTGGCGGCAGGTGATGAGATGGTAGGACCACACGCGCTCTCGATCGACGTCGAGCACTGGTACGACGCCACGCTCGCGACACGGCCCGCCGCAGCCCAGCCCGAGTTCGCGCGGCGCGAGATCGAGGCGGTGCTCGAGCTCCTTGCGGCGCACGGCGCCAAGGCCACGTTCTTCGTGCTCGGCCATCTCGCGCAGGAACTGCCCGCGAGCGTGCGGGCGATCGCCGACGCCGGCCACGAGATCGGCTGCCACGGCATGACCCACGATCTCCTCTGGCAGATGGGCGAGCAGCGCTTCCGTCACGAGGTGGCGGCGGCCAAGGCGGTCCTCGAGGACCTGACGGGCCACGCTGTCCGTGGCTACCGGGCGGCGACCTGGTCGCTCGACGCACGGAGCCCCTGGGCCCCGGCGGCGCTCCTGGACCTCGGCTTCACCTACGACTCCAGCGTCTTCCCGCTGCGTACGCCGCTCTACGGCGTTGCGGGCGCCCCCCTGAAGCCGTACCGCCTGCGGGCGGGAGCCGGTGCGCTCCTGGAGCTCCCGCCGGCGGTGGGCAGCCTGCTCGGCCTGCGCGTGCCCTTTGCGGGCGGCATGTACTGGCGGCTCCTGCCGACGGGCCTGGTGCTCGGAGGCCTCAGGGGCGAGGGGACGAGGGTGCTCTACGCGCACCCGTGGGAGGTCGCGCCGGGCGGCTGGTCGCTGCCGGCGTCCTCGGGCGTTGTCGCCCGGTTCAGCATGGGGTTTGGCCGCCGGCACCTGAGACAGGTGCTGCTCGGTCTGCTGCGGCAGGTGACGTTTCTGCCCCTTGGCCTGGTCGCTGCGAAACTTCCCGACGATCAGCTTGAGGACTGGACCTTCGTGGACGGCAGCCTTGTGCGCTCCGGTCACTGACGGATCCAGAGCACCAGGAGGTCCGGACTGCGGTAGTAGATGCTGCATGAGGACGGGTGGGCCCGGCGGTAGGCCATCGCCCAGGCATACGCATGGGCGTCGAGCACGGCGCCGCCGGGGCCCAGGTTTTCCGCCGCGGCCAGCGACTGCGGCACGGGCAATTTCAGGTCTGCGGGGCTCGGCTTCAGACCGTCGGCCGTGACCAGCGGCACGTAGAGGAACGTGTCGGACGTCAGCACGGGCAGATGAGGCCAGCTGGAGGGCCGGATCCGCGGATCCTTCGCCACCGAGAGCGGCAACTGCGTAAGGAACTGCCGCAGCTCGATGTGCCAGCCCTTGCCCAACAGTTCGCTGTACTGCTCTGTCGGCGAGATGACCGTCCACTGATAGGCCTCGAGTGCGCCCGAGATCTGCTGCAGAACCGCCTCCGAGCCCGGCACCTCGTAGCGGGCCAGGGGCTGCGGCGGCAGGACGCCCATGGCGAGCTCGGCTGCCAGCAGGAGCACCGCGAGACCCTGGGCGGCAGAGGGGTAGCGCAGCCGGTTCGCGACGAGCGAGAAGGCGTACCCGACCGCCAGCGGGACCGCCAGGAGGCCCGCATAGTCGCCGAGATGGAGGGGCAGTCGCCAGATGGCGGGCATCGGCAGGGCGCTCGCGACGCCCAGGCACGTGACGAGCAGCCCGATGCCGAGGTAGAGCGGCGCATCGTCCTGCAGCGTCCGGCGGCGCCATACGGTCGCCCCGAGGATGACAAGGCCCGCGGCCAGGAGCAGGGCGATACCGGACGGGCCTGTGAGCCAGACGGGCGCCGGCGGCGTCGGCAGGGCCTGCGGCGCCATGAGCACCGCATTGAGCGGATGGCGCCCGAGGAGGCCGATGCCGACCGGCAGAAGGCCGAGCGTGCTGGCGAGCAGGGTGCGGCTTATGACCTGCGCCGCCACCTGGCGGCGGCGCAGCCAGGGAACGGTCAGCAGGACAGGCCCCAAGGCCGCGTACGGCCACGCGAGCGGAGCGGCCATGACGGCCGCGAAGGCCGCGGCGCCGGCGATCCAGGCATCTGCTGCCGAGTCCCGACGCAGGGCGCGCAGCCCGAACGCGAGTTCCGCCAGCAGCAGAACCGCGGCGAAATGCGGGGAGAGTGGGTGCCATGACGTCACGACACCGACGCCGAGGGCTGGTGCGATGGACAGTCCCAGGAGTGTCGCCGTCGCAAACACGGCCCAGCCGCTGTCCGCGATCTCCAGGGCCAGCAGGCCCCCGGCGAGAGGCAGAAGCAGGGCGACGATCGGCCCGAGGAAGCGCAGGACGTTCAGCGTGTCGAAGAAGAAGGTGGTGGCCAGGAGAGCCGCCAGCAGGGGGACCCCGACCGGGTAGACGCCCTGCTGGTAGAGCCCCATGTTCAAGGCGATGTTCTTGGCCGCCAGGAGCTGTACGTAACCTTCGGGCGTGCCTGGCGCACTCTGCGCGAGCAGCGGCGGGAACTGGCGTGCGGCCATGATCGCGAAGGCCAGGATCGTGAGCAGGATGTCCGCCCTGGCCAAGGCCCGCAAGGTGCGCAGGAGCCACGGCGGGATGCGGCGCAGGGACTCGACGGCCAGCGATGCGAACGAGTGCTCCCCGCCCGGGTCCATCGCGTCCAGCACCTTCGCCGTCTGTTCGTTGCGCCTCACCCGCTGCGCGGCCTCGTTGCCTCGGCGACGCCTCAGGTAGGCGCCGAGTCCGAACGCAAATGCGATTAAGAGGCCGATCGTGGCGAGCTCGACGCTCGAGGTGGCCGCGAGCAGGAACCCGAGGCCCAGCCAGGCCGCGCTGCCGAGCACGAATGCGCGCCAGAGTCTTTGGAAGAGGCTCTGGCTGTGGTCCTGGCGCAGGAGGGCGTGCGGCAGCACCACCACAGCGAGCCCAAACCCGACCGTCACCTGCAGAGCGATGCCCAGCGAGCCGGCCATCACTCGGACAGGCTCCCGAGGGCCTGCGCCGAGCTATGCCGGGAGAGCTCATAAACCGTGACATCCGGGCCGCGGAAATAGACGTGGAGCGGCCCGTGATTTTCCTGCCAAGCCGCGACCCACTTGGAAATGGCCGCCTGCGCCTTCGCGCGGCGCGGCTTCACCACGTACATGTAGCCGTCGGCGACGACCAGCCGCTTGTCGACGAAGATGAAGATGCGGTTCTCCGACAGCGGATACGAGCTGGCGCCAGAGTGGTACCTCGGCCATGGTCCTGTCGTGCTGACGTGCTGGAGGAAGTCCTCGCCGCGCATGAAGAAGCTCTGGCCGTAGGTGTAGTCGAAGCCGCTGTCGTCGGAGACGGCCAGCCAGTTGCCGCGCTGCAGGTTCGAGCCGATGTCGACGTAGGCGACGACGAAGTCGTCCGGCAGCCAGCGGTCGGTGGCGAAGGCGTTGAAGGGTGCGGGGCGGTAGTGGATCCAGGCGAAGGCCACCAGTGCCGTGGCGCCGACCAGCGCCAGCCAGCGGCCGGTCGCCAGGTGGAGAAGTTCCAGCACTTCCTGTCCCGCCGAGATGCCCATGCCGTAGGCCAGGGCCTCGGCAAGGGCCAGAAACTCGCCCGAACGGGATGCGAGCACCGTCGAGTGGATGCCGAAGAGGGGCGCCTCCTGGACGGCCAGCGCGGCGAGCAGGGTCAGGAGTCCGGCGATGGCGGCGCCGAGAGCCGGGGCGTCCGAGCGGCGGATCAGAAGCCGGAACGCCCGGACCAGCACGAACGCGAGCGCCGCGGCCAGGGCGACCTTGGCAGCCAGGCTGATCGGTGGCGCGGGCGCATGGCTGACCGCTGCGGCGAAGGCGGCGCCGGAGCTGTTCAGATGGAGACCCACCCCAAGCGCCACGGCGAGCGGCAGGATGGCCACCAGCACGGCAAGGGAAGTCCAGCGCACGTACCAGCCGAGCACCGCCCTGGGGATGCCCGCGACAAGCCAGGCCGCGACGGTGGCGGCCACCGCGGCGGCCGCGGCGTTCAAGGCGACGACCGGATGCGTCAGGCCGGTGACCGCGAGCAGCGCCACGGCCGTACCCCGGTGCCAGGGGTTCTTGGTGACCCATGAGGCGTAGACGAACCAGAGCG
The DNA here is from genome assembly GCA_021793315.1 of Bacillota bacterium. Classification (GTDB taxonomy): domain Bacteria; phylum Bacillota; class Sulfobacillia; order JAJZYS01; family JAJYTV01; genus JAJZQO01. The sequence goes on along the minus strand of JAJYSZ010000088.1, from coordinate 3,094 downwards.
TCGGCAGGACGAGCGCGTTGCCGAACTCCTGGGAGTCGGTGCCCACCTGGCGCAGGTACTCGTAGGGCAGGAAGTGCGGCAGGGTGCCATACACGAGAACCGCGACCACGGCGGGGGCAAGGCGGCCCGTGAGGCGGTAGGCTGCGAAGCCCACGGACAGGACCATCGCCACGCCGACGATGGGACCGAAGAACTTCACGCTGACGATGGGGTTCGCCGCCGTCAGCCGTACGAGGTCTGCGATCACGATGTGGAAGCCCTCCGGGTAGATGCCGCTCGGGAAGAGCACCTGCTGCTCGATGGCCTGCACCCAGTAGAGGACCACGTCGGAGTCGGAGAACGGGATGCCGGCGTGCTGCAGCGGCGACGCCAGCCGGAGCCAGGCCGAGACGCCCAGCACGAGGAGCAGCACCAGGCCGCCCGCGATCTGGTAGGGGCTGAGGTGGATGCCTCGACCGTCCTCCCGGCTGCGGCGGCGCGAGAGCCTTTGGCGCAGCCGCGCGGGCCAGCTCCCCAGCAGGTCGATCTCCGTGAGCAGGCGGGCGGCCAGGCGGCTGCTGCCCCTGAGCTCGTACGGGTTATGCGAGGCCCGGGGGCGCAGAAGGCCGAGCGCCGCCAGCACCAGCACCAGCGTGACCCAACTGTAGAGATGGGTCGCCACAAGGACGTAGCCCGCCAGGATCAGAGCGACGAGCATGCGTGCGATGTACCCGACGGTAAGGTCGATGCCCGGTGTCTCGGACGCGGTGCCGAACACGTAGCGCGGCCAGAGATAGAGCACGATGACTCCGCCCACGAGCAGGCGCACCAGCGTTCCGACTTCGATCCCTAGCGGCAGCGGCATCTTGGTCCTCCTTCGGGTAGGCGGTCCGGCCTTCGGCTGCAGTCCGTCAGGATGACGAGGAGATGGGAGCGGTCAGCTCGTAGACGGTCAGGTCGGGGCCGCGGAAGTAGACGGGGAGGGGCCCGTGGGTTCGCTGCCAGGCCGCGACCCAGGACCGGATCAGCTTCTGCGCCGCCTCGCGGCGCGGTAGGACGGTGCTGCGGTAACTTGGGGCGACGACGATGCGCCGATCGACAAAGATGAAAAGATGTCGGGCGGCCAGCGGCCGCGAGGGTTCACCAGGGTGGTGGTAGAGAGGCCAGGCACCGGATGTGCCCACGTGCGCGGCGAAGTCCTTGGCCGTCATGAAGAGCCCCTGGCCGTAGGCGTAGTCGAAGCCACTGTTGTCGGACACCGCGAGCCACGTCCCGCTTGGCAGAGTGGACCCGATGCGCGCGTAGGCGGCGACGAAATCGTCCGGCAGCCAGCGGTACACGGGGAACGCGTTGAAGGTTGCCGGAGGACTCTGCACCCACGCGGCGGCCACAAGTCCCGCGGCCAGCACGAGCGCCGCCCAGCGGCCGAACGCTGGCCGCACGAGTTCCAGGAGCTCCTGCACGGCAGAGACGCCCATGGCGAAGCCGAGCGCGTCGCCCAGGGCCACGAATTCCCCTGCGCGGGAGTACAGCGCAAGCAGATGGATGCCAAGGCGCGAAGCCTGATAGATCGCAAGGGCGAAGATCAGCGTCAAAAGCCCGGCCAGGGCCATGCCGGGATCGGCCCGGTCGGATCGGCGGGCGATCAGGCGGATCGCCCGTACGAGAGCGAGCGCTGCGGCGGAGAGCAGGGCGATCTTGTCCGGCAGCGAGATCGGCGGGGCCGCGGCCCCGGTCATCTGGGTCGCAAAGGACGCGCCGGAGCTGTTGAGCGGAATGCCGACGGCGAGAGCGATGACCAGCGGCGCCAGGGCCACCAGGGCCGCCACCGCCACCCAGCGCAGATACCACCCGAGCGTACGCCAGCGTACGCCCGTGGCGAGCCAGGCGGCAACGGTGGCCGCAATGGCGGCGGCCCCCGCGTTCAAGGCTACGATCGGATGCGTCATGGCCACGATCGCCAAGAGCGCAACGGCTGTGCCGCGGTACCAGCGGCTCGTCTTCACCCAGGACGCGTAGACGAACCAGAGCGTCGGCAGGACCAGCGCGTTGCCGAACTCCTGCGCGTCCGTGCCGGCCTGACGCAGATGCGAGTACGGCAGAAGCTGGGGCAGGGTTCCGTAGACGAGCATCGCCGCGACGGCCGGGGCGATCCTGCCCGTCAGCCGGTAGGTGGCAAATCCGACCGAGGCGACCATCGCTACGCCGACAACGGGACCGATGAATTTCACCGAGACGACGCTGTTCGCGACCGTCAGCCGGGAGAGATCCGCGATCAGGACATGAAAGCCCTCAGGATAGATGCCGTTCGGGTAGAGGACCTGGTGCCCGATCGCCTGCACCCAGTAGAGAACGACGCCGGAATCCGAGAAGGGGATGCCGGCGTGTTGGAACGCGGGCGCTAGGCGCAGGTACGCGGACAGGCCCAGGACCGCGAGGAGCAGGATCGCGCCGACGACGGCGTAGGCCGATGGCCGCGCCTTGCGGCGCAGCGGCCCCCGCAGGCGCTGACGCAGGAAGGCCAGCGTGCGCCGGGGCCAGCTGCCAAGCCGATCGAGATCGGCGAGAAGGCGGGCGCCAAGGCCGGTGCCGCGTTCATCGCGGCTCAGCTCCGGCTGCACCTTGGCCAGCCGGAGAGCGAAGACGGCGGCGGCCAGGGCGAACCAGCTGAAGGCGTGGATGGCGGTGAAGGCGAGGCCGGCCACGATCAGGACGACGACCATGCGCGCGGCGTACCCCACCAACACGTCTGTCCGGGAGACCTGGCCGTCGACGGCAAAGACGTAGCGCGGCCAGAAGTAAAAGAGCACGAGCCCCCCGATCAGGAGGCGGAGCATCGTGTCGAGCTCAAGGGAGAGGGGGAGCGGCATCCGGGACCTCCTCAGGCCATGCGGTAGAGCATGAAGTCGACGCGGGGCAGCAGGTGCAGCACATCCGCGGTCGTCAGCACCACCAGGCACACGATGCCCGCGATGAGGCCGACCACGGCATACTGGTAGGCGCCGAGGATGCGGGTGGCGACGATCCCGACCGTGATGTCGGTGGCCAGGGAGATCAGTAGGGAGCGCAGGGCCAACTGGGGGTACGCCAGACTGAACATCAGGAGAATGTTGAA
>JAJYSZ010000008.1 GCA_021793315.1 Bacillota bacterium | reverse complement strand
GATCTTTCTTCTTGGACACGCCCTCGCAAAGCACCTCCACCGTCTGACCGAGCTGCCGCTGGTTGGCCGCGAGCGAGAGGGCATCCGTCACCTCGAGCAGGCGCGCCAGGCGCTCCTTCTTCACCGCCAGCGGAACCTGGTCGGGGAAGGCGGCGGCCGGCGTGCCGTGGCGTGGCGAGAACATGAAGGTGAAGGACTTGTCGAACCTCAGCTGCCGGCAGAGCTCGAGCGTCTGCTCGAAGTCCTCTTCGGTCTCGCCGGGGAAACCCACGATCAGGTCGGTGGTGATCGCGGCGTCCGGCACCGCCCGCCGGATACGCTCGATCAGGTCGACGTAGCGCTCCCGCGTGTAGCCGCGCGCCATGCGCTTCAGCATATGCGGGCTGCCGGACTGCACCGGCACGTGGAAATGCTCGCAGACCTTGTGCGACGCGGCGATGGCGTCGATCATCTCCTGCGTGAAATCGCGCGGGTGGCTCGTGGTGTAGCGGATGCGCTCGAGCCCCTCGACCTGGTCGAGTTCCGCGACCAGCGTCGCGAAGCTCTCGCCGCCCGCAAGGTCCTTGCCGTACGCGTTGACGTTCTGGCCGAGCAGGGTCACCTCGCGCACACCGTCCCTGACGAGCGCCTCGACCTCCTGGCGGATCTCCGAGAGCGGGCGCGACATCTCGCGGCCGCGGACGTAAGGCACGATGCAGTAGGTGCAGCGCTTGTCGCAGCCGCGCAGGATCGTCACCCAGGCGGTGACGCCGCCTTCGCGCACGCCGCGCGGAAAGATCGGCATCTCCTCCGGCTCCTCCGCCACGTCCACCAACGTCGCGTCGGCGGTGCGCGCCCGCAGGAAGAGCTCGGGGAAGCGGTGCAGGTTGTGCGTGCCCATGACGAGGTTCACGTAGGGATAGCGCCTGGCAAGCGCCGGACCCACCCCAGGCTGCTGCGTCATGCAGCCGGCGATGCCGATGACGAGCTCGGGGCGCTCCTCCTTCAGGAGCTTCAACTCGCCGAGCTTGCCATACACCTTGTCCTCCGCCGACTCGCGCACGCAGCACGTGTTGAGCAGCACCACGTCCGCGTCCCCGAGCGACGGGGTGCTCTCGTAACCGAGTTCCTCCAGGTAGGCGAGGAGGATCTCGCTATCGTTCTCGTTCATCTGGCAGCCATAGGTTTCGACGTGGCACTTTGGCCTGAGATCCATGCCGCCATATCCCCCCAAAGCCGGGCTAAAGCCAAGTATACCATTGGGCTCCCAGCCGTTCGGCCGACAGATACCGCGAATTTGTGCACAGGTTTTTCTACAGCATACACAGCCCGCCGGTCATGCCCTAGACGACAGTTCCACGCGCGAAGGGCCCCCGTTCGACAGGAAGCGGCCCGAACTTGCCTTCTGCGGGCGCAGAACGCTGTCGCAAGGGCGAAAGAGCAGGCGCCCGCGACCACAACGCTGCCCTGCGTCGCCTGACGACCTTCGTCAGCTGGCGCCGCCTGCTGCCACGTGCGGTCGCTTCGTCGCCACGGGACGGCCGGGGCCCCGCAACGGCAGGGACGTTACGCGTGCAAAGCGAACTGGCCGCTGTCGGGAGGACTTGCACTTTGTCGATACTGGCCCACGAACTCGGTCCCTTCGTCAACGGCCTGGCCACCTTGGTCGGTGCCCTCCTCGGCCTTCTTTTCCGGCGCATCCCCGCCAAGGTGCGCGACCTCGTCCAGCAGGTGCTCGGCGCGGCCGCGGCTCTCATCGGCATCTCCATGGCGCTCGAGAAGCCCAACTTCCTCATCGTCATCGCCTCGCTCGCCGTCGGCGCCGCCATCGGACAGTCGCTCGAACTCGAGGAGCGGCTTGAGCGTTTCGCCGAACGCCTGCGCCAGCGCTTCGGCGGCCAGGGCAGCTTCGTCGAGGGCTTCATGCTGGCGACCTTGGTCTGGTGCATCGGCGCGATGGCTGTCCTGGGCGCGATCCAGAGCGGTCTCACCGACCACAACACCATCCTCTACACCAAGTCCGCCCTGGATGGCACGAGCGCAATCTTCTTCGCCGCCGCATTCGGCCCGGGCGTTTTGCTCGCGTCCGGCTCGGTCTTCCTCTACGAGGCGGCGATCGCGGCGCTCGCCACGCTGGTGGCGCCACTTCTGGGCAGCGCCGTCATCGCGCCCCTGACCTACGTCGGCGGTGTGCTGATCGCGCTGATCGGCCTCAACATGCTCGGCGCGACGAAGATCCGCGTGGGCAACCTGCTGCCGGCGATCCTGCTTGCGATGGTGATCGGCGGTGTCGCCGCCCAGGTGCATCTGTAGGCCTGCCGAAAGGATGGTCCCGATGATCGCTGACCAGCATCTGCACCTTGAGCGGGGGCCCCATACGCCCGAGAACTATCCCGTCAGCTGGCTCGAGGGCTACCTCGGGACGGCCCGCACGCATAGCGTCGATCGCCTGGGCGTCGTCGAGCACGGCTACCGCTTTCTCGAAGCGCGTGGCCTCCTGCCGGGTGCGTGGTCCGAGGGGCGCTGCCTGTACCGCCTCGATGCCTACCTCGCATTCGTAGAGCGGGCGAAGGCCCTTCACCTGCCCGTCTCCTTCGGCATCGAGATGGACTACGTGCCTGGCGCCGAGGCGGGCATCGCGCGCTTCCTCAGCCGCTATCCCTGGGACTTCGTCTTGGGATCGGTCCACTTTGTCGACGGCGTCGGCGTCGATCTCGAGACGGACGGGCCGCTCCGGCGCCAGATGGGCCAGGAAAGGCTCTGGCGCCGATACTTCTCGCTCAGCCGCGACGCGGTCGCGTCTGGGCTCTTCGACGTCCTCACCCACCCCGATCTGCCGAAAATCTTTGGCGCGTCGGCACCGTTCCCGCTCGAGGACGAGTATCGCCGCACCGCCCAGGCGCTTGCCGAGGCCAGCATGGCCATCGAATGCAACACGGCGGGACTGCGGAGGCCGGTGGGAGAGATCTATCCCGTGCCCGCCTACCTCGCTGCGGCATCTGCGGCGGGTGTCCCGGTAAGCCTCGGCTCGGACGCGCACGAGCCAGAAAACGTGGGCCATGGCTTCGCGGAGGGCATCGCGCTACTGCGCTCCTGCGGTTACGGTGAGGCAGTCCACTTCATCGGGCGCCAGCGCATCGCTTCGCCTCTCTGATCGCCCGGAGGAGGATCGTATGGCAGAAGGATCGCCGCGCATCCGGCAAGCTTTGGACGCGGCACTCGGCTTCACGGTGCTGCACGAGTCCCAGGGATCTGTCGAGGCGGAAATGCCGCTCGCGGGCCTCGCGGTCAACAGTCTCGGCCAGGCGCACGGTGGAGCGCTCGTCTCCGTCGCCGACGCCCTGATGGCGAATCTCTGCGGTCCACCAGAGGATCTTCGCGGCATCCAGCAGGCGGTGACCGTCGATCTGCACGCCCACTTCCTGCGTCCTGCCCGCGGCGAGCGGCTGCGCTTCGCGGCCGCCCTGCTGCACCTCGGCCGCCGGCTCGCGTTCGCCGAGTGCCGCGTCTACGACGGCGAACAGCACCTGGCGGCGCACATCACCGCCAGCTACGCCTTGCGCCCCCAGGACTGAGCAGGGCCCGCGCTCAGTCCTCAATGGCCTCGATCTTCACCCGCACGCTGTAGAAGGTGGCGCCGCCGCCAAAGTCGGCCAGTTCCTGCGACGTCAGCTGGTTGATGTTGCGGCCGCCTGCCTCGTGGTTCCAGCGCACGGCATAGCTGACGACCGTCCCCCTCTGGGGTACGTCGCTCGCCACGGCCGTCAGTTCCACCTGTCCGCGCCCGTTCAGGACGCGCACCCGCGCCCCGGGGCTGACGCCGAGGCGCCGCATGTCCTCTTGGGTCATCAGGAGTTCCGGCACCGGATGTCCGCGCCTCAGGCTCGCGACATTGCCGAAGCTCGACTTGATCGTCTCGCGGGTGGACGGCGTCAGGAGATGGAACTCGCCCGGCAGCAGTTTGGCCCCCTGCCATGGCTCGGTTGCCGTGCCGGGCGGCGGCGTCAGGCGGAAGCGCCCGCCCGCAACGGGCACGGGCGTGTCGACGAATGGCCGTGTCTCCGCAGGCAGGCGAAGCTTCTGCACGGGCCGCCGCATCAGGCTCTCGAGGGTGATGCCCTCAAGCCAGGGATGGCGCGTCGCCAGAGACTCCCTGATCAGCGCCAGGTCGTCCTGCTGGAGTTCCTCGTCCTGCAGGCCCAGGGCCTGCGCCAGCCGGCGGAAGAACTCCGGATTCGAGACCGCCTCACCCGGCGGCGGCGCCGCCGGGCGGTTGAGCTGCACGTAGCGGTGCCAGTAGGACGTGTGCAGGTCCCAGACCTCCATCGCCATCGCGGCCGGCAGGACGAAGTCCGCGTACTTCGCCGTATCCGTCATCATCTGCTCATGCACGACGCACAGGAGATCGTCGCGGGCCAGGCCCTGCAGCACCTTCGCCTGGTCGGGCGCCGTTGCCGCGGGGTTCGCGTTGTAGACGACGAGGGCCTTGACCGGCGGATCCATCAAGCCTGTCAGCGCATCTCCGAGCTGCAGCATGTTGATAGGCCTCGTCTTGCGTTCCGGCCCCGCGAGCGAGCGCAGCGGAAAGGCGCCGCCATTGCTCATGAGCAGCCCGCCGCCTACATCCCGCCATGCGCCCGTGAGAACCGAGAGCGCTGCGATGGCCCAGACCGCTCCCGCGCTGCGCCGCTGGCGCTGCACGCCGTAGCCCGGTCGCAGGAGCAGAGGCCGCACAGAAGAAAGGCGGTCCGCAAGCTCCGCGATCCCCTCGTCGGCGAGCCCTGTGACGTCCGCGGTGCGGCGAAGCGTCCAGGGCTCCACGAGGCGCCGATAGTCCTCAAAGCCCGTCGCGCGCTCCTGCGCGAACTCCCGGTCGATGCGGCCGGACGCGACGAGTTCCCGTCCGAGGCCAAGGGCCAGCGGCAGGTCGCTGCCGGGGCGCAGCTGCAGGTGGCGGTCGTAGCGTCTCGCGGTGTCGGTCCGCAGCGGATCGATCGTCCAGATCTCGCCGCCTGCGCGGCGGCTCGCGTCGAGCAGCGGGATCTCGTGTAGGTTCGTGGCCATCGGGTTCTGTCCCCAGAGCAGCACGAAGCGGGCCGAGGGAATCGTCTCGGGATCCGGCCCGATCGCCTTGCCGAAGACCCAGCGCAAGGCTGCGTTGCCCGAGGCCGTGCAGATCGTGCGTTCAAGCCTTGAGGCGCCGATCCGGCGCCAGAGCCGCTCGTCGAGCGCACCGCCGCTCAGGGCGCCCATGTTGCCGGCGAAGCTGTAGGGCAGAACGGCCTCGCCGCCGTGGGCGGCGAGGATGGCCTGAAGACGCTCCCCGATCTCCGCCATCGCCTCGTCCCAGGAGACCCGCTCGAAGGAGCCGGCTCCCTTGGGCCCCACGCGTCGCATCGGGTAGAGCACGCGGTCCGGATGGTAGAGGCGCTCCATGTAGTGGTTCACCTTGAAGCAGAGGAAGCCCCGGGTGGTCGGGTGATCGGGATCCCCCTCGATGCGGCGGATGACGCCCGCCTCGGCGTGCACCCTGAGCCCGCAGGTATCGTAACAGTCGTGCGGACAGGCGCCGTGCACGACGATCTCCGAAGACAACGGGATTCCTCCTGTCGCCGACCGGCCGGGCTAGTCCCTGGCCGGACCGACCGGGTGCGGCTCCTCCTCCAGTTCGAGATAGAGCTGGCGCGATTCCTGGTCGTAGGCGAAGATCTCGGCGTAGCGGCCCCAGTCGATCAGGGTGTCGACCTGCCGCTCCGCCTCCTCGACCCCGTAGCTCTGCTCCATCGCGTCGACGAAGAATTCGCGGTTCATGCGCCCGTTCGACTTCTGCCCCAGCACCTTCGCGATCTGCGCGATCGCGGGACAGCGGTCGAGCGCCTGGGTGCGGAAGATCTCCTTGCGTTCGAGCAGGCTTGCCGCGGCGTACCGGCGCCCCTCCTCCGTCAGCTCGATGTCGCCCTCGTGGACCTTCGCAAGGCCCAGCAGCTCAAGCGCCTCGACGATCGGCAAGAGGTCGTCGACTTCGAACTGCAGCTCCTCGCCCAGACGGTAGATGTCCTCGCGCGGTGCGTCCTCCAGGAGTTCGACAAGGCCATTCAGGGCCCCCGAGCGCACGGCGGGGACGGGATCCGGCCGGCGGCGGCCAGGCTGTGCCTGGGTCTCCGCGGTGCGCCGGGTCAGAAGGGAGTAGATCTGATCGACCAGAGCGGCGAAGCGCCTGTCCTCGCGGTCGCGCCAGTGCGGCAGGGTGATTGGGACCTCCGCCCGCACCTCCGCCGGGTCGCGCGACAGCACGACGGCCCGGTCCGCCAGGTAGACGGCCTCCTCGATCGAGTGGGTGACGATGACGATCGCCTTCGTTGGAATGCGGTGCTCCAGCCAAAGCTCCAGCAGGTCGCGCCTCAAGTTTTCGGCCGTCAGGACGTCGAGCGCCGAGAACGGCTCGTCCATCAGCAGCACGTCCGGATCGACGACGAGCGCCCTCGCGAAGCCGACGCGCTGGCGCATGCCGCCTGAGAGCTCTTTCGGGTAGGCGCCTTCGAAGCCGTCGAGGCCGATCATGTCGATCGCCCGCAGGGCCCGCTCATGCCGCTCGGTCTCCGGCAGGCCACGGGCCCTGAGACCAAGCTCCACGTTCTCCTGTACGGTGAGCCAAGGGAAGAGGGCAAACGACTGGAAGACCATCGCGACGCCGTCGCCGCCGCGGGCGGCCATCGCGCCCTGGTACGTGAGGGTGCCGCGCGACGGAGCGACAAGACCGGCAATGATGCGCAGGAGAGTCGACTTGCCGGAACCCGACGGTCCGAGCACCGCCAGCACCTCGCCTTCGCGCACGGCGAGGTCGATGCCGCGCAGCACCTGCTTGCCGCCGCCGCCCGGCATGTCGTAGATCTTGTCGATGCGCTCGGCCACGATCAGGGGCTCCAGCAAGGTCATCGCCTCCTAGTCGAGATGATAGCGCGTCTCCGCCAAGCGGTAGAGCGGCCGCCAGACCAGCCGGTTCATCGCGATGACCAGAAGCGACATCACCGCGATGCCAAGGAGGACGTGCGCCCCTTGGCCCTGCGCGGTGGCGAGCGTGATATAGGCCCCAAGTCCGTGCGCGACCAGGGTATGGTGCTGCCAGCTCGCCACCTCGGCGACGATCGAGGCGTTCCAGGCGCCGCCGGCCGCCGTCACGCCGCCCGTCACCAACGACGGGAAGATGGCCGGCAGGATCAGCCCGCGCCAGCGCAGGGCTCCCCGCAGGCCGAAGATGCGGCCGGCCTCCTTGAGATCCTGCGGGATGGCCATGCTGCCGGCGATGACATTGAACAGGATGTACCACTGCGTGCCCAGCATCATGAGCGGGATCGCGCCGATGTCGAGCCCCGCGTGGACCCTCAGGAGCCAGGCGACCACGATCGGGAAAAGCATGTTCGCCGGGAAGGACGCGGCGATCTGCGCCAGCGGCTGCGCCCACCGCCCGACGCGCGGGCTGAGACCGATCGCGACGCCGACCGGGATGGTCCAGATGGCGCCGAGCAGCACCGCTGCGCTGACGCGCAGCCAGGTCAGGATGCCGAGCCAGCCCACATGCAGCACCTGCCCGAGCCCGATGCCGTAAAGGAGGTGCCAGCCGGTGCGCAGCGCGAAGCCCAGGACGAGCAGGCCGAGCAGGGAAAACACGATGCGCCAGGCGAGGCTCGCCCTTGCCTGGCCGGCCCTCGGCGCCATGGGGCGGCTGAAGCGCCGCCAGATCGCCTCCCATGCCGGGTGCACGAGGCGCTGCAGCCCGTCCACCAGCACCGACCGGCGCAAGATCGTCAGTACGAAGGACGTCGGTCCGTCCGCCGAGGGCGTCTGCTCGAGCTTGAAGCGCTGCGACCACGCGATGATCGGCCGCCAGAACAGCTGGTCCACCAGCACGATCAGCACGACCATGATCGCTACGGCGGCGACCATGGCGGGCACGTCGCCACGCTGCTCCGCCAGGGCCATGTACGACCCGATGCCCGGCAGCATGACCCGCCGGCCCGAGAAGGTCACGGTTTCGGAGGCGGCGAGGAAGAACCAGGAGCCACCGAACGACATCATGCTGTTCATCACCAGCGTGATGGCGGAACTCGGCAATTCGAGGTACCATAGCCGCGACCAGCGGCCGAGGCGGTAAACGTACGCCGCCTCCTCAAGGTCTCGGGGCAGCGTGACGAGCGTGTGATAGAAGGCGAAGGTCATGTTCCAGGCCTGCGCCGTGAAGATGGCGAAGACGGCGGCAATCTCGAGGCCCAAAGAGCTGCCCGGGAAGAGTCCGGCAAAGAAGGCCAGGGTCGCCGAGAGAAAGCCGAGGACCGGCACCGACTGCAGGATGTCGAGCAGCGGCACGAGGACGCGGCCGGCCCACGGGCTCTTCGCGGCGAGATAGCCGTAGACAACGGCGAAGATGAGCGATGCGAGGAAGGCGATGAAGATGCGCAGGAGGCTCTCGCCGGCATACAGCGGCAGCTGCCACGGGCTGAGCGAGATCGTGCCCAGGGCATGCATCGGCGCCGCCATGTGGCCACCAAGGCGCAGCACCGCAAGCAGCAGGAGGAGCACGCCGGCGAAGACGAGCAGGTCGACCCAGCCCAGGCGGACGCGGCGTGCGATCCCAGGAGCGGGAAACCAGCTCACGCTGCACCTCCCCGGCCTGCCGCGCGAGTCCTTGCGGCAGGGAGCTTGGCCATTATACCGAAGCCACGGTCCCGCCGAAACATCCGGCAGGTGTCGCACATGACCTGCGACTGGGCGGCGATGCAGGAACTCGCCCAGGAACTCGCCGCTCTGCGCGGCGCGCGCGTCGACCGCGTGGACCTGGATGAGCGGCGACTGGTGCTGCAGCTGCGTCAGAGGGAAGTATTCGGTCTGGCGTTCGACACGCGCCAGGAGATCGCGCCTGTCTACCGGGAGGCGTCCAGGGGGCACCGGAGCGGCGGGGCTCCCCCGTCGGAGCAGCTTCTGCGCCGGCATCTCGAGGGGGCACGCGTCAAGGCGGCACGCAGCCCGTTCGGCGAGCGCATGCTGCAGCTCTGTCTCGAGGGCCGCGACCGCTTCGGCGACCCGAGGGACCTCTATCTCGTAGGCGAGTTCTTCGGCACGCACCCCGATCTCCTGCTCGTCGCGGAAGGGCACGTGGTCTGGGCGCTCTACGGGCGGCGCAAGGAAGCCGGCGCTCCCTACGCCCTGCCGGGTCCCCGGCTCCTGCCGCCCTCACTGCGCCTACCCGCCTACAGGCTGCCGCCGCCCGAGATCTTGCGCCTGGCCGCCGCGGGCAAGTTCAGCCCGGTCCTCCTGGAAAGCGATGGCGTGCCGGTGCAGGCGCTGCCCTTCGCTCCCCGCGAAGGCTCCGCTGCGCCGCTCGCGGACCTACTAGGGGGCCTCTCGCTGGTGGCCGAGGCCCAGATCCGCCGCCGCCGCGAGCACGACCTGCGCCAGAGCCTTGCCAAGGTGCTGGCGCAGCGCATCACGGCCCGGCGCACGGCCCTCATCCGCAAGGAGGAGGAGTACCAGGAAACCGAGGGCGCCGAGGCCTTCCGGCGGGACGGCGAAAGCCTCAAGGCCGGCATGCACCTGGTCGAACCGGGCCGGAGCGAGGTCCTGCTGCCGGACGTCGAGGAGCCCGGGCGCATGCGCCGCATCGCGGTGGATCCGCAGCTCGGGCCGAGCGAGAACATGGCCCTGATCTTCCGCCGCTACCGCAAGCTTAAAAGCCGCCAGAGCTACCTCGGCGGGGATCTCGAGCACCTGCGCGAGGAGCTCGAGGAGCTGACGCGGCTGGAGGACGAAGTCGCGCGGGCCGATGGCCTGGCCGCTCTCGAGGGTCTGCGTCCATCGATCATGGCCACGCGCGAAGGCAGCCGGCAGGGCAAGGACCAAGGGCCGCTGCGCTTCCGCACGGCCGCCGGTCACGAAGTGCTCGTCGGCCGCAGCGCCAAGGAGAACGATCAGCTGACCCGGTCCGCACGGCCGAGCGACCTGTGGTTCCACACGAAGGACAGGCAAGGGGCGCACTGCATCCTGCGTCCGCTGCCTGGGCGCGCCGTGGGTGCGCCCGACCGGCTCGAGGCGGCCCTGCTGGCCGCCTACTACTCGAAGCAGCGACGCTCAAGCCAGGTCCCGGTCGACTACACCTTCGTGCGGCACGTGCGCAGGCCGCGTGGCGCCGCGCCCGGCTTTGTCCTCTACGACCACCACGAGACGCTCTTCGTCACGCCCAGCGACGAGTCGATCGCTCGCATCAGGGACCGTTGAGATAGCTCCAGATGCTCGGATCTTCGAGCCCGAGGCGCCAGAGCACGATGCCGCGCAGGCCGTAGCTGGAGGCGAGCCTGATCTTGCTCTCGAAGTCGGACAGGCCGGCGTAGTATGCGATGTGGCGCACGCCGTCCTGCCAGTAGACGAGGTCCTGTGCCGAAGGCGATTCGCCGTGCTGCAGCGCCAGTTGCCGGTACGCCGCGAACGACAGGCCCTGCGCCGTACTCGAGCCGCCCCAGTCGTAGCCGTAGAGGGGGATGCCGAGCACGACACGCCGGGGCGGAATCGTGCGGGCGGAGAAGTTCGCCACCTGCTGCACCCAGGCGGTGCTGTCGATCGGGCCAGCACTGCCCCCCGCGTAATGCTGGTCATAAGCCATGACCATGACGAGGTCCGCCTCCTTGCCGAGCGCCCGGTAGTCGTAGGCGCCGGTCCAGGAATTCCCCGGCTCGTCCTGGGTTTCGGCCGGCACCGAAAGCGTCAGGTAGTAGCCATAGCGATGCAGCAGGGACGCTAGCTGGCCCACGAAGCTCGTGTAGTCTTGGCGGTCTTTCGGCGGCACACCTTCGAAGTCCAGGTTGATGCCGTCGAAGCCTTCCGTCTCGCACAGGGCGAGCATGCTCTCCATCGCGCGGCGCGAGCTTAGAGGGCTCTCCAGCAGGGGGCCGAGCACCTGCCCGCCGTACTGGTTCTGCTGGACAAGGGCAAAGACCCAGAGGCTGTGGTCGCGCGCATACTGCAGCACACGCTCGTCCGGCTGTCCTGTGATGGCACCGTTCGCCCAGATCGTGTACCAGTCCGGCACAATGCCCGAGAGCAGGTGGGCGTCCTGCTCCAATGTCTTGTAACCCGCGCCACCCGCGCCGCCCTCATAGTAACCGAGCACCATGGGCGTCGGCAGGCCGGCGGCGTGCGGCGCCCCAATCACGATGGGCGCCTGGGCCACGGTGCCAGTCCGCGGCACCGAGAACAGCGCGTCGACCTCGTGAGCCACGCGTCCGAGAACGGTACGCTCCAAAAGCGCCCCCGCCGCGATGATCACTCCGACCAGCACGGCGAGGGCGAAGATTTGCCTGAAGAAGCCGCGCCGCACAGGCTCCCCTCCATGTTCAGGGTTCGCCCATGCCTATGCGTCCCCGCGGCGCCGCATGCGGCGTCGCGGGCCAGACGACCCCTCAGGGCCATCGATCTCCGCGAGTTGGCCCGTCATAGCCCCGGAACGTGAGACGGGCCAGCGTGCTGGCTATAGGATGGTCCAGCTGGCCCGCCAGGGTACGCCCTGCAGACGCCCATCCATTTGGTCATGGCTATTTGGCCATTCGGCCCATGTCTATCCCGTCCAAGGGAACGCAGCCCAGTTTGACGAACCTGGTCGAAGATAGGTCGAAACGCGTCGGCGAGACAGGGATGACATTGCGTCGTCGCGGCCCTGGTAGCATGGCACCCGCAGCACACCAGCCCACTGAAGTGCCGCATCACAGCCACCGGCGCCTTCGAGCGCGCCCCGACGCCGTGGCGGCGCCAGATCCAAAAACCCAGTCCAAAGGGGCGGTCAAACCGTGGATCGGATCCTTGCCAACATGAAGATAGGCACGCAGCTGATCGGCAGCTTTGTTGCCGTGATCGTGGTCTTCCTCGCTGTCATCGTATACTCTACGGCCCAGGTCAACCCGTCCGTCCGGGCGATCGACATCGTCATCAGCGTCGTCGCGACTGTGCTCGGCATCACCCTCGCCGCCATCCTCAGCCGCTCGATGACCTCGCGCATGAAGTCGGTGGTCCAGGGCATGGAGCGGATCGCTGACGGCGATCTGCGGGGCCGCGGCCTGCACGTCGTAGGCCGGGACGAGATCAGCGACACGCTGCGAGCGGGCATCCGGATGGTGGAGAGCCTGCACCAGCTAGTCGGGGCCGCGAGCGGCATCAGCGACAATGTCTCCGCCTCGTCGGAGCAGGCAGCCGCCTCCGCCGATCAGGTGGCCAAGGCGACGCAGCAGATCGCGGTGGCCGTCCAGGATGTCGCCGCCGGTGCGTCGGAGCAGGCCGCGAGTGCGGACGAGTCTGTCAAGGTCATGGAGCAGCTTCGCAGCACGATCGGCCAGATCACGCAGGGAGCGCAGGTTCAGGCCACCGACGCGACGCGGATCTCGCAGACGGTACGTCAGATCGCGGATGCCATGGAGCACGTGGCCCAGGTCGCACAGCAGGTTTCCACGCAGGCCGCGAGCGCGCTCTCCGCCGCCGAGAACGGCGGCACGGCGGTGCGTCAGACCGTGGAGGGCATGAACGCGATTCAGCGCAAGTCCGAGGAGGCGTCGGCCAAGGTCCACGAGCTTGGTGTGGCGTCGCAGCAGATCGGCGACATCGTCGCGGTGATCAGCGGCATCGCGGACCAGACCAACCTGCTCGCCTTGAACGCGGCGATCGAAGCGGCCCGCGCCGGCGAGTACGGCAAGGGCTTCGCGGTGGTCGCCGACGAAGTGCGTGTCCTGGCGGAGAACTCCAACAAGGCCACCAAGGAGATCGCGGCCTTGATCGGTTCGATCCAGCAGGAAGTGAACGCTGCGATGGCGGCGATGGACGCGGGGATGAGCGAAGTGGAGACCGGCGTGGGGCTCGCAAACTCCGCGGGCAACGCGCTGCAGCTGATCCTGCAGGCGATGAGCCAGATGAACGAGCACGCGCAGACCATCTCAGCGGCGTCCGAAGAGGTCAGCGCGGGCGTTGCCGACGCCGTCGGAGCGATCGACAGCATGGCGGGCATCACCGAGGAGAACATGGCGGCCACCGAGGGCATGTCCGGTTTCGGGGACCAGGTCTCCAACGCGATCCGGTCGGTTGCCCAGGTGTCGACGCAAACCGCGGCGTCGATCCAAGAGGTGAGCTCCACCACCGAGGAGGTGGGCGCCTCGGCGGAGGAGATCTCGGCCATGGCCCGAGGGCTGGCAGGCATGGCTCATGATCTGCATGAGCAGATCTCAAGGTTCAAGCTCGCGTAGGGCCCCCGCTTCTAGCCGCCCGGCTTGCCGGCAGTTGCGAACCCTCGCCGGGCCATGGGCCCTTACGCCCGCGGTCCCGACTTGCCTGCCAGGCGGCTT
Source organism: Bacillota bacterium (assembly GCA_021793315.1). GTDB lineage: Bacteria > Bacillota > Sulfobacillia > JAJZYS01 > JAJYTV01 > JAJZQO01. The sequence goes on along the minus strand of JAJYSZ010000008.1, from coordinate 43,036 downwards.
GCGGCCACGAGAGCTTCCTCGTAAGCGTGCGGGTCGAAGCCGACCATCACCTGATCCCCGATCTGCGTGACCGGCACCGTTCTAGCGTTCGTGAGCCGGCGCATCTCGCGCAGGTATCTGGCGCTCGCAAGGACGTTTCGTTCCTCCCACTTTACTCCTCTCGCCGAGAGGAAGCGCCGTGCCTGGGCGCAGTGCGGTCAGAGCGGAACCACATACATGACGACGGACATCGCTTACACGCCCCCCGAATTGCGTACTCGGCTGCGCGTCCTGCTGCCTGCCGCAGCCTGCTTACTCGACGTGCAGCGTCAGCTTGATGGTACTACCGTTGGCGGAGATGATGACTGGCCAGTCGCCCGGGGTCGTCCTGGTCCCGACCTCCCATGTCCAGATGGCGTCGCCCTTCGCGTCGGACGTCTCCGGCGCGAGTCCAGAGTCGAAGGCGCCGCCACGCGACCAACTCCCCAAGGGCCCTTGAACGTCAAGGAACCCGTGGCGCGAACTCCTGCGACCGTCCGAGTTGGACGTCCTCGCGGCTCCGCGTACGCGCGATGTCCATCCGCTTCCTACCGGCCCGTCATCGTCCCGGTCTGCGAACGACGAAGGGGCGGCGTATGCCGCCCCTTCGAGCATTGTTACACTAACCGGCCAGTTCCTTGGCGAGCAGGATTTCGGCGCCGTACTCCTTCCAGTTGTCCACCGGCGTCTCGAGGATGAGCGGCAGGGTGCGCAGGAACTCGTTGCGGAGGATAGCCTGGATGCCATCCCGCCCGATCTGCCCCTGGCCGAGCTTCTCGTGCCGGTCCCGGTGCGAGCCGAGCGGCTGTTTCGAGTCGTTGAGGTGCATGGCGCGGACATGCTCGAGGCCGACGATGTCCTCGAGCTCTCCCACCATTTGCGCCACCCCTTCCGGCGTGCGCAGGTCGTGGCCTGCGGCGAACAGGTGGCAGCTGTCGAGGCACACGCCGAGGCGCGAATCCTGGATGCGGTCCAGCACCTCGCGGATCTGCTGGAAGCTGCAGCCGACCTCGCTGCCCTGACCCGACATCGTCTCGATCAGCAACATCGTCTCGCCGGTCGGCACCGAGAGCACGTCCTCGAGCGTCGCCACGAGCCTGTCGAGACCCGCCTCGGGCCCGTCACCCTGGTGGCTGCCCGGATGAAAGTTGAGAAACTCGCCGCCGAAGGCGCCGGCGCGCAGGAGATCCTCGCGCAGCACCATGCGGGCGAACTCCGCCACCTTGGGGTCACGGCCGGCCGGATTGACCGTATACGGCAGGTGGCCGACCGTATCCCGCACGTCGGTCTCACGGCTTAGCACCTTGAAGCGCTCCGCCTCTTCCTGGGGGATCTGGCGCGCGGCACCGCCGCGCGGATTGCGGGTGAAGTAGGCGAAGGTGTTGGCGCCGATCGCCTGCGCATCCGCGATCGCCTTCGGTAGGCCCTGGCTGATCGAGAGGTGCGCGCCCAGTCGCAACTCCGTCATGAAGGGTACTCGTAGAAGCCCGCGCCCGACTTGCGGCCCATGCGGCCCGCACGCACCAGCTGGTGCAGCAGGAGCGGCGGCTTGTAGGCCGGGTCGCCGAACTCGCGGTAGAAGTAGTCCATCACCGCGTAGCAGACGTCGACGCCGGTGAAGTCGAGCAGCGTGAAGGGACCCATCGGGTGGTTGAGGCCGAGCTTCACGGCGGTGTCGACGTCCTCGAAGCTCGCGACGCCCTCCTCCACCACCTTGCAGGCCTCGGCGAGGAACGGCATCAGCACGCGATTGACGACGAAGCCCGGCTGGTCCTTCTGCACGGCGATCGGCGTCTTGCCGAGCTGGGACGCGAACGCCTGCGCCTCGGCCATCGTCGCGTCGCTCGTGTTGTAGCCGCGCACCACCTCGACGAGCTTCATCACCTGCGCCGGGTTGAAGAAGTGGAGGCCGCAGGTGCGGTCGGGCCTCATCGTCACCCGGCCGATCTCGGTGATCGACATCGAGGAGGTGTTGGTCGCGATGATCACCCCTGGCCGTGCCACCTCGTCCAGACGGCGGAAGATCGCCTTCTTCGCCTCGAGGTCCTCGTAGATCGCCTCGACGCACAGGTCCGCGTCGCGGAGGGCGTCGATGTCCTGCCGGAAGCTGAGCCGCGAGAAGATCTCCGCCGCCGCGTCCTCTGTCAGGCGGCCCTTGGCGACCGATCGCCGGTCGATCTCGCGGATGTAGTCCTGCGCGCGCTCCAGCTGCCGTGCGTCCGTCTCGACGACGGTGACCCGCAGGCCCGACTGTGCCGCGACGTGGGCAATGCCCGATCCCATCGTGCCGGCGCCGACGACGCCTAGCGTGCGAATCTCCGACATGGGGTTGCCTCCTCGCTCAACTGCGTTCGATCGCCATGGCGATGCCCTGCCCGCCACCGATGCAGAGCGACGCCACACCGCGCCTGAGACCCCGGCGCCGCAGCTGGTAGCCGAGCGTCAGCAGAAGCCGCGCGCCGCTCGCCCCGACCGGATGGCCGAGCGCGACCGCGCCGCCTTGCACGTTGGTGCGCTCGCGTGGCAGCGAAAGCACCTTTTCCACCGCCAGATACTGCGCCGCGAAGGCCTCGTTCACCTCGAAGAGGTCGACATCGTCGACCGTCCAGCCCGCCATCCTCAGGGCCCCCTGGATCGCCTCGACGGGGCCGATGCCCATGAAGCGCGGATCGACCCCCACCGCGGCGTAACCGGCGATGCGCGCCAAGGGCTCGACGCCAGCCTTTTGGACGGCCGCCTCGCCCGCCACGACGACGGCGGCGGCACCGTCGTTGATGCCCGAGGCGTTGCCCGCCGTGACCGTGCCGTTTGCGCGGAAGCGCGCGGGCAGCTTCTGGAGCTTCTCCATGCTGGTCTCGCGCGGGTGTTCGTCGCGGGTGACCTCGCCCTTCTTGGTCGGCACGGGCACGATCTCCTCCGCCATCAGCCCGTCCGTCATGGCCCGCAGCGCCCGCGTGTGGCTTTCCAGGCTGAAGGCGTCCTGCGCCTCGCGCGAGATCTCGTAACGCTCGGCGAGATTCTCCGCCGTGTCCGCCATGGCGCAACCGCAGTAGTCGTCTGTAAGGGTGTCCCAAAGGGCGTCCAGCACCTGCGCGCCACCGAGCCCCCAACCGAACCGCACGCCCTGCAAATGGTACGGCGCGGTCGACATCGATTCCGTCCCGCCTGCCAGGACGACCTGGGACTCGCCGAGCACGATCGCCTTATAGGCCTGGACCGCTGCCTCGAGGCCGCTGCCGCAGAGCCGGTTCACGGTAAGCGCCGGCACCCGCTCGTCGAGGCCTGCCCTGAGCGCCACGTGTCGCGCGAGGTAGGCCGCGCCACGCCCCGCCTGGATCACGTTGCCGAAGAAGCAGGCGTCGAAGACGTTCGGGGCAAACCCGCTGCGCGTGATCGCTCCCTTCGCCGCAGATACGCCGAGCTCCAGGGCCGAGACGTCCTTGAGTCCTCCGCCGAAGCTGCCGAAAGCCGTACGCGCCCCCTCGACCACGTAGACCCCAGGTCCAGCCATCACTCTGCCTCCTCCATGCGATGCTTCTCGCGCAGCCTGAGGCGCTGGGTGCGGCGCTCGCCAGCCTGGCGGAAGCGCATCCGCTCCTCGTCGCTCTCGAGCTCGAGCCTGGGCACCTCGGTCGGCTTGCCGTCCTGGTCGACGGCAACCATGGTGAGATAGGCGGTCGAGGTCCGCCGCCGCTCCCCTGTCAGCAGGTTCTCGGAAAAGACCTCCACCTGTGCCTCCATGGAGCTGCGGCCGACCCAATTGAGCCACGACCGCACCATGATCGCCTCGCCGACATGCACGGGCCCCTTGAATTCCAGGCTGTCGGCCGACGCCGTGACGACGTTGCAGCGGGCGTGTCTGAAGCAGGTGATCGATGCCGCGATGTCCATGAGCTGCATGACGCGGCCACCGAAGATCGTGCCGAGCGGGTTCGCGTCGTTCGGCATGACGATCTCGGTCATTTCCACGCGAGAGTCGGACACGTGCCTCGCCAATGTACCACCACCAAACTGAAGCTACCTTTTCCCAAGAACGAACACAAGGAGGCGGGAACCGGGTCAGCTGCGCCCGGAATCGACGCGAAACGCCCTTCGCACATGGTAGGATCGGCGTGGAGGGATGCGCCATGTCGGACGGACGCCTGCCGGAGCGACTCGCGGAGGTGATCGCGCAGCGTCATTGCACCGCGCCGGACGTGCCGCTGCCGTCCGAGCGCCGCTTGGCGGCCGAACTCGGCGCCAGCCGCGCCATGGTGCGCGAAGCCTTGGCGATTCTGCGGGCACAGGGCCAGATCCGCGGCGACGGCGGTCACCCGGCCGTGGCGACGGTCGTGCAGATCCGTTCCGAGCAGCCGATCGCCGCCGGTGCGGCGGTGCTTGAGGCGCGCAGCGTCCTCGAGGGCGAAATCGCAGCCCTGGCCGCGCTCAGGGCAGGCCCAGACGGGCACGCCCGCCTGCGGGACCGCCTGCGGGCGCTCTTTGCGGCCGAGTCCCCGGACGCCGCCTGGCAGGCCGAGGCGGATCTCCACCGAGAGCTTCTGGCCACCGCCGGCAACCCGATCCTCGAAAACCTTTGCCTGCCGCTCCTGGAGGCCGCCTACCGCGAACCGCCCGAGGCCACCGGCCCCGAGCGGCTGAGGGCGCACCAGCGCCTGATTGCGGCGATCGGCCGCCAGCAGCCGCAGCTGGCCCGCGACATGCTGCTCGAGCTGTTCGTCCCGCGGGATCTCTCGCCGGGTGTCACAAGTAGCGATTGAACCAGTCCAGGATCGCCCTGTAGCGGTGGACCCTGTGCCACGGCTTGCCGCTGCGGCTCATCCCGTGGCTCTCACCCGGATAGCGCAGCATCTCCACCGTTCTGCCCAACAGGCGCAGGGCGGTAAAGAGCTGTTCGCCCTGATCGATCGGCAGGCGCATGTCCTGCTCCTGATGCTCGATAAGGAGCGGCGTGCGAATCTCCGACGCATAGGTGAGCGGCGACTGCTGGAGATAAGGGGCCGGGTCCTCCCACCAGAGGGGACCGTACTGCGGCACGCGCTCGAAGCCCGTGTCGGACGACCCCATGGCGCTCATCCGGTTCACGACGGAGCGCATGGTCACCGCCGCGCGGAAGCGCCTGGAATGCGAGACCGCCCAGTTCACCATGAAGCCGCCGTAACTGCCGCCGGCGATGCCGACCCGCATCGGCGAGAGCCGCGGATAGCGCCGCAGGGCCTCGTCCAGGGCGGCCAAGACGTCCTTGTAGTCCTTGTCGCCCCAGCGGCCCACGATGGCATTGCAGAAAGCCTCGCCATAGCCCTGGCTGCCGCGCGGGTTCGTGAACAGGACCGCATAGCCTGCCGCCCGCAAAAGCTGGAACTCGAGATGCAACCGCATGCCGTACATGCTCATGGGACCGCCGTGCACCTCGACCACGAGGGGCAGACGGCTTTCCTCGCCGTCGGGCATGAGCAGCCAGCAGTCAATGTCGGGACCGTCCTCCGCGCGAGCGAGGAAATGCTCCGGCCTGCGGATGGACTTGCGCAGACTCTCGGGCACCCTGCCGGTGCAGAGCAGGCGCTCCTCTCCCTCGCGGGCGAGGGCGATCGCCGAAAGCTCTTCGAAATCCGCATAGGCGATGGCAAAGCCGACCTGCGGATGGTGGTCGAAGGCGTAGATCACGCGGTCGCCGGCCACGACGGGCCGCAGGCTCCCGTCCCCGAGGCGCCAGAGGCCGACGCGTCCGGCGTCCGACACCTGCGCATAGACGCCGCCGTCCCGCGCGATCAGGCGCATTTCGCCGGGCGCCCCGAGGTCCGTGCCGCTCTGGTCGCCAAGCGACCGGTCCAGGGTGCGGGAGATGCAGCGCGTCCCCTCCCCCTCGGTCCAGACGTAGAGGCGCGTCTGGCCGTAGCCGAGATCGATGGGGTCGTCCGCCGCGAAATAGATCGCCTGCCCGTCCTCCGAGAAGGTGTGGGCCACGACGCCAAGGCGGCCGTCGGTCAGGCGCCGCGCCGTGCGCAGGCCGAGGTCGTAGAGGTAGACGTCCTGCAGGCCGGGCCGCCGCTCGGCATCCGGCCGGCGATACGAGAGGAAGGCAATCCGCGTCCCGTCCGGCGAGACCACGGGCTGCTGGCAGTCGTATCCGCCGCTCTGGAGGACGTCGATCCTTCCGTCGCCGAGGTCCATCACGGCGAGCGCCTGGCGCGTCTCCGGCAGGAAGCCCTCGCCATCGAGCTTGTGGTAGAGCGACTTGATCCGGCGCACGTCCTGGTTGAAGCGGACGTAGGGATCGTCGCTCTCGGGAGGTTTGCCCGTGCGCAGGCGGCCGTCCTTGAGTGGCACCGTGAGGACGACGCGGTCCGGCGTCAGCCACGCGAAATCGGACACGCCGTAGGCGAGGTCTGTCAGGCCGCGTGGCTCGCCGCCATCCGTCGGCATCAGCCAGAGCTGCGCCGGTCCCTCCTTGCGGCGCAGGAAGGCGATCTGCCGGCCGTCCGGCGAGAACAAGGGGTGCTGGTCCGAGGGGCCGGAGGTCATGGGCGCCGCATCGCCCGAGGCGACGTCGAGGCGCAGGATGCGGCTCTTCTGACGATTTTCCTCCGGGACGAAGAAGGTCTCGGTGACGAGCAGGCTCTTGCCTTCGGGGTCGAACACCGGTGCGCCGATCGCGCGAATGCCCATCAGTACCTGCGGGTCGAGAGACCCGCAGCGCTCCAAGTTGTTCATGTACTCCCCATTCCCCGCAGGCCGCATGGGTCCTGCCGCAGACCGGAGCCGGCGGCGTTCAGCGGGTGAAGGCCTGCCAGAAGGGTTCCTTGGCCTGGTCAGGGTCATGGCCGAAGAAGACGGCGGCATCTTCCGCCGCCGCGATGGCCCGCAGGCGTGCCACGCTCGCCTGACCCAGGTCTGCGTCCGTCATCGCGCCGAGGATGTCCGCCTCCCAGTTGTGCCGCGTATACACCGCGTCGACCGTCAGCAGAATGGGCCGAACGCCCTTTGGCCTGAGCAGCAGCGACATGTGGCCTGGCGTGTGGCCGGGGGTGTGGATGAGCTTGACGCCCGGGATCGGCTCGAGGCCGTCCTGCACGGTCTCGTAGCGCAGGCCGAGGTCGATCCACTCGGGCAGCTCCGGCTCCGCCCGCAGGGCCTCGAGTTCGTCCGGGTGGGCGAGGATGCGGGTGCCGTGGAAGAGCCCGCTGCCCCCCGCGTGATCGAAGTGCGCATGCGTGAAGATGACCTCGTCGATGTCCTCGAGGCGCACTCCCTGGCGCGCCAGCACCCGGTCGACCATGTCCTCGGCCTGCATCTGCGGCATGATCAGGTCTCCTGGTTCCATCTCGCCGAAGTAGCGCTCGTTGCCGATGCAGCCCGCCGGCATGCCGGAATCCACCAACAGCAGTGCGTCGTCGCCCCGCAGCAGGTAGGCCCAGATCGGGATCCGCACCACGTCCCCCACGGGATGTCCCGTCACCAGTTGGGATCGATCGATCAGGCACCAGCCCATGTTCAGGAACCGCACGTCGCGCAGCATGGCAAGCCTCCGTTTCCCCGTCTGGCACGGAGATTCTGCGATGTGGTTTGGCGATGGCGGGCCACCGCTCCTGCCGCGGCCGAGCGACTCGCGCTAGTTCGGAGCCGTTGCGCTGAGGGTGCCGAGCCAGCGGCCGACCGGGTTCACGCCCCGCTGGACGTCCTGGACGGTCAGCGGCACCGGGGTACTCGGGTAGATCGCCTTGGCCTCGCGGTGCAGCAGATCCGTGGGCGGGTCAACCGCCAACTGGTACACAACTCCCGTCTCCGCCGCCGCGAAGCCGCTCTCCCCACTCACTTCGAGGTCTTCACCGGTCGGCTCCCCGACCACCGGGCCGATGCCCAGACTCAAAAACTCCTCGGCCAGCAGGACGGAGGCGCTGAAGCTGCCCCAGTCGGTGAGGATGTAGGCATGACGCCAGACGTCGTACTGCACGTGATGCAGCAACTGCGCCACTCCCTGGACGACACTGTAGTAACCTCCCGGGTCGCCCTGCACGTCGATCACGATGTTCGGGGCGCCTCGGCGGACCACCGTCGCGAGGAAGCGCCTAAGGCCACGAAGCACGCCGACGCTCGCGTCAAAGCTTCTCAGCCAGAAGACGCCGTAGCGGCCGGCGACGACGTGCCAGCCGTACGGCGTCGCGGTCAGCGGGACATCGGGAGGGGCGATGAAGCGGTCTGCGAACGCCTCCTGCGCCTTGCCCGCGCGTTCAAGAAAGTCAGGCCAGGCCACGAACGAAAGCTTCAGGCGCTCGACGCGGCCCTGCGCGTTCTCGACTGTGATCGGCACCTTGCCCTGGCGGTCGACGGCGCCCAGCCACTCGAGCGCATAGCGGGCGCTCAGGTACGAAAACCGGCAGGCGGAGTAGCGCACATCGTAGTCGCTGCCAGCGATGTAGCGGCGCAAGGCAACGGTGAGCTGCGCCGGCGTCTTGCCGCCAAGCGCCAGGACCCTGTCTCCGACCAGGATTCCCTGCGGCGCCCCCGCCACAGGCAGGGTGACGAGGCCGTTGCTCGTCCAGTAGAACGTGAGCGGCAGGTAGCTCAGGGCGCGAAAGTCGGGCCACACCAGGGCATGCGGGTTCTGCAGCGAGGCGACCAGGCTCGTCACGAGCCCTAAGTAGCGCCAGTTGGGCATCGGCCGCGCGGCAAGGCGGACATCGCGCGCCGCCAGGCGCCTGAAGGCGGCCATCCGCCCAGGCTGCCGCCCCAACCCCCACTCGTGCTGCTCGACAGTTTCGGCGATCTGCCGGAGGTCATGCTGGCGGGCCGGCTGGTCGCCGAGCGGGCGCAGCAGCGGCAGGGCAGCCAGCAGGACCGTGAGGGCGGCAACCGCGGCTGTCCGCACGCCATTTCCTCCCGAGCGCGAAAGAGGCAAGACCTCACCGCCTTCTCCTGGCTCAGCCGTGCGCTCGCCGCACCGGCTGACAACTTATGGCTTCTGCGGCGTCGGGAATTCGCCTGCCACAATCTGCATGTTCGTGGAGTCAGCGACGCGCAGGTTCGCGGTTCGGGTGGGCTTTCCGGATTGCCGTCGGCAGGTCCGGTCGGGGGGGCCAACCGGACAGGGCCCGTCTTGGTGCCGCCCGCCGTGCATGCGATGCGCCAATACCGCTCGCCGCCGGCGAATCGGCAGCCGCGGACACGGTTGTCGGGGGCGCCCCAGTCCACGCTATTTCTGATGCTGCCAGGCGCCGAAGCCAGGTACATCCATCCACCTGGCCAGGGTGCTGTTTTCCGACCGGACACATTCAAAGATGCCAATGGCCCATGTGGCCACCCTCCAGCGGAGTTAGTCTCTTGGTAATCGATGCGCCCTATGGACGTTGGCTGGGCAACCAGGTCCACGTGCATATGGCCGTAGTCGAGCAGACGCAGGGAGGCGGTAACGATGGCGGGCAACGTGTGGCCAAACTTCGTCGTTGAGGGCCTCCTGCTCCTTGCGTTCATCGGGGCGCTCGTGCTGAGGTACCCCCACCATGAGTAGGCACGAAGCCGGTGCCGGCAACTGGACCGAGGCCATCCGCAGGCGTGCGGAGGCCTTCACCTGGGACACGCTGCTGCCGACGGAGCAGCCGGTTTACGTGCGTTCCGTAGTCTACAGCTTCGGCGCCTTGACGCTGGGTGCGCTCGTGGTCGTGGTCGCAAGCGGCATCATTCTCGCCGCGAACGGCCCCTTCTGGTGGCAGACGCCAGGCGCCGGGGTGTTCATGCGCGGCATCCACTACTGGGGCGTCCAGGCGTTCTTCTTCTTCATGATCCTGCACCTGACGGCGCAGTTCTTCATGGGCTCGTGGCGCCTCGGCCGCGGCGGGACCTGGGTCCTCGGCGTCCTCAGCTTCGCGCTTTCCGTGGTCACCGCGTTTACCGGCTATCTCTCACGTGGCGACTTCTTCTCGGAGTGGAACCAGGTGCAGGCGAAGGACGCCTTCAACGGCGCGGGGATCGGCGGTTGGTTCAACGTGCTGAACAACGGCCAGATCTACGGGCTGCACATTGCCGTCCTGCCGGCCATCTTGATAGCCTTCGTCAGCCTCCACCTGCTCCTGGTGCGCAGGCATGGCGTGGTACCGCCGTACCCTGCGGACAACGAGCAGGTGGAGAGGGGGTCGTCGCGATGAGGAGATACGCGACCGATCCGGCAAAGTACCCCCAGGCTCGTTTCGACCTCGTGAAGGAAGCCGTGATCAGCGGCGTCGTCGTGCTCGTGATCGTGGTCATCGCCTCGCTGACGCTCGGCGAGCCCTACGTCAAGCCGCTCACCATCCAGCAGGTCGCCAACAGCGAACCTGTGCTCTTCCTGCAGACCGCGGCGCACGAACTCGACGACACGTCGGCGATTGCGCAGTACGGGCCGCCCTACAACAATGGCACGGGCAGCCTGCAGGCGATCGGACCATTCCACCCGCAGACGATCCTGGGGATCACGTTCCCGATCAACCCGTCCGAGGTCGATGTGCTTCAGCCCCTCGCCATGGCGACACCCCTCGACCCCGCCCTGAAGCCAGTGCTCTCCCAGTGGAGCCACGCTTCGCGGCAACGGCAGGACGCCTGGGTAAAGGCCTACCTCGCTGCGCTGCCCAAGGCCGCGGTGCACGGCGGAGCCGTCACCGTCCCCGCAGCCGCCGATGGACCGGTGCCAGCCATGCTCTCCGCCTTGCAAGCGCTGGGGTCGGGTGGGCTGATGTCCGGCGCCCTCGACCGCCTCGACCCCGTCTACCGCTACGACGTCGCGCCGAGCCTGCTCTTCCTGCAAGGCACAGCAATGGAGCAGGTGGCGCAAAAGTATGACCTCCTGGGCGGCGAATGGGGCATCATGCACGACGAACTCAGCTACCCAGGTCCCTGGTGGCTGACGCCGTACTCCGCCCTCTATCAGATTCCGCCGTACTCCACCTCGTCCGCCGGCGACGCGATGGCGGCGTACACCATGCTGGCTATCCTGCTCGTGCTGCTGGCGGTCCCACTCATCCCCGGGCTGCGCGACATCCCGCACAAGCTGCGCCTCTACCGCCTCGTCTGGCGAGACTGGTACCACACCGTGGAACATGGCTCGGACGCCACCGGGAGCCACGCGGGGATGGACCTCGGGAAGCACACGTCGTGAGGGGCCTTCTCTTCCCCCTGCTCTGGCTGGGCGGGCTCGGCCTCGGTACCCTCGGCACGGGCTTCCTCTATCGGGCAGTCACGCGCGGAACGGCCACCGACCTCATCCTCGGTCTCGCGCTGTTCCTGCCGGGCCTCTACATCGCGGGGACCGTGCTGGCCCGCGCCCGGCTCGCCTATCGCGCAGAGCGAAACCGCCATCGGGACGACGCCGGACGCCCCTCGGCGGGCAGAGCGCACTGACCTGTCTGCGGGGAGGCAGAGTCGTCGCCCGCTGGCGCCGCATCGCGCGCCGCGGACCCGATTCTTATCGAAATGGAACGCATGGGGTGCGGCCAGAAGACCGCACCCCATGCGTTCCATCCGCATCTGCCACCGGTTGTCCATGGCATATTTGCAGACTCGCGCTTCTATGGTGGACCGACGACGAGTCGGCGCAACCCGACGATAGGGGGCATTGAAGAGCTTGGCACTTGATCCGGCCGAAATCAGATCCAGGCTTGAGGCGGTCCAAGCGGACGTCGTGCGTTGGCGGCGGCATCTGCACGCGCATCCCGAAGTCTCGTTCCACGAGCGCGAAACAGCTGCATTCGTGTTCCAGACGCTTCAGCAGTTTGACGGGCTGCAGCTGACGAGGCCCACGGAGAACAGCGTCGTTGCACGTCTGGTCGGAGCGCAGCCGGGGCCCGTCGTCGCGCTGCGGGCCGACATCGACGCCCTGCCGATCACAGAGGAAAACGAGATCGACTTCGTGTCCCGCAATGTCGGCGCCATGCACGCCTGCGGCCACGACGCACATACGGCCATGCTGCTCGGCGCCGTCAAGGTGCTCTCCACTCTGCGCGATAGCCTGGTGGGCGAACTGCGCTTCGTGTTCCAGCCGGCGGAGGAGCTTCCCCCCGGCGGGGCGCAGCCGCTCTGCGACAGCGGTGCGATCGACGGCGTCGACGCCGTGGTCGGGGCGCACGTCTGGACTCCCCTGCCGGTCGGCGCGGTGGCCGTGAAGGCGGGCCCCATGATGGCGTCCTCGGACACCTTCGAGCTGGTCATCCGCGGACGCGGCGGGCACGCGGCCCAGCCCCACATGGGCGTCGACTGCGTGGTCGTCGCAGCGCAGGCCATCGTGAACCTGCAGCAGGTCGTCTCGCGCAACGCCGACCCCCTGAAGCCTCTCGTGCTGTCCATCACGAAAATGCACGCCGGAACCACCAACAACGTGATTCCGGACGTGGCGGAACTCGCCGGAACCGTGCGCTCCTTCGACCCCGAGCAACGCCAGCAGGTTCCCGGCATGATGGAACGCGTGCTGCGCGGCGTGACGCAAGCCCACGGCGCCGAATACGACCTGCGCTACCAGTTCGGCTACCGCCCAGTGATCAACGACGCGAGGATCACAGGCTGGGTCCAGGAGGCGCTGCTCGCGGAGTTCGGGCCGGACGCCGTTCTGTCGCCCGAGCCCAGCATGGGCGGCGAGGACTTCTCCGCCTACCAGACCAAGGCTCCCGGCACGTTCTTCCTGATCGGTGCCGGCAATGCCGCCAAGGGCATGGCCTACCCCCACCACAACTCACGCTTCAATATCGACGAAAACGCACTGCGGATCGGCCTCACGGCGGAAGTGCACACGGCCCTGCACCTCCTCGAGAAGCTGCGGCAAGCCGAGCACTGATTCCCAGTACTCCATGGACACGGAGGCGGTAAACGTGGCGATTCGCTGGCTGGCCATACTCCCACCGCTCGTCTTTCTGGTGGGCGTCTTCTTCGCCAACTCGGTCACGCCGTACGTCATGGGGCTGCCATTCCTCTGGTTCTACATTTCCGCCTGCGTCGTCTTCACCGCACTTGTCATGATTGTCGTCTACCTGCTGGACCCGGCCAACAAAGGGCCGGAGCTTCAGGACTAGAAGGAGGGGACGACGTTGCACAGTGCAGCACTGGTCATCATCTTCCTGACCGTCGTGATCGCGCTGGCCCTCGGCCTGATGGCTGCGCGCGGCAAGCAGATGAACCTCGAGCAGTGGACGGTGGCGGGGCGCAGCTTCGGCGCGCTGTTCGTCTTCCTGCTGATGGCCGGCGACATCTACACGACGTTCACCTTTCTCGGCGGCAGCGGCTGGTCCTACGGCGTCGGCGGACCGACGCTCTACATTCTCAGCTACGGGTCCCTGGCGTACGTGCTCGCCTACTTCATGCTGCCGCGCATCTGGCGCTACGCGAAGACGCACAACCTCATTTCCCAGCCGGACTACTTCCACCAGCGCTTCCAGAGCAAGGCCCTGGCCATGCTGGTGGCCCTGGTCGGCGTGGTCGCCATCATCCCGTACCTTCAGTCGCAGTTCACAGGCCTCGGCCTGATCGTGGAGATCGCCTCCTACGGTAGCATCAGCGGCGTCTGGGGCATGGTCATCGCGATGTTCGTCATCGCGGTCTACGTCACCCTGAGCGGCGTGCGCGGCTCCGCGTGGACGGCGGCGCTGAAGGACATCGTCCTTCTTGCCGTCGTTCTCTTCATCGGCATCGCCCTGCCGCTGCACGTCGGCGGCTTCTCGGCCATGTTCCACAAGATCGACGCCCTGAAGCCAGGCTTCCTGACCTTCGGCTCCACCGCCATGGGCATCCCCTGGTTCGTTTCCACCGTGCTGATGACGGCTGTCGGCTTCTACATGTGGCCGCACGCCTTTGGAGCCGTCTACACGGCCAAGAACGAGCGCGTGTTCAGGAACAACGCGATGTTCCTGCCGCTCTACCAGCTCATTCTTCTCTTCGTCTTCTTCGTCGGCTTCGCCGCCATCCTGATCGTGCCGGGGCTGACAAACTCGAACCTCGCCCTGATGTCTGCCGTCACCAAGGTCTACGCGCCGTGGTTCGTCGGTGTCGTCGGCGGCGCGGGCATGCTCGCGGCCCTCGTGCCCGGCTCACTGATGCTGATCGGCGCAAGCACGCTCCTGTCGGAGAACATCTACCGGCCGCTGAGCCGCAACGCGACGCCCGCCCAGGTGCAACTCGTCGCCCGCGTGCTGGTCTGGGTCATCGCGGCCATCACGCTCTTCTTCTCGGCCAACAGCAACGCCACGATCGTCGCCCTTCTGCTGATGGGCTACAACTTCGTGACGCAGTTCTTCCCCGCCGTGATCCTCGGAGTCTTCACGCAGCGCGGCGCCAACCGGACCGGCGCCGTATGCGGCATCCTGGTCGGCGTGATCATGGTCGCGATCTTCGCCCTCACCGGCACGTCGATCATCTGGGGTCTCAATGCGGGCTTCCTGGCGGTCATCGCGAACGCGATCGTCGTCCTGGCGGTCTCCGCCGCAACCCCCGGCGCGGCGGTCATCGAGGCACCGGCGACGGCGGCAACCCCGGCCGACTGAGAAGGCTGGAAAGTAGCGGGCGGGAAGGGCGACAGCCCTTCCCGCCCGCTCACGTTCCAAGGTCGGCGCCCGTCACCCGAGCCACGCGTTCCAGGTGTCCGCGGCGGCACGAAGCAAGTCCTGAACGTCGTTGGCCGGATGGCGCCCACAGCGCATCGCCAGAGCGCAGACGCCTCGGTCGTGGCCGAGCGTTCGCCCGACGGGGCGGGATGGTCCGCAGGCGCGACCGCTCCACCCAGGCCGGGCTAGGTCTATAATCTCTACAGTCCCGTCTGCCGAGGAGGCTATGCTGATGGATCTTCTCTCGCCAGTTCACCTGGCGATCATCCTGGTCGTCGCCCTGTTGATCTTCGGCCCGAAGCGTCTGCCTGAGATCGGCTCCGGCATCGGTAAGACGATCAAGGAATTCCGCAAGTCCATGAGCGAGATCCAGCAGGATGTCAGCCTTGAGGCGAAGGCCAGCGCCACCGACCCCGCGACACCGAAGAAGGACTGAAACCGTACGAGACCGCCTGCTCCCGGTGGGTGCAGACGGTCTGCGGCAGAACGGGCCCTGCATGACAGGGGGGCTCGGGCAGAAGGAGGGCGGCGAGCAGATGCTCGCCGCCCATGGGTCTGCATGAACGAGCGGGCCTCAAAGCGGCACCCGATCACGCCTTGGGCCGCTCGAGCGGTCTGCCCTCGCGGCAGAGGGGACAATCCGGCGGCGCATACGACGGCACCTCGATGGTCAGGAGCGCCTTCAGCGGCACGCCGAGATCCACACTGCCGCCGGTACGGTCGGCTATGATGCCGACGCCCTGGACAGCCGCGCCCGCCTCGTGGCAGATGTCCAGCACCTTCTGCACCGAGCCGCCTGTCGAGACCGCGTCCTCGACCACGAGCACGCGCTCGCCCGGCCTGAGCGAGAAGCCGCGCCTGAGGGCCATGCGCTCGCCGTCCTTCTCGGCGTAGATCGAGCGCACGCCCAGCGCCCTCGCCACCTCGTGGGCCAGCAGCACGCCGCCCATGGCCGGGCCGACCACCGTCTCGATGCCCTGCCCCTGGAACTGCTCGGCGATCGCCTGCCCGAGCTCCTCAGCCGCCGGCGGCAGGGAGAAGGCCGGCGCAAAGAGGAGAAAACGGTTCGAGTGGCGGCCGGAGGTGAGCAGAAAATGCCCCTCGCGCAGCACGCCCCACTTCTTGAGCCGCTCGAGCCAGTACGCGTGGTCCCGCATCACACGGCCTCCCCTTCCGCGATCTCTTCCACGAACGCCTTGGCTGCGGCGACGGGATCGGCCGCCTGGGTGATCGGCCGTCCGACGATGATCAGGTCGGCGCCGGCCCGAAGTGCCGCCCGAGGAGTCACCACGCGGCGCTGGTCGCCGGCGGCGTCTTGCGCGCGGCGCACGCCTGGCACCCCGATCACCGCGTCCTTTGCGAGCAGGCGGATGCCCGCTGCCTCCTCGCCGGAGGTGATGTAGCCCTTTAGCCCCGCGTCATGCGCGATGCGGGCAAGCCGCAGGACGATCTCCTGCGGCGTCTCCTGCCAGCCGATCGCCCTGGCCGCCTGCAGATCGATGCTCGTCAGCAGCGTGACAGCCAGGAGACGCAGGTCCTCGTCCGCCTCGGCCTGGGCGGCCCGCAGCATCGCCTCGCCGCCTGCCGCATGCACGGTCAGGTAGCGCACGCCGAGTCGGCGCACCGCCCGCACGCCGCGGGCCACCGTCTGCGGGATGTCGTGCAGTTTGAGGTCCAGGAAGACCGGCAACCCAAGCCGCACGACCTCCTGCACCGCCTGCGGGCCGCCCTGGTAGAAGAGGTCCATGCCCACCTTGAAGCCCCCGACCTCCGGCGCGAGCTCTCTGGCCAGCGTCAGCGCCGCCTCCGGCTCCAGCTGGTCCAGCGGGATGTAGAGACGCTCCCGTGCGTTCATGAAACCCTCTCCTTCGCCTGTGGATTGGCGGCGGCCCACGCTTCGGCCACCGAGGCAAAGCCGGCAGCCTCCAGTTCCCGCTCGAGTTCTCCGATGATGCGCGGCGGGGCCAACGGGTCGCGAAAAACCGCCGTCCCGACCGCCACGGCCCTAGCGCCGGCCATCAGGTACTCGAGGGCGTCCCGCCCGCTCTCGATGCCGCCCATGCCGATCACGGGGATGGCGAGGCTCCTCGCGAGATCGTAGACGATGCGCAGACCGACTGGCTTCACGGCCGGCCCGGAGAGGCCGCCCGTCCGGTTCGCGATCACCGGCCGGCGGCGCTCGACGTCGATCGCCATACCCAGCAGGGTGTTGATGGCCGAGAGCGCGTCGGCCCCGGCCTCGGCGCAGGCCGCGCCTAGCGCGACGGGATCCGTGACGTTCGGCGAGATCTTGACGATCAGGGGCAGGCTCGTCTCCAGGCGCACCCTGGCCACCAGCTGCGCGGCGCGCGCGGGATCCTGCGAGAACAGAAGCCCGTCCGCCACGTTCGGGCAGGAGATGTTGAGTTCGATCGCCGCGACGCCCGCCTGCCCGTCCACACCGCGGACAACGGCCAGAAAGCCCTCCTCGTCGTGGCCGACGACGTTCACGACCACCTTGGTGTCGTAGGCGCGCAGGAACGGCAGGTCGACGGCCAGGAAGTGGTCGAGGCCGGGGTTCTGCAAGCCGATCGCGTTGAGCATGCCGCCTGGCGCGCGCGCGATGCGCGTCGGCGGGTTGCCGGACCAGGGCTCGCGCGAGACGCCCTTCACCATCACCCCGCCGAGCGTTGCAAGGTCGTAGAGCTCCGCTGCCTCGCGGCCGTAGCCGAAGGTGCCGGAGGCCGTCAGGACGGGGTTCTTGAACGAAAGTCCTGCGAGCTTCGTCGCCATTTCCATCAGAACTTCACCTCGTCCCAGCGGAAGACGGGCCCCTCGCGGCAGACGCGGGCATAGGTGCCGTAGGGGCCGAGCTCCGGGTCGGGCTTCGCCCGCTCCACGGCGCAGCCGAGACACACTCCGTAGCCGCAGGCCATCGCAGCCTCGAGCGCCAGGTAGGTGTCCGGCAGGGGGCGGCTCGCCGCGAAGGCCTGCACGGCCCTCAGCATGGGCTCCGGTCCGCACGCGAACACCTGGTCGGCATCGAGGCCTGGCAGAAGTTCCGTGACGGGCCCGCGGTGGCCGCGCGTGCCATCGTCCGTCGCCGTCCGCACCTCGAGGCCGAGCGCCTGCAGCTCCGCCTGTCCGAGCAGGCCCGACCGCGTCCTGGCGCCGATGAGCGCGGTCACCTTGGCCCCCCTCTCCAGCAGGGCACGACCAAGGGACCAGAGCGGCGGCACGCCGACGCCCCCGCCGACGAGCACCGCCCGGATCGGCTGGTCGGGCACAGGGAAGCCACGCCCCAGCGGCCCCATCGCCTGCAGCCGGTCCCGGGGCTTGAGCGCCGCAAGCGCCTGGGTTCCCGGCCCGACCACGCGGAAGAGGAAGCTCATCCGCCGTGGCGAGAAGGTGCGGTAGAACGAGAGCGGCCGCGGCAGGTACGTGTCCCGCCCGTCACCGGTGGAGAGCATGTAGAACTGGCCTGGCTTTGGCGCCTCGTCGTCCGGAAACTCCATCACGAGTTCGACACAGTCCGGCGCCGGCTGCAGGCGCTCCACCACCCGAACGTCTCGCGGCCTCACGGCAGGTCGGGCGCGAAGTAGTCCTGCAAGGCCCGCACCTCCATGCTGCGCGGCTTCGCCATCACGCCGAGCATCGCACGCGCGGTGTCGAGCGACGTGACGCACGGCACGCCGTGCTCCACCGCGGTCCTGCGGATCTGGAAGCCGTCGCGCAGCGGGCTCCTGCCCTGCGTGAACGTGTTGACCACAAGGTCGATGTCGCCGGAGCGGATGCGCTCGAGGATGTCCGGATCCCTCTCGCCGATCTTCGGCACCTCTTCCACCTCGACCTCGGCCGCCCGGAGCGCCGCGGCCGTGCCCTGCGTCGCGTAGAGCCTCGCCCCCGCGCGGTAGAGATCGGCCGCAAGCGGCAGCACCTCCTCCTTGTCGCGGTCGGCGATCGTGAGGAGCACCCGCGGCCGCTCGGGCACGCGGTAGCCTGCGGCGGCGAAGGCCTTGATGAGCGCCTGGGAGAACTCGGGGTCGATGCCGAGCACCTCGCCTGTGGACTTCATCTCCGGTCCCAGCGTCGCGTCGACGCATCGCAATTTGGCCCAGGAGAAGACAGGACACTTGATGCCGACGTGCGGGCTCTTCGGCCAGAGGCCCGGCGTGATGCCCTGATCCCTGAGGCTCCTGCCCAGGGCCACCTGCGTCGCGATCGCCGCGAGCGGCACCCCCGCCACCTTCATGAGATAGGGCAGGGTGCGCGACGCGCGCGGGTTCGCCTCGATCACGTAGAGCTGTCCCTCGTAGGCGACGAACTGGACGTTCAGGAGTCCGCGCGTCTCGAGTCCCAGCGCCAGGCGACGCGTCGCCTCGCAGATCTCCGCCTCCAGCTGCTCGTCGATGCCCGGTGCCGGGTAGACGGCGATCGAGTCGCCGGAGTGCACCCCCGCCCGCTCGATATGCTGCATGATGCCGCCGACGAGCACCTCCTCGCCGTCCGCCACCGCGTCCACCTCGAGTTCGAGGCCTGGCAGGTACTGGTCGACGAGGATCGGCCGGCCCGGCATGGCGCCGGCGGCGCGCTCGAGGTATTCCGCGAGGTCTTCGGGGCCGTAGCAGATCTCCATGGCGCGACCGCCGAGCACGAACGACGGGCGCACCAGGACCGGGTAGCCGATCTTGCCGGCCACCGCGAGGGCGGCTTCGGCGTCGAGGACCGTCCGTCCGAGCGGACGCCTGAGGCCCAGCCGTTCCAGCAGGGCGTCGAACTGCCTTCTGTCCTCCGCCGCATCGATCCCCTGCGCCTGCGTGCCCAGGATCGGGATCCCGGCCTCCTGCAGGCTGCTCGCGAGGTTGATCGCGGTCTGGCCGCCGAACTGCACCAGCACTCCCTCGACATGCTCGCGCTCGGCGATCTCCTGGACGTCCTCGAATCCGAGCGGCTCGAAGTAGAGCCGATCGGACTGCGTCCAGTCGGTCGAGACCGTCTCCGGGTTCGAGTTGATCATGATCGAACGCCGCCCGGCCTGGCGCAGGGCGCCCAACGCGTGCACGGCGGAGCAGTCGAACTCGATGCCCTGGCCGATGCGGATTGGCCCGGAGCCAAGCACGAGCACGGAGCGCTCGCCTTCCTCGACCGGTGCCTCGTCCTCCATCTCATAGGTCGAGTAGTAGTAGGGCGTCTCGGCGTCGAACTCGGCGGCGCAGGTGTCGACCATCTTGTAGGTCGGCACGATGCCGTGGCTGCGGCGCAGCCGCCGGATGTCAGCGGCGTCCTCGCCCCAGAGCTCCGCGATCATGCGGTCCGAGAAGCCGTCGCGCTTCGCCCGGCGCAGCAGAGCGATGTCCTGCGGGTTGTCCATGAGCTCCCGTTCAAGGGCGACGATGCGGCTGATCTCACGCAGGAAGTGGCGGTCGATCGCCGTCAGGCGCCACAGCTCCTCGATCTCGCGGCCGCGGCGCAAAAGCTCCGCCACCGCGAAGATCCGCCGGTCGTCCGGCGTGCGCGCGAGTTCGACCAGTTCCTCGTCCGACTTGCCTTCGATCTCCTTGAGGCGCAGGTGGTAGGTGCCAATCTCGAGCGAGCGCACCGCCTTCAGAAGAGCGGCGCGCAGGGTGCGGCCGATCGCCATCACCTCGCCCGTCGCCTGCATCTGCGTGCCGAGGCGCCGGTCCGCCTGGGCGAACTTGTCGAACGGCCAGCGCGGGATCTTGACGACGACGTAGTCGAGCGCCGGCTCGAAGAGGGCCGAGGTGCGTCCCGTCACGGGGTTGCGCAGCTCGTCCAGCGTGAGTCCCAGCGCGAGCTTGGCGGCGAGCTTCGCGATCGGGTAGCCGGTCGCCTTCGAGGCCAGGGCGCTCGAGCGGCTGACGCGGGGGTTCACCTCGATGACCCGGTACTCCCCCGACAGCGGATGCAGGCCGAACTGCACGTTGCAGCCGCCCTCGACACCGAGCGCACGAATGATGCGCAGCGAGGCCGAGCGCAGCATCTGGTAGTCGCGGTCCGTCAGGGTCAGGCTCGGCGCCACGACGATCGAGTCCCCTGTGTGCACGCCGACAGGGTCGATGTTCTCCATGTTGCAGACCGTGATCGCCTGATCGAGGCGATCGCGCATGACCTCGTACTCGACTTCCTTCCAGCCCTGGATGGACTCCTCGACAAGGCACTGGCGGATCGGCGAGAGCGCGAGCCCGCGCGCCAGGACTGCCTCGAGCTCAGCCTCGTCCGGGGCGATGCCGCCGCCGGTGCCGCCCAGGGTGTAGGCCGGGCGCACGATCACCGGGTAGCCGACCTCCCGCGCGAAGGCGACGCCGTCCTGGATGCTTTCGACGGTGCGGCTCTCGGGAATCGGCTCGCCAAGACGCAACATGAGGGCGCGGAAGGCCTCGCGGTCCTCGGCGCCCTTGATCGCCGCGACGCCTGTGCCGAGGAGGCGGACGCCATGGCGCCGAAGCACCCCTGACTCCTCGAGCTGCACCGCGAGGTTGAGCCCGACCTGCCCGCCGAGGGTTGGCAAAAGACCGTCCGGACGCTCGCGCGTGATGATGCGCTCGAGGTACTCGGGCAGCAGCGGCTCGAGGTAGACGCGGTCGGCAATGCCCGGGTCCGTCATGATCGTCGCCGGGTTCGAGTTGACGAGCACCACCTCGACGCCTTCCTCGCGCAGGGACTGGCAGGCCTGGGTTCCCGCGTAGTCGAACTCGGCCGCCTGCCCGATCACGATCGGGCCGGAGCCGATCACCAGCACCTTGCGCGGCAGCCCCTGCCGGCCCATCAGGCGACACCTCCCAGCGACGCGACGAAGCGCCCGAAGGTGCCGCGGGCCTCCCACGGTCCCGGTCCCGCCTCAGGGTGGTACTGCACCGAGAAGACCGGGCGCCCCTTGTGTCTGAGGCCCTCGACGGTGCCGTCGTTGAGATGGCGTTCCGTCACGACGAGCGGCGTCTGTTCGAGGCTCCCCTCCTCGACCGCGTAGCCGTGGTTCTGGCTGGTGACCTCTCCGGGCCGGCTGCCGCCGTGGCCGACCGGGTGGTTCGCGCCGCGGTGGCCGAAGGGCAGCTTGAACGTCCGGCCGCCATAGCCGAGCGCGAGCAGTTGGTGTCCGAGGCAGATGCCGAGCGTCGGCCAGCACTCCGCGACCTGGCGTGCCTTCACGGCAAACTCCGGCATCAGCGACGGGTCGCCGGGACCGTTCGACAGCACGACGCCCTGCGCCCCCGCCTCCTCGATTGCCGCGAGCGGCGCATCGGGTGGCACGACGAAGACCCGCGCGCCGGCAGCCGCCAGTTGGCGCAGGATGTCGGACTTGAGGCCGAAGTCGACGACGGCCACCACCGGCCCGTCTCCCTCGCGCGAGAACCAGTAGCTCTCGCGGGTGGCCATGTCCCGCACGAGCTGACACGAGGCCTGCGGAACGTCGCCGCGTGCCGCGCGGGCGATCCGGCCCGCCATCGTGCCCGCCCGCCGCAGATGGCGGGTCAGGGCGCGCGTGTCCACGTCTCCGAGGATCGGCACGCCGGCGCCCTGCAGGAAGGGAACGATGCCGACGCGACTCGTCGCGTGGCTCGGGTCCTCCTGCAGGGAGCGCACCACAAGGCCGCGCAGGGTCGGCCGCGCCGCCTCGAGCGCTCCGGGGTCGATGCCGTAGACGCCGATCTCCGGGAAGGTCATGACGACGATCTGCCCGGCGTAGGACGCATCGGTGGCGATCTCGCCGTATCCTGTCATCGCCGTCGTGAAGACGACCTCCCCGACGACGTCATCCGGTCCCACCAGGCTGCCGGGAAAAATCCGCCCGTCCTCGAGCTCGAGCACTGCGGAGATGCGATCACTCTGCAACCGGATGCCACCTGCCTTCCGTAATGATGCCAAGCGCCCTGGCCTTGAGGCTGCGGCCCAGGAGGGCCGAATTGCCGCTTCTCGAGCGCAGCGCTCCGGGCCCGACCGTCCAGCGCGCGGCGAGATCGAAGACGCTGAGGCGGGCCGCCTCGCCCTCGCGAACGACGCTGGGCGCCAGCCCGAATCTCTCGCGCGGCCCCGCGGTCAGCGCGGTCACGAGCCGCTCGAGACTCAGGAGACCTTCCTGCACCAAGTCGGTGTAGAGCGAGCTGAACGCGGTCTCGAGTCCGATGACGCCGAAGGGCGCCGAGAGCATCCCCTGCTCCTTCTCGCGGTCGCTGTGCGGCGCGTGGTCGGTCGCGATGCAGTCGATAAGTCCCTCCCGAAGGGCCTTTCGCAGGGCGTCGCGGTCGGACGCCGTGCGCAGGGGCGGGTTCATCTTGGCGCGGCTGCCCATCTTTGCCACGGCCTCATCCGTCAGCAGGAGGTGGTGCGGCGTCACCTCCGCGCTCACCTGGAGCCCGTCTTCGCGGGCCCTCAAGATCAGGGCCAGCGTCTCCTTCGTGGAGACGTGCGCCACGTGCAGCCGGCCGCCGACATCGCGCAGGAGTTCGAGATCCCGCGCGACGATCGAGGACTCTGCGCTGCGCGGCTGGCCGGGCAGGCCGAGCCTGTAGGAGACCTGACCCTCGTGCATCACGCCCGCCCCGGCAAGCTCGGGGTCCTCGGCATGGCTGACGATCAAGGCGTCCCAGGCCTGCGCGTACTGGAGCGCGAGCCGCATGACCGTGCTGCGGGCGACGCCGTGCCCGTCGTCGGAGAATGCCACGGCGCCGGCTTCGCGCAGGGCGCCGAACTCGGTCAGTTCGGCTCCTGCCTGCCCCTTGGTCATCGCGGCGATCTGGTGCATGCGCACGGGATGGCCGGCCGCGCGGGCGAGCACCTGGCCCAGGAGCCAGGGCTCGTCGATCGGCGGCTTCGTGTTCGGCATCGCGCAGACATCCGTGAACCCGCCGGCGAGCGCCGCCCTGAGGCCCGAGCCGATGTCCTCCTTGTGCGTCTGTCCCGGTTCCCGCAGGTGGACGTGCACATCGCAAAGACCCGGCGTCACGAGAGCCCCCTCGGCCTCCACGGTCTCATCGCCGTGCGGCAGGCCGTGGCCGATGGCGGCGATGGCGCCGTCCTCGACGAGCAGGTCCGCAACGCGGTCGAGGCCCGCGGCGGGATCGAAGAGGCGAGCGCCCCGCACGTCAACGCGCATCGAGCATCGCCTCCATCAGGGCGGCCCGCATGGCGACGCCGCACGCGATCTGCCGGTGGATCAGGCTGCGCGGGTCGCGGATGACGTCCGCGTCAAGCTCGACGCCGCGGTTCTGCGGTCCCGGGTGGAGCACCATGGCATCCTCGCGCAGCAGCGCGAGGCGCTCGGCCGTAAGTCCCCACTCCCGCCGGTACTCGCCGAGCGACGGCAGGTAGCCGCGTTCCATGCGCTCCTGCTGGAGCCTCAGCACCATGATCAGGTCAGCCGCCCGCAGCCCGTCCTCCAGGGCAACCTGCCGAGCGCCGAGGGCCTGCGCGAGGCCGGGCGGCAGGAGCGTCGGCGGGCCCGCGAGCCAGACCTCCGCCCCGAGCATCGCGAAGCCGTCCGCCGCGGAGCGCGCGACGCGGCTGTGCAGGATGTCGCCGACGATCATCAGGCGCGCCCCCGCGATCTCGCGTCCCGCGAGCCGCACGGCCAGGAGGTCGGCCAAGGCCTGCGTCGGGTGCTGCCGCCAGCCGTCGCCCGCGTTGACGAGCGGCATGCCGACATCGGGCAGTTCCTCGAGCGCCCCGGGTTCTGGCGTGCGCACGGCGGCGATCACCGCGCCGAGGGCTCTCAGGGTATGCAAGGTGTCCTCCAGGGTTTCGCCCTTCTGGATGCTCGAGCCCTCGCGCCCCACCTGCAGGGCATCGAGCCCAAGCCGGCGCCCGGCCTGCTGAAATGAGTTCCTGGTGCGCGTGGAGTTCTCGTAGAAGACGGTCGCGACCGCACCCTGGAACTGCTGGGCGGGCTGTCCTTCGAAGATCTCCTGCCCGCGGGCGAGCAGGCGCTCGAGGTCGACAGGCTCGAAATCGCGCATCTTGACGAGGCGATCGAGCCGGACGCGGACGGGCGACTTGACGCGGCCTTGCATCGCTTTCCCTCCCTGCGCGCCGCCGGCAAACCGAAACGCCCTTCCCCGCTCATCGGCGGGAAAGGGCGTGGCAAAATCCACTTAAGCACCCTTGCCGGCCTCACGGGACCGAACTTAAAGGGACGCGCTCTATTCCTTGGTATTGTCTCGCTCAAGCACGACCTCGTCAAGCCCATCGATCTCCAAAAGGCGTACGAACACGCGTTCGCGCTGCGCCGTCGGCACGTTCTTCCCGACGAAGTCTGCGCGAATCGGCAGTTCGCGATGCCCGCGATCGATCATGACGAGCAGCAGCACCCGCTGCGGACGGCCCCAGTCGACAATGGCATCCAGCGCCGCGCGCACCGTGCGTCCGGTATGCAGGACGTCGTCCACGAGCACGACCGATCTGCCACCGACGGGAATGCCGGGCGCAGGTCCTGCCCCGCCGCGCCGATCGTCGCGATACGGCCCGATCTCGACCCTGGCCACAGGCGGCCTCCGTCCCTCGATCTGCTCGATGAAGGACGCAAGACGCTGCGCCAGGGGTTCGCCGCGACTCGGGATGCCGACCAGGAGAAGGTCCTGCGGGCCACCGAGCTGTTCCAGGATCTCGTGGGCCATCCGCCAGAGCGCGCGGCGCATCGCGTCCGCGTCAAGAATCTTCGCGGCCAATCCGCTCGACCACCCCTCCGAAGTCCAGATGCTGCGCCCGGCAAAGGCCCTCGAGATGCCCGAGCATGTCGGGGGGCCAGGGAGCGAAGAACGAAAGTTCCATCCGCGTGACCGGATGCTGTAGCCGCAGGCGCACGGCGTGCAGGAACTGGCCCTGGGCATGCGGCGCCGTGCCGTAGACAGGGTCGCCGACCACGGGCAGCCCGATCGACTGCAGGTGCACGCGGATCTGGTGCGTGCGTCCGGTCTCGAGCCGGAGCCGCAGCCAGCTCTCGCGACCGAAACTCTCGCCGAGGCGCCAGTGCGTCACCGCCTCGCGCCCCCCCGCGACCACGCCGAAACGCTGGCGATCGCCCGGGCGGCGGCCGATCGGGCGGTCCACCGTCCCCGCCTCCGCCTTGGGAGTGCCGTAGACCAGCGCGTCGTAGGTCCGGTGGACGGCCCGCGCAGCGATCATGCGCTGCAGCCGGCGGAAGGCGACCTCGCTCTTGGCCACCAGCATCAGGCCCGATGTGTCCTTGTCGAGGCGGTGCACGATGCCGGGCCGCATGAGATCTCCGCCCGGGAGGGTCCCGACGTGGTGCAGCACCGCGTTGACGAGCGTGCCGTCACGGTGGCCGGCCGCCGGATGCACGACCTGTCCCCGCGGCTTGTCGATGATCATAAGGTGCTCGTCCTCGAAGACGATGGCGAGCGGCAGGTCCTGGGGCTCGGCGTGCAGGTGCTCGGGCTCCCTGGGCGGCCAGGAGATCTCCTCGCCCGCCGAAACCTTGCGCGATGGCGCGGCCTGCTGCCCCATGAGCAGCGCCAGTCCCTGCCGCACCAGGATCTGCGCCTGGCTGCGCGTCAGGCCCGAGAGTCTGGCGAGGGCGACGTCGAAGCGCTCGCCTGCGAGCTCCTCAGGCACCCTGGCCGTCAGTTCTGGCGCCATAGGGCTACGATCAGCACGATCGCGCCTAGCGTGATGCCGATGTCCGCGACGTTGAAGACGTAGGGCCAGACGCGCACGTCGATGAAGTCCACGACGCTGTGCAGCATGATGCGGTCGTAAAGATTGCCGAGCGCCCCTCCGAGCACGCCGCCGACGCCCAGCTGCACGACGACCGAGGGACGGCGGCGCAGCAGGACGACGAGTCCCACGATCGCCGCCAAGGCGACCAGGACGAGGCCCGCCGTCGCGCCGGAGAACATGCCGAAGGCCGCGCCCCGGTTCTCGACGAGGGTCCAGTCCACAAGCGGCAGGACGGGTACGCTCGCGCCGAGCACCAGATGGGTCACGGCCCACGCCTTGGTGATGCGGTCCAGGATGAAGACCACGATGGCCACAAGAATGGCGATCAAATGTCCGGATCGACCTCCCTGCTGCGAACGCGCAGCGGTTCGCCCTCGGAATCGATGAGCAGCTCGACGCCCTCGACGGCGTTGCGCAGCTCCATGGAATCGACGTAGGCCTCGTCGTTGCGGATCGCGGGCGGCGTGTCCTGCGGCGTATTGGCGTTGCCCCAGCGCGCCATGGACTGCCAGGTGTCCTCGCCGTCGAACTCGACTTCGTCCTTGCCGTCACGGAAGGAGTGGGCGAACATCTCGCGGTCGCGGGGCAGCGCGTGCCCCACCGGCGGCCGCCGACGGTTGCGTTCGACCTCCTCTGTGGCGCAACGGGCGCAGGTCTCCGCCCAGGGCAGGGCTTGCAGCCTTTCGGCCTCGATCCGCTGGCCGCAGCGCAGGCATCGCCCGTAGCTGCCGGCCTTGAGCCGGCGCTTGGCGTCCTCCACCTTCTGCAATTGCGCCTGCAGGCCCTCCAAAAGGCCGTAGTCCTTTTCCCGCTCGTAGAGTTCGCTCGCGTTGTCGGCGAGTTCGTTGTCGTAGCTCGAGAGCTCCTGCGTCGACTCCTTAAACGACTCTCCCAGGCCGTCGTCCCGCAATTCGTCGATCCGACCCAGCAGTTCCTGCCTGCGCCGCTCCAGCCTTGCCTCGATCTCCATGAAGGCCTACCTCCCGACGCCCCCCTGCGTCTCGTGCTGCACGATTTGCACGAGCTGGGCGATGATCTTGCCGATCACGGGTAGGTTGTCCAGGAACGACGAGCGCAAGATGTAGATGACGAACGCCCCCAGGATCGCGAAGCCGATCGCCATGCCGACGCCGCGCGCGAGACCCGCGACGAAGTTGAGCCAGAGCATGCGCCACGGCCGCCGGTAGAGGTCGACGTAGGCGCCGAGGTTCACGGACTCCATGTAGGCGGCGATGCGTTCGAGGAGCTCCGGGTGTGCATGGTCCGCGGCGGCTGGCAGGGCTGCGCCGCCCCCGTCCTGCCCTGGCGCCCTGGGCTCCTCGCCCATCAGGGATTCACGACGGAGCGGCAGCGGCCGCAGAGGTCGTCCGCGACGTCCTCGCGATGCAGCCAGCAGCGCTCGCAGCGCGGCGCCTGGGACGGCTCCACCGCCACAGAGCGCTCGCCCGCGCGGATCTCGACGTGCGAGACGATGCAAAGGTCCGCCAGAAGCTCGTGGTCCCGCTCGGCCAGGTCCTTGAGGTTCCCTGCGGGCAGCTTGAAGACGAGGTCCGCGTCGGTCGACTTGCCGATGCGCTTTTCGGCCCGCGCGACCTCCAGCGCCTTGAGGGCCTCGTCGCGCAGGTCGAGCAAGGCGCCGAACTTCTGGTCGAGCGCTTCGTCCAGGGGGTAGTCCGCCGCCCGCGGGAAGTCCGCAAGCTGCACCGACCAGGCCTGATCTCTCGCCCCCGGCAGATACGACCAGACCTCGTCCGCCGTGAACGAGAGGATCGGCGCGAAGAGGCGCGCCAGCACGGACGCCGCGTGCCAGATGAAGGTCTGCGCGGCGCGGCGGGCCTGGTCGTCCCTGCCGCCGCAGTAGAGGAGGTCCTTGCGCACGTCGAGGTAGAGGCTCGAAAGGTCGACCGCGCAGAAGTTGAGGCCATGGTAGTAGATGGCCTGGTACTGGTACTGGCTGTAGGCGCGCTCGCAGGTCTCGACCAGCCGGCCGAGCCGGCCGCGCATGTAGCCCTCGAGTCCCTCGAGATCCGCGAGCGGCACCATGTCGGCCAGAGGATCGAAGTCCTGGAGGTTGCCGAGCAGGAAGCGCCAGGTGTTGCGGATCTTGCGGTAGCCCTCCGCCACCTGGCCGAGGATCTCCTGGTTGACGTGCACGTCGGCCGTGAAGTCGGCGCTTGTGGCCCACAGGCGCAGGATGTCCGCCCCGAACTTGTCCAGGATCTCCGACGGACGCACGACGTTGCCGAGCGACTTCGACATCTTGCGCCCGTCGCCGTCCACCACGAAGCCGTGGCAGAGCACCGCCCGGTAGGGAGGTTCACCCTGCGTCGCGACAGCCGTCGTCAGGGACGAGTTGAACCAGCCGCGGAACTGGTCCGGACCCTCGAGATAGAGGTCGGCAGGCCAGCGCAGCCCCTCGCGCGTCATCAGCACGGCGGCGTGCGACGAGCCCGAGTCGAACCAGACGTCCAGGATGTCCTTCTCCTTGCGGAAGCTCGCGCCGCCGCAGTGCGGGCAGCGCTGGCCCTGGGGCAGGAGCTCCTCGGGGCTCATCTGCCACCAGATGTCCGCCCCCCGCTCCTGCACGATGTCCGCCACCCGGCCAACCGTCTCGCGCGTCACCAGCACCTCGTCGCAGCCCTCGCAGTAGAAGGCCGGGATCGGCACGCCCCAGACGCGCTGGCGCGAGATGCACCAGTCGGCGCGCTCGGCCGTCATCTGGCGCATGCGTGCCTCGCCCCAGGCCGGGACCCACTGGACCTTCTCCGTGGCCCGCAGGATGTCGTCGCGGATCGCCTCGACCGAGCCGAACCACTGCTCGGTGGCGCGGAACAGCACCGGCCCGCGGCAGCGCCAGCAGTGCGGGTACTGGTGGCGGATCTCCTCGGAGCGCAAGAGCCTGCCGCGCTCCTTGACGTACGCGAGGATCCTCGGCTGCGCCTCGTCGTAGCGCAGGCCCTGGAAGGGACCCGCGAGCTCGTTGAAGACGCCGTGGTCATCGACGGGCACGGTCACCGGCAGCCCGTACTGCCGGCCCATCTCGAAGTCCTCCTCGCCGTGCCCCGGAGCGGTGTGCACGGCACCGGTCCCGTCCTCGGCCGTGACGTGCCCGCCGTAGACGATGGGCACCTGCCGGTCGAAGACCGGATGGCCGAGGAGCGCGCCCTCGAGCTCCCGGGCCGGCACCTGCCGCAGCTGGCGGCCGAGGCCGAGCTTGCCCTTGAGGCGCTCCTCGGCGGCCACGGCGATGACCAAAGGCCCGTGCTCGCTTTCGTAGAGCGCGTAGAGGAGATCCGGATGCAGCGCGACCGCCTCGTTGGCGGGCAGGGTCCAGGGCGTCGTCGTCCAGATCACGAGCCCTGCCCCGACGAGATCCCCGGCGGCCGGGGCCGCCTCGATCGGGAAGCTGACGTAGATCGAGGGCGACGAGACGTCCTTGTACTCGATCTCGGCCTCCGCCAGCGCCGTCTCGTCGATGGGGCACCAGTGCACGGACTTGAAGCCCTTGTAGACGAGCCCGCGCTCGTACATCTCGCCGAACACCCGGAGTTCCTGCGCCTCGTAGACGGGATTCATCGTGACGTACGGGTTCTGCCAGTCGCCCAGCACCCCGAGACGCTTGAACTGCTCCGTCATCTGGGCGATGTGGCGCTCGGCGAAAGCCCTGCAGGCCTGGCGCAAGGCGAGGTCGTCGAGGCTGTGGCGGTCGCGGCGCATCTCGCGCAGCGCCAGCATCTCGATCGGCAGCCCGTGGGTGTCCCAGCCGGGCACATAGGGCGCGGGTCTGCCCTGCATCGTCTGGAAGCGCGTCACCGTGTCCTTGAGGACCTTGTTGATCGCCGTACCCATGTGGATGTCGCCATTGGCGTACGGCGGGCCGTCGTGCAGGATGAAGGGCTCCCCGCCGGCGCGCAGCCGGAGCGCCGCCTCGTAAAGGCCATGCTCCTGCCAATAGCTGAGCCACCCGGGCTCGCGCTCGGGCAGGTTCGCGCGCATGGGGAATTCCGTCTTCGGCAGGAGAACCGTCTCGCGATAGTCCACGGAAATAGCCTCCCCTGTTCGGAACAAAAACGGTGACAGCCTGCACGAGGGCGGGCTGTCACCGCGGTACCACCTTGTTTCCCCGGCCTGGGCCGGGCTCCATGCGCGATCACGTGCGCCACGCGTCGCCGGCTACCTCGCCGCCGCTAGGGGCGGCGTCTCGCCGCGAACCTTGGAAGTGATCTTCGCGCCCTGCCGCCGTCCCGGCTCGCACCAGTTCCGGTTCGCTGCACGTCGGCCTGGCGTTACTCTCTTCCGCATCGGTCTCCCCCCGCCAAGGCGAGGTCGAATTGTCGCTAGCCTCTCCATGCAAGAAGCCCAAGACTCTTAGCGTGACTTTACCGTGGGCGGCGAGGTCGGTCAAGCACGAGGGCTCATCTCGCCTGCCGGCGCAAGATCGCCCGCAGCAGCAAGCCCAGCTTCCCGTGTCCCCGGCCGGAGCCTGCCTCCCGGTCCGGGACCACCAGCGTCTGTTCGTCACGCTGCACCTGCTCGCGCAGGAGCTCCTGCGCGCGGATGCTCTCGCGCTCCTGGAACGCCTCCACGCGATCACCCCGCATTTCCAGCCCAACGACCAAGCCCGTCGTCGGCCAGACCTCACGCATAGCTGCCTTGGCCAGAGGATACCCGTATCTTCCAGGTCCAGCAAGCGGTTGGCCCTCGACCGGGGAAGGCGCCGCCGGTCTAGCGGGACGCCCCGACGGCCGCGTTCCGGCGCCCAGGCCCCGCCGCGGCGAGACCCACGAGGGCTGCGAGGAACATCAGGCCACTGCCTCCCGCGAGCCAGGCAGCCGCCGATGCGGGCCGCCAGACGCCGCCTGCGACGAGCGCGCCGAGCGGCGACGCGGAATAGAGGGCCGTCCGGATGTAGGCGAGCACGACGGGCCGCTCCCGTTCGCCTGTCGCGTCAAAGCGAAGCTGGAGGACCCACGTGGCCGTCGCGGCGGAGATCGCGGATGAGATGCCGAGTGCCGCGAACGCAAAGAGAGGACTGCGCAGGCCAGGCACCAACAGAAGCGACGCCAGGCTCGCGGCCAGTTCCCCCAGCATCACCTTGCGCAGGAGGTCCCCGCCTTGGGCACTCGCGAGGGTGATGCTGCCGAGGAGTCCGCTCAGTGCGGCCGTGCCCAAGAGGGCGCCATAGAGCCAGGCCGGACCCTGCCAGAAGGTGTGGACGATGAGCGGCAGGAACACGCCCTGCATTCCGCCCACCAGGTTCAGCACCCAGAAGAGCACGGTCGGGAGAAGGAGCGCCCGCTCCCGCGCCACGATGCGCCAGACGGCAAGAAGGCTTGCCTGAGGCGTCTTTCCCTCGGCCTCTGTTGCCTGCGGGTCGGGACCCTCCAGGCGAAGCGTCGCGAGGTTGAGGCCGAGTCCTGCAAAGAGCAGAGCTGCCGCCAGCGCAATCGCCGGCAGGCCCGCCGCAGTGACCAAAGCGCCAGCCAGCAGAGGACCGACAGCAGAACTGAGGTTCCAGCCGAACTGTTCGGACTGCATGGCGTGCCCGAGTTCCGCTTTAGGCAGCAGCCTTGGCCAGAGGCTTGGCCCGCCGGCCGAGGGCGCCATGACGAAGAGTGCGGTCACGGCCGCGACGAGATCGAACGTCCAGAACGGCACCCCATGGCCCCTTCCGGCAAGGAGACAGCCGGCAAGGACGGCGTAGCCGAGCGATCGCGCAACGAGATCGAGCATCATCACGGAACGGACCTTGCAGCGCCGGAAGAGCTGGGCGACAAGGACGCCGCCGGGCGCGACGGGCGCGTCGGCGAAGAAACTGTAAAGGCCCAGGGCCTGCGGGGAATGGCCGTAGGACGTGAGATACCACATGACGGCTACCTGCACGACTTCGGCCAGGATGCCGCCGCAAAGGTCCCCAAGCCAGTACCGCCTGTAGGCGGGCACGGCGAATATGCGCCGCATGGGCAGAAAAACCCCCTCGCGCTATGCAGCGGAAGCATGCAAAAAAGCGCGAGGGGCCTAAATGTTTGCCTCGAGAGTCAGAAGGTCCGTCGCCATGTGCATCGGCCGGACCCCCTTCCCAGAAGCTGGCGCCGCCATGGTAGCATGAGGCGCCCGGGACCGCAATCCAGAGGCGGTCCTGGACGACATCGACGGCGGTCTCTGGGTGCAGGCGCATTCCGGGACAGAGCTTGGTCACCTGGCCCTGCTGCTGGGCACCACAGGAGTCGACGCCGAGTGCGATATCCTTGGTAGCTGGGCAGGCGCAGGCATGTTTGCGGCTGCGGTGGCCTTCTTCCGCGGGCAGGGCATCCCCCTGGCCGCAAGCCGGGACTGGGAGGCGACCGATCACCCGAAGACGTTCTGACGCGTAGCCGAAGGACAAGGGAAGGGGCCGGGCGTCATAGCCCCGGCCCTTTCCCTTGTCTCGCGCCCCACCACGCGCCGCAAAGGCGGCGCGAGCGGCGCCCACCGCCCTGGCCCCGGCTGCCGGGTTCCCGGCCGGACGGGGCCCATGCGCCACGGGGTGGCCGTGTCAGGGATCACCATATGTGCGGTGCAAGACGTCGCGCCAAGTTGCCGCCCAGCGCGGCAGGGCGAAGGCGACCGCACTGGCGCGCGCGTTGGCGCCGAGGCGCGCTCTCAGGTCGGGGTCTGCCGCCAAGGCAGCGATTCCTTCGCGCAGGGGTTGCGCTCGCGGTGGGACCATCAGGCCATTGAAACCATCCAGTATGACGTTGGTGATGCCGCCGACATCGCTGGTCACCACCGCGCATCCCGATGCGAGCGCCTCCAGCAGCGACAGTGAGGTGCCCTCGCTGTATAGGGAAGGTATGACGGCGATGTCTGCACGACGGTAGAGCTCCGGCATCTGGTCGAAGGTCGCCGTCCGCATGCTGACGGAACCGGCCACGCTCAAGTCTGCGAGCCTTTGCTGCAGATCCCGCGTCTTGGCCGGGTCGTTCGCGTCCACAGCGAGGACCGCCTCCATGTCCCGTCGCTCAGCAAGAAGCGGTGCCATGGCATCGAGGAACAGGTCGAGCCCGCGCGCAGGATCCAGCCTGCGCGGAAAGAGAACCTGCAACCTGCCCTGGCGAGGCGCGGCCGGCGGGTGGAATCTGTCGAGATCCACGGGGTTTGGAATCACCGTGATGCGATCGGCGTAGTCCGGGAACGTCGCCCGCATGACGTTCTTGAAGTTGTAGTCCACCGACACGACCTCTGCTGCCTGCTCCAGAACGCTACGACAGAGGTTGAGATGAGACTCGGCCGCGATTCCCTTGCCGTCCCACCAAACCCCGTGCGAGACCACGAGCGAGCGCGGGCGGAACGCCCTTGGCTCCTGCAGGATCGAGAGATAGAGGCAACGCTCCGTCTCG
This sequence comes from Bacillota bacterium, assembly GCA_021793315.1. GTDB lineage: Bacteria > Bacillota > Sulfobacillia > JAJZYS01 > JAJYTV01 > JAJZQO01. The sequence continues at coordinate 9,420 of JAJYSZ010000008.1, read as the reverse complement.
TGGTGGATCGATTCTAGCGCCGCCAGCGGCGAGATGGCGGCTAGGCCGTGTCCCCGCACAGACACGCCTTGCACCGTGCGCTGCCAGTCCTGACTGGCATTCTGGTGCACGTCGACCTCGTAGCCCGCGCCCCGCATCAGATCGAGGAGATGCCAGGCGAGGCGCTCGAGCCCGCCGGTCACAAGTCGCTCCCCGTCCCAGGTCAGGAGATTCGGTATCACCAGTGAGATCCGCATGCTATTCCTCCTGCCATTCCGCGAGCCATGGTGCTGGGCGAACGTCCAGCCACGGTTCCAACGCGACGTTCGCGCTGATGATTGACTCCGTCTGCTGTCTCACCTTGCCGACGACCGACAGGTCGCGCTCACGATAGAACAGATACTTGCGCAGGTGGTCCTCCTGTCGCGCCCAGCCGAAATGCCGTACGCGCAAGTGGCTGTAGAATGTCGCACGGTCGAGATAGGCGCGGGGAAAGCGACCGCAGTGAATCGGCCGCGACGGCCACGCGGATGGGATACCCTGCACAACTCGGACTGCGACGGGTGAAAAGCGGTTCCAGGGGTTCCACGGGCCATCTACCCGCACGTGGCTCTCGCTCCCCCAGTGGTCGAAGATCCGGCATGCGATCACGTCGTAATCGCTCTGGTCCATGAGGTGCGGCAATTCGGCAACGGCCCGCTGTTCGAACTCTTCGTCGGCGTCGAGTGCCAGCACCCACTCCGGCTCATGCTCCAGCACCAAGTGCCACAGATCCTCGCGCAATGCGGATTCATCCACTGGAAGCAACGGTGAGAGGCCGCGGTGGACCTCGACCTTGGGCGACGAGCGGCAGACCTCAACTGTCGCGTCGGTCGAGGCGTCGTCGTAGGCCACGATGACATCCGCCAACTCTGCAAGCCTTGCCAACACACGTGAGAGATACCGGCTCTCCTCATTACGAACGGGCAGCATGGCAACCACGTGAGGCAACTCGGGCACCCCCTGTCGATGGTGAGTGACTTCCCACGACAATTTATGTCGCATTGTTCTGTCTGGACCGTGTCCAGGGGAAAATCGCGACATAACATAATCCGGGCAGCGCCCCGGGAACTCCCCACGAGGAAAGAGGATGCTACCATGGCGTTCACCTTCGGGATCACCGACCCGACCGGCAACCAGGCCAACACCGGCGACGTGGCGCTTGCGGTTTCCCCCACCGATGCGATCGTCACCGCCACCAACATGACGCCCGGATCCACGGCGACCGGCGTTGTCAACGTGTCCAACACTGGCAGCGTCGACGAGTTCTTCCAGGTGACCGTCAACTGGTCGCCCGGCGGCACGACGACCCAATCCGCCGCGACGCGACTCGTGTCGGAACTCCTGGTCAGCGTCACCGCGGGTTCACCAGACGCCACGGCATCGCCGCTGTTCGCAGGGACGATGTCGGCCCTGATCGACCAACCGACCAGCCCAGGGCAAGATCTCACCCTCGCCACCGGTAACGAGAACGTGCAGTTCGATGTCATTCTGCCCGCCAACGCGCAAGCGACGTACCAGAACATCGACGTCGGCTTCGACATCGTGTTCGTTGCTCTGAGCTAGTGGCATCCTGGGACGCTGCCCACCCTCAGACTCGAACCTGAACGGAGCGTGTTGTGCGTTGACTCAGCGCGTGGCGATTCTAACGTCGAACCATCTCGAGCCGTCAGGCGTTCGCCAGGTCTACGGTGGCGCTGAACGCTACGGTGTAGAGCTGACGCATCTCCTGCTCGACCTAGGCTACGAGGTCGAGTGGTGGCAGATCGGCGATAACTGGCGCAAGGAGATCATTCCCGGCGTCCCGCTCCGGGGCGTACCCGAGAGCGATGTCCCTTACCAGACCATGCCGCACTTGAACCAAGTCTTCTTCGAGCAGGCGGTCGATGCGGACCTCGCGATATACTTCGTGACCTTCCTTGCCTATCCGACCGCGTTCCCACGCAGCATCTCTGTTTCGCACGGCATCTATTGGGATCATCCCGGCACCGACAAGTTCCACCCCACCCAGCCGGAGCGGGACGAATGGCTGCGCCGGCTTGAGCTCGCCATAGGTGGTGTGCGCCGGGTGGTCTCGGTCGACACGGCAACGATCAATTGGGTGCGCGCCACGTGGCCGACCCTCGCCACGAAGTTTGTCTATGTGCCGAACTTCGTGGACACCAAGGCATTTGCGCCGAAGGCAAGATCAGGCGATAGAGTCCGCGTCGCATTTCCCAGGCGCGCTACCACCGTGCGCGGCATCAACGAGGCTGGAAGGGCGGCGCTCTGGCTCACCGAAGACGACCCCGACGTCGAAGTGCACTTCGTCGGCCGTGCACACGACGACGCTATGGAGCGCATGCTCATGGCCTGGGCCTCATCCCACGACCGTGTGTACTACTACTGGTTGCCACCGCACCTCATGCCCGACCTCTACCGGCATACGGACGTCGCATGGATTCCGTCGAAGTCAACGGAAGGCACGTCGCTCTCCTGCCTGGAAGCCATGGCCAGCGGTTGCGCCGTGGTGACGACACCGGTAGGCGGCCTCTCGGACCTCGTCCAGGACAACTACAGCGGACTCCTGATCGAACCGACTGCGCGAGCCCTGTACGACGCAACCCTACGGCTGAAGCGCGACCCCGAACTGCGGGCCCGCCTGGGCCGCCGGGCTCGCGAGGTGGCTGAGACGTTCGGCCTTGACCGCTGGCGTCAGGGATGGACCCGCGTCATCAAGGACGTCTCAGGCTGCACCAATCCATAATCGCTGGTGGTGTCGCCGTGCCATTCTCATCCATCGCCTACAACCGTGGCAACCTGGTCACCACCGCAGGTGGCGTCCTGCTCTGCGAGGTAGCTCAGCAGGTGGAGCTGCTCCAGACCATGCCTGTCTGCCTCGCCCTCCCGGCCGCGTCGTCCCAGGGCGCTGAGTTCGTTCCGACCATGGTGGCGTGCCCAAAAGTGCTGCAGGACTCCGTGGTATGTCTTGATAGCCAGCTGCTTTTCTACACACGGCAGGCGTGGTTGACGCCGCACACAGTAGTACGCTGCGGACGACTAACGGCCGAGGCCGTCGTCAGTCCTGGCACGGATGCAATTGCAGCGCTCTGGGTCCTGACAGGCACCTTCACAGTCGAAGATCGCGAAGGGCCCCTTGAGGTGACGGCGCAGACTCTGCCGCTGATGCGCTCGTGCGCATCAGCGGCACCAGGGCTCGGCACCTGGCGGGTTCAGGTAGCTGCCGCATGCCTCGGCTGCACGGTTATCTTCCCCACCGAGCATGGCGAAATCCCCAGGCGCACGCCATGGTAGGTGGCCGCAGCCGCCGTTGGCGCACCGCGGGTGGATCCTGTGTAAGCGGCGGTAGTGCTTTGACCCTGTAGCGTCGGGCAAGAATTGACCCACCTCCCAGCGAACATCCGGCCAATTCCGTCCAAGGATGGCGGGCTGTTCGAAACCATGCTGAGAGGTGGGAACTTGAAGACGGTGTTCGAGATACGCGGCGGGTGCATGCCGATCCGGCGTATCGCAAGGATGCTGGGGATCTCGCGCGACACGGTGCGCAGGAGCACCGTCTCGACCGGCGCATGCGGATCGCGGATCTACCTCGCTCCCAAGGTGCTGATCATCGATGAGTTCGGTGTCTGGCCCTATGACCGGATAGCGGCCAGGGCGCTGTTCACCCTGATCTCCACCCACTACGAGCGCGGCAGCATCATCCTTACCTCGAACAAGGGCTTCGCCGAATGGGGCGACGTCCTCGACGACAACGTGGTCGCCACGGCAATCCCCGACCGACTGCTGCACACAGCCACGTGCTCAACATCCGCGGTGAGTCTAACCGCCTGCGCGAGAAGAAGCGAGCCAGCCTCTTCGAGGACGCCTGAAGTGGCGGCCTGCTGCCGCCCGCCCCCACCCCCTGGGGCCGGCTTTAGGGCAACCCACGATTTCCCACAACCCCCTCCCTCGGGTGGATCAGTTGTAACCCGGCGTTGACATAGCATGGGATACGCCTCTGCACGGACCGCACGCTCCCGCCGAGCGGATTGCTAGAAGTCCGCAGGCAATGCTACATGCCGCAACTCCCCGGCATGGAACCCTTGCCATGTACAAGGCATAGGAAAGCAGTGCGGAACCGCATTCCCTGAACGTCTGGATGGATTCCAATGCGCATTCTCTTTCTGGACGACCGCCCGTGGATCACCTACGGCATGGCACCCGCATTCGGCGAACTCGGACACGAGGTCCACGTCATACACCCAGCCAGCGTCGATGGAACTCTGGCTTCAGTCGCAGAGCTTCACCCTGACCTGCTCTTCTCCGCTGCAATATACGGCATGGAGCAGATCGTCTTTCCGGCGATCGACGCCGCTAAGGTTCCATACGTGTGTTGGGAAATCGAGGATCCCGTCTCGATCGAATTCTCCATGGAGTTCGCCAAGAGATCCATTCTCACGCTGACCACGTGTGCCGAGTGGGTCGAAGATGTGTACGCCCCGCGTGGGATCCGTGCGATCAGCATTCCGTTCGCCTGTAATCCCGGGTTCCATAAGACGGGCGAACCCGATCCGCAGTATGCGCACGATCTGGTGTTCCTCGGTAACAATTACGAACCGTTCCCGACGCGCCTTGAAGGATTCCAGCACATGCTCAATCCATTCATCGGTGCGGGATACGACATCGCGGTCTACGGCAACTGGTGGTGGACCGAGCCCTCATTTACCTATCAGATTCCACAGAACACGTATCGCGGATACCTGCCTTACTCTGCGCTACCCGCACTTTGTGCATCGTCGAACTTCATGCTCGGCGTCCACAGTATCAACGGCTCAAGAACCATGCAGTCGGTTCGAACATTCGAAATCTTGGGCTGCGGAGGATTGTACCTCACGCAATGGACCACTGCGATCGAGGCCATGTTTCGGAATCATGTCCATTTGATCTGGTCGCGGTCTGCGGAAGAGACGATAGATCTGTACCAGTTCTATAGCGCGCGTCCAGAGGCCGCCGCCGCCATCCGGCGGCAGGGCCAGCAGTTCGTCTATGCGCACCACACCTACCGGCACCGTGCGGAGGAGATCCTCCGGGCGCTCCCGGATACCGTTCGAAGCAGGTGACCCAGCTCGTGTCTGCCATATGAGGCATTCCGCCCTCACGGCTTCGTCACACCAGCCTACTCACGGCAGGCGGCGCCAAAGTCGTCATCGGCGGTTTGGAGCGCTTCACGATCCTGCTGATGGGCGTCGCGCGAGACATGGGTTATTCGGTGGAGGTGCACCAGTTCGTCAGGACCGCTTGGCACCGCAACCCGGGGGGATCGCGGTCTGCGGCCATGACATGTGACATGGTGCACCCGGCAAGCGAGGGCTCGGACTATTCCATCAACCAAATCGTCGCACCCGCTGTGTAGCTCGCCATCCTTCGCCCGCCCATGAAAATGACACCGAACTCACTCGCGATCTCGCATGATGTGTGGTGGGATGCAGTAGACGTCCCCGTACAAAGGCACGTCAACTTTTGCCGTTCTGCAATGGAACACGCAGCGGAGATCGTCTCCGTCGATTACAACTTTCTAAACGTGATGCGGGCCGTGTACCCGGAGCGCGCGGGGAAGATCACGGTGATCCCCAACCCGGTTGACGCGTCGGAATTTCATCCCGGGATCGCCTCCCCCGAACGGCTCCTCACCGTCCTCTATCCTAGGCGGCTGGATCCGGTGCGCGTCTCGAAGCGATCGAACCTCCTCTTGACGCGTATCCCGATGTGCGCCTTCGCGTGGCCGTCGACCACAACGTTCCTCAAGCCAACGTCGATTTCGGAACGTCTGCGGGAGCGGCCGTTCACGGGCAGAGTCACGATGGACAGGACCCCGTTCGCCTCGATGCCCGAGGTCTACCGCGGGCCTCTGCGGCGAGGTCCGTCAGAAACGATTCTCTGATAGACCGAGTTATATCCCTGCCTCCCACCATGCCGGCGGGTGACGGGACGAATCGCAGGTGGCTTCCTTGAGGCGGTTTGCATTCTTCCGCTGGTAGATGTCGGCTTATGCGCCTACTCGCAAGACGTTAGCCAGTGCTGATTGCCTTGAGCCACGGTTCGCGGCTTGCGCAGTGGCAACGTTCCCAACTTGGGCATTGCCGGTTGCATGTCCACACCGCGAACCGGACCTACCGCACACTCTCCAAGGCTGCGATGACTGTCCCCGCCCGCTGCGCGTAGGTGTGCTGAGCATACACGAGTTGCTGCCCGGCCACTGCGACGGCATTCCGCTTGGCCCGGTCCGTTAGATACTCGGCCACGATCTGTCGCGTCTCCGCTGGGCTGCCGCTGCACAGGAGATGGCGGCCCGGCTCGAATAGCGACCGATGTGCCAGCGTGTCGTACGTCAGGTAGCACGCTCCGCAACCGAGGGCTTCATAGGTGCGCATCGAGGTCTGCGTACGCGAATCCTCCACCAGATGCAGTCCAAGCACGATCCGCGCAGCGCTGTACACCGCCGCAAGATCTTCATACGGCAGTATGGCTCCCCCGTATTGCTCCGCACGGAGTGTGATGGGAGCCTGCGGATCGGTCCAGCCGTGGCCCCAGACCATCACGTCATAGCCATCCTCGATCAACGGTAGCAGCAGGGCTCGGACCTGCGCCGCACGCTGACGGTAGTTGGTCGCGACGAGCACGATGTCGTGGATGCGCGCACCGTCGGCAGCGACGTGGCGATGCAGGTGGGGGTTGCACGCAAACAGCAGTAGGCTTGCCCTCAGACCACGTTCTGCGTAGGACGGGAGGCACTCCGCCGTCGTCGTGAACGTGTAGTCGCTGAAGGAGGCGATTTCCAGGGATTCCTCATGCTGAACCGGGTCTTCGATCGCCCAGTAGATATGCGGTACATGCGCCGTTTCCCGCGCCAATTGGATGGCCTGCCAGTTCAGCCCGGGAAAGCCTTCCGTAAGCAATGCATCAGGCCTGACACGCTCAATGACACGGCGTAACACATCGAACTGCTGATCGGCCGGATAGCGCCAAAGTCCCAGAAAGGTGGCTTCGTGCCCTACGTCGACGATACCCTGGGCAAGACCGTATTTGATCAGCGGGCTGTCGTTGGTGAAAAGGATATGCACCGCATCGCACCTCCCCGGTACACGCCTGTCGGCTTGGGACCTGGCTCGCGGGAACGCTGCACTATCAACATGGCGGATGTGCGGCCTGCTCTTTCCCCGTGTCAGATCCGTACTTTGGGAACTTGGGCCAATCCCAGGCGTCGATGCCCTCGGCGTCCAACTGAATGACGCGTCCGATCCCGTTGCCAAAGTCAATGCCCACGCCACCTGCGGCCTTCGCGTCCGCAGTAAGGATCTTACCGTCCACGCCGCCACCGACGAGCGCCACGCGGTAGTCGAACCGGTCCATGGCCCTGCCTCTGTCGTCGAGCGCTGCCCGACCCCAGTGGCACACCGTACCGACAATGCCCGACCACCCGTACTGACGTTCCTGGAGTGCACGCTGCTGCTCGGCCTTTCCGCTGACGAACAACACGGGCACATCCGTGAACCACGCGTAAACACTCGCAAGCTTCGCGATATGCGCATTCTCAAAGGCATAGAAGATTCGCTCCGGACGCAGAGTGTAGTACTGGATTATGCACTCCGCGATCGGCTTCAAGTTCCACTCGCAACGTCGATACGCACCAAAGAAGTCCGCGTGCTTGAGCGCCGCCACGATCAACTCTCGCACCTGGCGATACAGTTCCAAGGTCATCGGCTCCTCCAAGGTATTCCCCTCTGCCTACGAGCCGCTTTGAGGTTTCTGACCGGCTCGCGGTAGACATATGCAGGTGCCAACGTGGTTGCCCTCGACTGCGGAAGGTTGAGCGCCGCGCTCCGGCCATCACGCCTTGGATTCCATGGTGCATACCCCGGCCGTCGCACGCTCGTCGCCCACTCCAGCGATCTCATGGACCGCCTTCCTCGCATGAGGCGGCATCGAGCCCGTCGCGCACCAGGGTGCAAGTAGGCCGCCGTGCATTGGCCCTGGCAGCGGCCTTGCAAACAGTGAGCCACCAGTAGTGCTGGGACAGGTCCTGCCTGTACCCGACCGCTGAGGGTATTGACGTCGGCGATAAGGATATGCACGTGATTCGCCTGGCATTGCTCCGCTATGGTTCGCCAGAAAGTGCGATGCAGCGTGGGATGCGGCGTTCGCAGATGGATCTGACCCCAGCCCATAGGGCGAGGATGCCCTGCGTGTCCTGACGGACACGTGCGAGAGTCAGCCGCTTTTTCCCCTGAAGCTGCTGGTGGATGAGAAAGTGATAGGCCTCGGAAACGAGCGTGACGTGACGCTGCCAGCCTGGCCAGCGACGTCCCTCAAATAGTAGAGCCCAAGTTCGTCCTTGAGCTGCCGGTAGTCAAGCTCGATACGCCAGCGACGCTTGGCCGTCCGGACTAGGGACTGCTGGCGATGTCTCCGGGCAAGGTCGGGAGCCAATAGTGCAAGGGCTCGGTCTGGTCCTCGGGCCACTCGAGCAAAGCAACTCTTCCGGCACCGGCCACTTGCCGTGGACGTAGTCGGGGGGGGGGCCCGGATGAACCCGTTGCCGGTGGAACCTCGAAGTCTTCTAGCCCGCACCGTAGTCCCAAGAGACTGTCTGCCACGCCTCGGCGGGCGCGGCCGTCGCCCGTGCGACTGCGACGAGCCCTGGGGTGCACCGGGCACCTCGGCTGACCAGACCCCCGTGCTCCCCAGCACGCCGACCATGTAGCAGTGACCGCGTGCGGTGCGCTCGGCGCGGAACTCCGAGCTGTTGCCGTAGCCGGCGTTGGCCAGCAAGGTGTACGCGTCCACGCCCCAGGACCGGACGCGCCGCAGCTGCCCAGTGCGATCTAGCCCTTCGTGCGAAACCGAGGCTCGCCAGGAGCTTCCCGAGCAGCACCTTGCGCAGCAGGTTCCCGCTCTGGTGCGCGGCCAGGATGCCGCCGCAAAGGTCCCCAAACCCTTACCGCCTGTAGGCGGGCACCGCGAATATGCGCCACATGGGCAGAAAAACCCCCTCGCGCTATGCAGCGGAGCGTGCAAAAAGGCGCGAGGGGCCTAAATGTTCGCCTCGAGGGTCGGAAGGGCCGTCGCCATGTGCATCGGCCGGGCCCCCTTCCCAGAAGCTGGCGCCGCCATGGTAGCATGAGGCTCCCGGGACCGCAATCCAGAGGCGCTACCCTCACAGGAGGCTACCCTTTACCCACATTTCCGCTGTCAGGGGTTAACAAGTTAAGCATCGTCTAGGAGCAAGGAACTGGCAGGTTAGTTGTCGAAGAGGGGATCAGGGAGGGGTCGACCATTCCTGATCTGACATGGGCCGTGCACGAGTGCGGGCGGGCAGAGTTTGGCGACGAGCGGCTGACGCAGCGGTTCATCAAGGTTGTGTCG
>JAJYSZ010000087.1 GCA_021793315.1 Bacillota bacterium | reverse complement strand
TCTCATTCCTCCTTGGACACTCAGGATTGAGCACCAGCGTAAGGGACCACCATGAGACGAGCGTGAGGGATGCCCAGGCAGTTTCTGCGGGCTCGCTGTTGGCAGCTGCGGCAAGAGGTGCTATACTTCGCTCCACGTGCACCGAAGGAGGATATACCATGCGCAGGACGAGCAGGATTGCCGCTGGATCCGGGCTCCTGCTGTCCCGCGCCTGGTTTGACCAAACGCCGCGCTGACGCTAGATTGTCTGCGCACGGCCCGGTCGGTCAGGCGATGACCGACCGGGCCTTTTTGTGTTCCTCGGGCACCGCGAAGGAGGTTTGTCATGCTGGCCATCGAGTGCGTCGACGTTTGCAAGTCGTTTCGGCCCGAGGGTGACTCTCCCCTCAGGCGCCGGCGGGCAAAGGTGCCGGCGCTGCAGCGTATCAGCTTTGCCGTGCCGGAAGGCGAATGCTTCGGCATCCTCGGTCCGAACGGATCCGGCAAGAGCACGCTGATCCGCCTGATGTGCACCTTGCTGCTGCCGGACAGCGGCGAGATGCGGGTGTTCGATCACGACGTCGTCACGGCCCCGCAGGCGGTGCGCCGCCTGATCCACCGCGTCTCGGTGGAGGCGTCCTTTTTCAAGAAACTCTCGGCACAGGAGAACCTCGACTACGCCGCCGGCCTCTACGGCCTCGATCGCGGCACCGCCCGCGGGCGCGCGCAGGAGATCCTGGACCGGCTCGGGCTGCCGCGGGCCAAGCATCGGGCACCGCTCGAGGAGATGTCGCGCGGCCAGCAGCAGAAGGTCGCCATCGCCCGCGCGCTCCTCACCTCCCCCACGCTGCTGCTGCTCGACGAGCCGACGACGGGCCTCGACCCGCGCTCACGGCGCGATGTGCAGGCATTCGTGGAGGAGATCCGCCGCGACTACCGGGCTTCGATCGTGCTCTGCACGCACGACATGCAGGAGGCCCAGCGCCTCTGCGATCGCGTCGCGGTGCTCCGCGACGGTCGCTTCATCGCCCTCGACACGCCGGAGCGGCTCGCGGCCCGCCATGGCGGCGACCAGGGACTCGAAGGCGCTTTCCTCGCCCTCACGGGCGAAGATCCGAACGACGAGGAGGAAATTGACGCTTGATCTCCCTGCGCAGCGAGGGACGCGCCATGAGCGCCGTCATCTCGCGCAATTTCAGCCTGATCCGCCGCTACCTCGGCTGGGAGGTCGTGTTCGCCTTCTACAACGCGGTCAATGCCCTGACGATCGCGCTGATCGGCCTTACCGAGCCAGGGCCGGGTCAGGGCACGCGGGTGCTCTACCTGGCGATCGGCGCCTTGCTCTGGAACTTCCTGTCGGTGCTCTTCTTCGAGATCTCGAACTCCGTGATGTGGGAGCGCTGGGAAGGCACGATCGAGTACAGCTTCATGGCGCCGGTACGGCGCGTCACGTACCTGCTGGGCGTCTGCGCCGATGCCGTCGTGTACGGGCTTGCCCGCACGCTCGTCGTGCTGCTCGGCATCTTTCTGCTCTTTCACCTGCCGCTCGCCCACGCGGACATCGGCGGGGCCCTGCTGGTGCTCGCGGCTGCGTCGCTGCCCTTCATCGGGCTCGGCCTCCTGGGCGCGATCATGCCGATGCTGTCGGCGGAGCGCGGCGCCCAGGCGACGCAGGTCATCCAGGGGGTCTTGCTGCTCGTCTCCGGCATCTACTACCCGATCACGGTGCTGCCGCACTGGCTGCAGACGCTCGCCTGGTTCTCCCCCGCCACCTACACCCTGACGGCGGTGCGCCAGGCCGTGCTGCAGGGCACGGCGCCAGGGGCCCTGCTGACGACCGTGCTGGGTCTGCTCGGCGCGGGACTCATACTCGTCCCGATCGGCCTCTGGGCCTTCCACATCGCCGAGCGTTACGCCCTGCGGACCGGCAAGCTGAAGAGGAACGGCTAAGCATGCGAGGGTCAGGGGCTGACCGGGAAGGGCGCCTGCGGGACCTTGCAGGCCGCGTCGCCATCGTGACAGGGGCAAGCCGGGGACCGGGCATCGGCGCCGCCATCTGCCGCCTGCTGGCGGAGCGCGGCGCAAGGATCTTCTTCACGCACTTCGAGGCGTACGACCGGGAAGTGGGCTTCGAGGCGGGCGGCGGTGCGGCAGCGCTCGAGAAGGAGCTTCGCGCCCTCGGGGCCGTCGGGTCGACGACGCTCGACCTCAGGTCCGCGGAGGCGGCCGGCCGCCTGCTGGATGCGGTGCAGGCCGCGTTCGGGCCGGCGTCGATCCTCGTCAACAATGCGGCCCACTGGGCTCCGACGAGCTTTCGCGATCTCACCGAAGAGCAGCTCGACGACCACCTGGCGGCCAACGTGCGCGGTCCGGCCCTGCTGTCGGCGGAATTCGCCCGGCGCGCCGCCGGTTCCGGGTGGGGGCGCATCGTCAATCTCGTCTCGGGCCCGGATCAGAGCGGCGAGGGCGGGAATCTCGCCTATGGCCTGAGCAAGGGAGCCATGAAGGCCATGACGCGCTATCTGGCCGTGGAGCTCGCTCCGTACGGCATCACGGTGAACGCCGTCGATCCGGGCCCGACGGATACCGGCTGGATGGACGAGCAGACGCGGCGCGCGGTGCGCAACCGTTGCCCGAGCGGGCGTCTCGGTCAGCCCGAGGACGCTGCGCGGCTGGTGGCCTTTCTGGTCAGCGACGCCGCCGGCTGGATCACGGGGCAGCTGGTGACGTCGGACGGCGGCTTCTCGCTGCTCTCATGCCTACGGCCGATGACCTTCTTCCGGGTCGGTACCGCCGTCCTGCGCGGCAGGCTGGTCCGGACCGCCTGCGGCGCCGGTGTCCTGCTGGAGGCCAGAGGGGCTGGCCTTCGTGGCGCGGCTGGCGGGCGCCACGTCACCCGCGACGGTTCTACGCCCTGCCTGTGGGGGCGCTCCGGCCTGCTTCGACGCCCTGCGTCCGGCGATCAGGATGGCGCCCAGCACCAGGACGAGCAGCAGAGCGGCCGGAATCATCTCGACAGCCATCTGGCCTGCGATGCTCGCACCTGCGAGCAGCCCCGCGGCGTTCGGTCGCATAGGCAAGGAGAGGCGTATCCTGAGCAGGGTGAAGAGGCCCAGCGCAATCTCGATCGCGACAACCGCGCCGCCGAGGGCCGCGGCCAGGCGGATGCGGCGCACGAGGCCCTCGCTCAGCAGCCAGACGCTGCTCAGGAGACCCGCGAACGCGAGGCTCAGATAAGCGCCTGTGAGCGCCTGCAGGACTCCGGACAGGTGGTAGGCGAGCAGCACGGACTGGGAAAGCGAGAGGCCGATCGCGTGGGACGCACTGGGCGGCGGGACAACCTGCACCACGCCTGCCCAGAGCAGGACGCTCGCGAGAAGCCAGACGGCGGCGACGAGGCCGCCGAGCATGTTGCGCATCGAGTTCCCTCCCTGACGGGGGATGGAAGGTACTTCTACGCTTGCGCTTCCCCCCCTGCCGTTACTCCAGTCGGCAGAGGGCTGATACAATTGGGAGGTCCGGTTGCGGGGAGGTCTTTGAGCGTTGGCGCAGCACGGGTTTCCACGCGCGGTTCTGGCCACAGCATTCGCAACCATGATCGCGTTCATGGGCATCGGCGTCGTCGATCCGATCCTCGCGGAGATCGGGCGCGAGATGGGCGCAAGCGATGCGCAGGTCGAGATGCTTTTCACGTCCTATATAGCTGTCATGTCCCTGGCCATGCTGATCTCCGGGGTGCTCTCGACCAGGCTCGGCGGCAGGCGCACCATGCTGCTCGGGCTGGGCATCGTGGTCGTCTTCGCCACCATCTCGGGGCTTTCGAACAGCGTCGGCGCGCTTGCGGCCGCCCGCGGCTTCTGGGGGCTCGGCAACGCGCTCTTCACCTCGACGGCCCTCGTCATCATCGTCGGACTTTCCACGGGCGGCACCGCACGGGCGATCACTCTCTACGAGGCGGCGCTCGGCCTCGGCATCTCGGCCGGGCCGCTGCTCGGCGGGCTGCTCGGCAGCTACAGCTGGCGTGACCCCTTCTTCGGTACGGCCACGCTGATGCTGCTGGCCCTGCTCGCGACCTACTTCACGGTGCACGAGCCGGAGCGGCGCGAGAAGCCTCGTACGGCGCGCGACATCTTTCAGGCGCTCGGCCACAAGGACGTGCTCACGAACGCCCTCGCCGGTCTCGGCTACTCCTACGCCTTCTTCACGATCCTCACCTACTCGCCGATCTACCTCAACCTGCCGCCGCTCGACCTCGGCTTCACGTACTTCGGCTGGGGTATCCTGGTGGCGATCAGTTCCGTCGTGATCGTCAACTACCTGCGCCCGCGCGTGGGCCCGCTCCGGCTGCTGCAGGTCAACATCCTGGTGTTCGCCGTGCTGATGCTCGGTCTCGCCCTGGTCCGCGGCGTGCTGCCGGTCCTCGTGCTCATCGTGATCTCCGGTCTCTTCTGCGGCGTCGCGAATGCGCTCTTTACAACGCTGGCCATAGAAATTTCGCCCTTCAGCCGCTCGATCTCGTCGGGTACGTACAACTTCCTGCGCTGGGCTGGAGCAGCGGTCGCGCCCGTCTTGTCCGGCTTCCTGGCGCAGGCGGTGTCGCCGCAGCTGCCCTTTACGATCGCCGCGGTCATCCTGGTCGCCGCGACCGTGCTGCTCACGGCGCGCCAGCGCAGTCTTGCGCAGGCGCTTGCGGCGGAGGCGGCCGTGTACGAGGGCGCTACGTCGGACTGACGTTAGGAAGCGCAGCTCAGAAGTATAAGATATGGTAGCATAGGCTTTTGCTGTATTAATCGGTAGAATACGCACCGATGTAAGGGGCCTGACCCAAGCCATGATTGCCATTGAGCGTAGCCCTCGTCGGCAGTGCGCTGTCCGGAGCCTGTTTGCCGTGGCGGGCACCGTCGGTTATCTGGTCCTCGTCTACCTATTCAATCGACCGCTGTCGGGTCCTCACGCCTTGCTCTGGCAGGAAGAGATCTGGAACTACGGCTCTGTGGCTGTGATGATGGCCATCATCTACCTGTTGACGACCCGGAACGTTGATCGTCCACGTCCAACATTGCCGACAGACGCCAAGGCGGGTTGGTGGCTTCTGGGCCTCATTGGGCTTGCCGCGGTGTTCAACACGTGTTCTGGTCGGTTATTTACCCGTGGGCCAACGCTGCCCACCACGTAGTCCTGCTTATAGCGACCTCAGTCATGTCGCTCCTGATCTTTGCGGTACCTGCCTACCTGCGTGTGAGGCCGCATGGCGCTATCGGCTTCTACTTCCAGGCGCGGGACTGGGTACTGGCGCTAGTTCTTGTGCTGTGCGCTATCGGAGCGGCGTTAGTGCGAGACCAGCTGTTTCATGTCGCCGCTCCCACGAGTTTTTACGTACCTACTTCCCTGGTTGCCATACCGATGTTTCTTCTTCAATCGACGATCAACGGGATCCCCGAGGAGACACTAGTCCGCGGCTATGTCCTGCCGCAACTCGAGGCTATCCTACGCAGGCCTTGGCTCTCGATGGTCCTGATGATCGCCGTCTTCGATCTACTCCATGTGCCTGGGGATCTGGCACAGTCTAGCCACGTTTCCGTCTGGACGTGGGCATCAGCCCTCATCTTCCCCCTACAGCCAACAGGCCTCATTTTCGGATATGCGTACTGGCGTAGTCGTAGCCTGACCCCTGGGATCGTCCTCCACACGTACACGTCTCTGTGGGCGCCCTGGCTGTTCTCGCTAGTTTGAGCACCCGGAGCACCGCTAGCATCAGTCCGAGCTGCGTCCTGCACAGCTACAGCACGCTATGGCATGCCGCCCGTCTTTGCGACCCGGGCGGCGTACTGCAACGATCACACTATTTTCACGACGCTGGCGATCGAAGTATCGCCGTTCAGCCGGTCGATCTCCTCAGGCACGTACAACTTCCTGCGATGGGCCGGGGCAGCGGTCGCACCCGTGCTCTCGGGATTCCTCGCTCAGGCCGAGTCGCCGCAACTGCCCTTCACCATCGCGGCCGTGATCCTCGTCGCCGCGACGGTGCTGCTGACGGCGCGCCGGCGCAGCCTGACCGAGGCGCTCGAGGCGGAGGCGGCCGTGTACGAGGGGGCTACGTCGGACTGACATCCACCGCCGGTCGACACCACGGGTCTAGGCCGGCCGCCGCATCTCAATGAACTCCCAGGCACGGCCCAGGAGTTCACGGGTCTCGCGTCCGGTCTCCTGGAAGCCGGCGCGTTCGTAGACCGTGATGGCGCGCTGGTTGAAGGCTGCGACGTAGAGGCGGAAGGACTCGGGATGCAAGGTCTCCTGGGCGTAGGCGAGGCCATCTTCGAGGAAGGCGCCACCGAGGCCCTGGCCGGTGTCCTCCGGCCTCAGGCCGAGCCCCACCTCCACCATCCCGCCCTCCGACTGGAACTCGAAGAAGCCGCGCAGGAGACCAGCTTCGTCATAGGCACCCAGAAGGTGAAGACTTCGATACTCTTCGTCCAGGAAGAGTGCCGCGTCCTCGGGCAGCGACGCCGGATCGTAGAAGCCGTACGGGTCCTTGTAATGCCACGAGAGGATCGCCCGGGCGTCCTTTGCGTCGAGCGGGCCAAGTCGGAACATGGCGTGACACTCCTCTCCCCGCGCACAGACGGACTACTTCGCCAAGGTCTTCAGCTGCGCGAGGTCCTGCTGCAGGGTCTGCTCGTCCTGGCCGAACTTGGCCCAGTCCCCCGCCTGCATGTCGGCCTGCACCTGCGCGTTGACCTGTACGATCGCCTGGATCAGGGCGGAGAGACCGCTTTGGGACTTCGCCGTCGTGGGCGTCGGCGTCGTGGTCTTCGCCGGTGTTTTGGCCGCGAGCTGCGGGAAGATCTGCACGAGCGCGCCGTTCAGCGTCGGGGCCATCACGACTTGGTTATTGTAGGCGACGATCACCTCGCGCAGTTCCGGCATGGCGTTCGTCGACGCCTCGAGGTAGAGGGGCTCCACGGCCAGCATGCCGCCACCGATCGGCAGCATCAGGAGGTCGCCGCGGATGACCTGCGAGCCGTGCTGGTCCCAGAGCGTGATCGACGAGGAGATCTGCGGGTTCTGGCTGATCTCCGTCTCGACTTGCATGGGTCCCGGCACCAGCGATCCGCTGGCCAGCTGGTAGAGCACCAGGTGCCCGTAGGCGGCCCCGTCCTCCTGGGCGGCGAGCCAGCCCACCATGTTCGGGCGCGACGGCGGCACGAACGGCAGGATGCGCATGTACTGGAGCTGCTGCTGGCCGGGCAGGCGGGCGACGATCTGCTCCGACGGCATCGGCTGGGGCGTGCCGGAGTTCTGGTAGAGCTCCTGCGGCAGGGCCCAGTTGTCGTTGCCGGCATAGAAGGTATCCAGGTTCGAGACGTGGTAGCGGGCGAGCACGCTGGCCTGTGTGCGGAAGAGCCCGTCCGGATACTGCAGGTGGCTGCGGATGTCCCCGGGCATCTGCGAGATGGGCTGGATGAGCCCCGGGAAGATGGCTGCCCAGGCGTCGCGGATCGGATCCTTGCCGATGGCGTAGAGGTGCACGGCTCCCGTGGCCGCATCCACCGTCACCTTGACCGAGTTGCGCAGGTAGTCGACGTTGCCGGCCACCGTCTGGTAGTGCTCCGCTTCCGGCATGTTGCTCGTGGAGGTATAGCCGTCCATGAGCCAGACGAGGCGGCCGTTCTTGCGGATCACGAGATTCGCCTTGGGATCGAGCGTCAGCCAGGGCGCGATCTTGTGCACTCGCGTGAAGATCTGGCGATCCATCAGGTAGAGCGAGGCGTCTGTCGTCTGACCCTGCCACATGTAGCCGAGGCCCTGGGACAGTGCGATCAGGAGCCGCCAGCGGTCGAAGGGGATGCCCGGGCCGTGGTAGTTCGAGAGGGCGCTCGAGCTGCCGGTCGGGTAGTCGAACTCGCCAAGCGCGTTCGGCGCGATCACCGGGTCGGAGGTGGCCTCGCCGTAGTAGATGCGCGGTTGGACGATGTGGGTGCCCGGCAGGTGGTCCTGCACGGGCATGTTCTCGATCAGGAGCTTTGGCAGCCCTTCCTGATCGAACTGCGTCACGCCCGCGGCGATCACGCCGTAGCCGTGCGTATACTGCAGAAGGCTCTGCTGGGTGCCCGGCAGCGAGTAGCCCTGGTTCAGCTCGCGAGCCCCCAAGATGACCTCCATCGGCTTGCCGTGCACGAAGTAGCGGTCCACCGTGACGTCGCTGACCGGGAACGCGAAGTACTGGCGAAAGGTCTGCAGCTGCGAGAGCACCTGCTGGAAGGCGTGCGGATCCGCGAGACGCACGTTCTGGAGCGTCGCCTCGTCGCGCTTCAGGCCCTGCACCGTGATCGCCGCGTTGCCCGGATAGGACACGGCGGACACCTTGGCAAGCCCGAACGCCTGCCGAGTCGCCTGGATCGTCGCGGCCATGTACGGCCGTTCCCAGGTCTGCTGCGCCCGGTTGAGCGCGTTCCCCACCGTGAGCGCACCGAGCCCGTAGCCGAGGACCCAGACGCCGAGGCCGGCCCCGAGGGCGTAGGCGGCGTAGCGCGGTCCCTGAAGGGTGCGGCGCTGCAGCAGGACGAGGATCAGACCCGCGAGCGCGAGCACGACGGCCAAAAAAGCCTGGAGCGGCAGGACGATGTGCACGGCGTAATAGCCGGCGCCGGCGACGATCACCTGGCCGGTCGACTGGTTGCGGACGCCGTCCTGCGTCAGAAGGGCGTAGCGCCCGAGCCACACGCCCACCGCGGCGAGCCAGAGCAGGCCTGCGAGCGGCCAGCGCACGGCGCGCAGATAGTCCGCGAAAGGGTAGCGCCTGGCGCTCGCCGCGAGCAGCCGCAGCACAAGCACGAAGAAGAGGATCGTGGCGAGCAGGCTCGCCAGGGCTTCGAGCGCGGGCAGTCGGAAGACGTAGAAGCCGGCGTCGAGGTGCATGACCGGATCACGCCAGCCGAAGCTGCCGCCATGCAGCGCCAGGAGATAGGTGCGCCAATCGGAGGCCAGGGCGTCGCCCGAGACGATGCCCGTCACGGCGGCGCCGATCCAGGCTATGGGGCGCGAGAGCAGCCAGGTCGCCTCGCCGCGCATGCGGAAGATGCGGTCGAGCGGCGGCTGGAGGTTGAGCCAGGGCTGGCCGCGGCCCGCGAGGGACCGCTGGAACGGCCTGAGCGAGAAGAACGCGAAGAGTCCGGCGACCAAAAGGCCTGCAAGGAACCAGAGCACCGGAATCCCCGTGAGCACCCAGAACACCTGCGTCGCGTGCACCGTCCCGTACCAGATCAGTTGCAGGCCGAGAGCGGCAGCGTAGCGCAGCAACACGTAGAGCGCGATGATGGCGACGACGAGCCAGAGCCTTAGGCGCAGCGACAAGTGGCCCACACCTCCGCGAGTCTCACTGCTGGCGGGGCCGGGGCAAGTGCTCCGTGAGCCATGCCTCAGTGGCATCGGGGTCGCTGCAGACGACGAATACCTCCTGCACCGACCCCGTGTGGAGAAGGAGCTTGAACCCCGATTCGGTACGGTACTGCACCGTGCAGTAGAGACCGCGCGCGGGCCCCTTCCCCGCCTTGATGCGGCCGGGGATGACGCGCGTCACGCCTGGGGCCCTGGCCATTTCCTCGAGCAGACCCTTGCCCTGGCCAAGAATGCTGTGTTCCTTCTTGAGCTTCTGCTGGCGCAGGCCCATCGGTTCAGCCTTCTTGGCGCGGCAAGCGTCGGATCGAAACCTCGAGGATCGACGCCGGCTCGAGCGGCTGGCTGCGCTCGCCGGTGGCGGGATTGAGACCGACCGGACCGCCCGCGATCTCCGTCACGACGTCCATGCCCTCGCGGACGCGGCCGAACTGGGTGTAGTTCGGGGTGCGGTCGAGCTGCGTCGCAGACGGGCCCGTGCAGACGAAGAACTGGCTGCCGTTCGTGTTCGGTCCGGCGTTGGCCATCGCGACGATGCCGGGCTCGTAGGAGTACGGCGGCGGCAGCTCGTCGCGCCAGCGGTAGCCCGGTCCGCCAGTGCCGCTGTTCGTGGGATCGCCGGTCTGGATGACGAAGGGCGCGATGACCCGGAAGAACGCGTTGTCGGCAAAGTATCCGTGCTCGGCCAGAAAGACGAAGTTGTTCACGGCGCGCGGCGACTCCTGGTCGAAGAGCTGCACGGTGAAGGAACCTTTGGTCGTGCGCACGACCGCTTCATAGGTCATCGCGGGATCGAGGGCGTTCTCGGGCGGCGCGCTCCAGCGCAGCGGTTCGCTCATCGGACCGCTCGCCCGCGGAGGAGGCGGCAGGGAAAGCTGGACATGGGGCGACTCTCCTTCCAAGACGCGTCGAGATCGGCGGACGTTCCCAGGGTACATCCCGGCGGGGCCGAGGGAAAGTGTCCGGGCCCTGGCCCCTGCAGGACGGGGCGAGCCCGTAAGCTCGCCCCGTCCCCATGGAGCCCGCTAGTCCGATTCGCCGGATGCCGTCGAGATCGAGACGCCCTGGCCGGTCTCGCGGCCGTAGACGAACCATGCGCCCGCCGCCAGCAGGCCGACGAACCAGACGGCCGCATTGAAGAGGAAGTACTGGTTCGGATGGTGCGCCTGCATGTTGCCGGTCAGGTAGATGGCCGGAATGTAGAGCCCGATCGAGAGGAAGCGCGTGACGGCGGTCCAGGTGCCGCGCACCTCGGTGGGCCAGACCTCGGGCTTGACGGTGTCCTCCGTCAGGTAGCAGACCGAGTTCGCGACCGCGAGCAGCACCAACAGGATCCAGAAGAGCGGCATGTCGCGCAGCCATGTATGCGTCGTGAGACCCATGATCACGGTGAACACGAAGGTGAAAAGGAAGCTCCAGAACAGCATGTGCCGCCGCGACCAGCGGTCCGCCAGCAGGCCGATGAAGCCCCCGATGAAGCCCACGCCTTCGAACACCGCCAGGATCGTCGGCTGGAGATGCGGGAAGTAGTAGTAGCCGAACACGTAGGCGACCAGGCCGAAGCCGATCGTGTTGGCGGCCGCGATGACGGTCATGATCACCACCCGGAAGGCGACCGAGGTCTGGCGCTTCAGGGCCGGCGACTTCGGCGGCTCGGGCTCCGGCGCCATGGCCGCTTGCCAGTCCTCGCCCCAGTAGGCCTTGATCTGCTGCATCGCCTGCTCGTGCTTGCCGCGCTTCTCGAGCCAGAGCACCGACTCCGGCATGGAGGCGCGGGCGAACAGCAGGATGACGACCACGACCACGACCGCGATCGCCACGACCCCCCTCTGGAAGTGGACGGCGGAGGTTGCGCTCGAAAGCGCCAGCAGGGCGAGGATCAAGCCGCCCAAATTGATGCCGTTGATCTCCATCATCATCGCCTTGCCGCGATGGCGGCGCGGCATGAGCTCGTGGCTTGCGACCATGATCGAGTTCATACCGCCGCAGCCGGCCATCAGCATCAGGGCGAGCGAGATCAGCAGCAGCACATAGGACGAGCTGAAGTAGAGCAGGATGCCGCCGACGGCATAGAACGCCAAGGTGATGTAGAGCGTCACCTTGCGGCCCAGGCGGTCGGAGACGGGGCCCGCGATGATAATGCCGATGATCAGCCAGATCGGAGCCCAGGCGAGCATCAACTGGCCGAGCGACTGCGGGATCGCTACCCAGTACACCGCGATCGCGGGCAGCGAGAAGACGTACGACTCAAGCACGAGCCCGAGGAAGAACGAGATGAACATCCAGGTGGTGCGCCCGCTCCAACGGGCTTCTCCCACCCTGCTGGCTTCGACCAAATCGCATCCTCCTTTCGGATTGCCTCGACGAGCAGAAGACGCCATCCCCCCTACGCTTCCCCATCCGCCACGCGGGCACCACCACCGGGAGGGCTGCGGCCCCGGCTCCTGGAGGGATCCGTCCCCGCTGAGTTCGTCCTGCCACCCAAAGGCACCTTCCATAGGAGTCCGATCGTCGGAGGCCCTTTTGCACCTGACTTGGCCGCCGTCGACAGCCGACCCTCGGCGACAAGAAAAACGCGCCCGCCGGGCTATGCCGGCGGACGCGTCCCGGGCGTAGATCAGCCCTTGGCCGCCATCAAGCGCTTGGCGACGTCGTCCCAGTTGACGACGTTCCAGAAGGCGTCGACGTAGGCCGCACGCTTGTTCTGGTACTTGAGATAGTAGGCATGCTCCCAGACGTCGAGGACGAGCAGCGGCGTCACGCCCCACTGCGTCAGGTTCTGATGCTTCTCCGCCGTCAGGACCTCCAGCTGCCCCGCCGAGGGCTCCCAGACGAGCATCGCCCAGCCGGATCCCTCGACCGCCACGGCCGCCGCGGAGAACTGCTTTCTCATGGCCTCGAACGAGCCGAAGTCCTTCTCGATCTGCTGCCGCAGGGCACCCTGCGGCTCGCCGCCCTTGCCGGGGCCCATGTTGTCCCAGAAGATGCTGTGCAGGAAATGGCCCGAGCCATGGAAGGCGGCTTCGCGCTCCCAGTGCTTGACGAGGCCGTAATCGCCGCTCTCGCGGGCGGCTGCAAGCATGTCGAGCGCCTTGTTGAGCCCGTCGACATACCCCTTGTGGTGCAGATCGTGGTGCAGATGCATCGTCTGCTCGTCGATGTGCGGTTCGAGCGCGTCATAAGCGTACGGCAGCGGCGGTAGTTCGTAACGCAACGGTACTCCTCCTCTTGGTGATCAGGTAGGGACTGGACGAGATCTATTGTATACTGGCCAACTCAGGAAAGGAAAGGTCCTCCGACCAGGCGAGCGCCGTGCGATGTCTCGGCCTCCTTCCGTGCAGACTAGCCCCTGTTGACCCAGAGCTAGTCTGACGAAAGGTGGCCCCTATCGATGCGCATCGCCATGCTGCACTGGGCCTTCCCGCCCGTCGTGGGCGGGGTCGAGACGCATCTCGAGGAACTCGGTGCGGCGCTCGTGCGGCGCGGGCACCCGGTGTTCGCCCTGGTGGGCGACGAAACCGGGCGCCGGCGTACGCATCGCGGCATCGCCGTGCAGGGCGATCCGCTGATGCAGCCGCGCCAGGAC
>JAJYSZ010000086.1 GCA_021793315.1 Bacillota bacterium | reverse complement strand
AGCCGCGTCCCCCGTCAGGGTCCAATACCGCGAGAATCACGAGGAGGTGCGACAGGTGGAGTCGCTGCAGCCGTGGCAACGTCTTGAACTCATCGACGAGGCCGTGGATGACCTGAGCGTGCTTGAGGCGGCCGACAAGGGGCCACTCGCGGCCATGACTGTTGTGCTTATGCGGTGCAAGGGACTGGGCGTCCCTGATGTCACCCTCGGAGAGGTGGTCCGGTCATGGGCAGCGACGATCGGAACGTAACCAACTTGACGCTTGTCGGAGTGATCGGCCGCGGCGAGAGGGCTCCGGGCAACACCTCAGGGGCGCCCTCCGCCCTCTCGCCGCGGGGGCCTGTGGACTTGCCGCTCCTATGGACAACCGGGTTGCCCACAGGAGATTGCACAACCCTGCGGGTTGCGCACAGGGTCCACAGGCCACTACCACCTCACCTCCTCCCTCGTTCCTCGGTCGCGTCCTCCCCTGTGAGGGAAGGACGCAGGAGAAAGGAGAGCGCATACACACACGCGGCGGTGCCGCGTGGTTGAGCCATTCCGGGCGCATACAACTGCCGCGATGCGCATACATCCCGTAGTCGCTCACAAAAGGCTCTGTAGCACGGTTTGCGGGCCTCATGGCCTTGCTAGAGCAGCGATGCATGCGCTGCTCTAGCGTTTCTGTATGCGCCGAGCTATTGGAAGGAGAGATCGATGATGGAAGTCGTTACGCTTCGGATGGAGGAGAAGCTGCATGAACACCTGCGGCTGGAAGCGCAGCGCAGGAGGGTATCTGAGGCAGAACTCGCCCGCTTGTTTATTGCGCGTGGTCTCGGCATAGCTCGCGCAAACGACGAGCAGGCGACACTCGAAGGCATCCTACGCAAGGTCTTTCGAGACGAACTTCGGCCCACCCGCCACTACGCTTGGCTGGCCGCTCGTGAGGCATCTGCATCTCATCGCTACGGCAAGGGAGTAGTCGGCATCTTAGTGAACCATCTTGTTCGCATGCCCTCCGATCAGCGGCAGGCTGTACTGGATGACTCTGAAGCCGCCGCGCAGCGCTTTGCCACCCAACGTCTTCAGAACGACAAGGAACCGGACGACTTGGCGCTGGACGCGCCGGCGAAGCCGCTACCCGGCCCCGAGGATGAAGTGCGTGTCGAGGACGAGCACACCGCATCCATGATCGAGGGCGCCTAGATTTGGTGCCGAGGGCCGACTTCGGAGGTGTCGATTCGACGCCTCCGGGGCCGGCCTTCTCTTTGCGAGAGAGGTGATCGCCGGTGAGACCGCTCGTTGCGAAGCATCACATCTACCTGCCGGACAAGGGCGGCAGGCGATCGCTGCACAGCGCCGTCGCGCACGTCAAGTACATGGGCAATCCGAAAAAGGAGGAGCTGGTGCGCGACGACGAGGCAATGCGCGAGTTGGGGCTCGACGAGGCCGCCGTCCACGCCCGCTACGCGGCGCACCGGCCGGGCAGCACCGGGCTGTTCGGGCCGGAGCGCGACAAGCCGGTAGATGAAAAGGAAGTGCTCCAGGCGATCCGCACTCATGAGGGGCCGGCCTGGCGCGTCATCGTGTCCGTTCACGAGGACGACGTGCGCGCGATGGGTGGCCAGCTTTATCACCGGGCCGCTTGGGAGGACGCCATACGCGCGGTGTTGCCGAAGATGGCAGACGAGATGGGCATCCCAATGCACGATCTGCGCTGGGTTGCTGCGATGCACCGCAAGGTGGGCCCCGAGGTGGGCGCAGCCGGGAAGACGCCCACCTGCCACGTGCATATCCTCCTGTGGAGTGAAGATCCGACGAAGGGCTACCTCAACCGCAAGACTATCGACATGGCGCGCAGGACGTGGACGAGCGAACTCTACGCGCCGGCGCGGGAGGCGCTCGGCAAGGAGAAGTCGGACCTGCGGCAGGAGATCGCGCAGCAATCCCGCCTGATGCTGGGGCAGGGCAGCGCCGAGGACCTCGGATCGCGGCTCGCGGCGATCGCCGCCGAGCTGCCGGGGAAGGGGCGTCTCGCGTACGCCTACATGCCCGCCTCGGTGAAGCAGAAGCTCGACGAGGCGGCCGACTGGCTGCTCGCGCAGCCCGAACTGCGAGCACAGGCCGAACGCTACGGCGCCATCGCGGCCGAACTCGCCTCACACTACAGCTACGATCCGCAAAAGCATGAGCAGGCGCGTCAGAACGCCATGCAGGACCTCCGGCAGCGTCTCGCGGGCGGTGTATTACGGGCTGCCGTCGGTTACGACGACAGGCTCGCATGGAAGTCCATCCAGGAAGACGTATGGCGCGCGACCCGCGGTGGCGGAGAGGCGCCGCAGGCCCTTTCGGGTCCGGTGCGGGAGGCCGTCTCGCGAATCGCGAGCGCGCCTTCGCGCGACGCCGCGCTCAAGGAGGCGCGAGCGCTCCTCGCCGGCCCGCTTCAGGAAGCGAAGGACGAGATTACTGCCCGCGCCGAGCGCCGGGGGAAGCCGGACGATGCGGAGGAGCGCGCAAGGCGCGCCCAGGAGCGGCTCGAAGCCGCGATCGCGCGCCGGTTGGAGCGCAGCGCGGAGTACGTTCGCGACGCCCGCGCCTTCCAGGCGCGGCAGGCCGCGTCGGGGCTGATGATGGCCCTGCAGAGCACGATCCGCGACGCGGAACGCGAAGCGCTGCGGGCGGCTGCGCGCGAGGCGGAGGAGGAAGCCGAGCGCAAGCGGCAGGCCGCGAGACAGGCAGACAGGGCGATCTAGACAAGGAGGGTTCAGATATGCGCGTTGCGATCGATGTGGGGTACGGCTACTGCAAGGCGGTCGGGGGAGGAGTCTCCGCCGGAGACTCCTCCGGCCGCCGCGTCATCATCCCGAGCACCGTCGGCCCGGCCCGCAAGGCGCGGGGCCTCGCCGTCGCCTTCGGCGACGGGCGCCACCGCGACGGGCACGACGTGACCATCACGGTCGGTGGCGAGGACCATGCATACATGATCGGCGCCGCCGCTGGGCGGCGTTCGTGGGCAACGGAAGCAGCCGAGCGCTCCGGATACCTGCCGCTAGCCCTCACGGCGGCTGCGCTGGTTGGCGCGGACGGCGACACCGAACTGCTCCTTGGTCTACCGCTCGCCATGTGGCTGCGTCCTGAGCAGCGCCGGGCGCTGCGCGGCGAACTGCGTGGCGTCGAAGCACGTGTCGCCATCGACGGGCGCAGGGAGCGTACGATCACTGTTTCCGGCGTTCAGGTGCTGCCGCAGGGCGCGGGCGCGTTCGCTCTCGCTCTCCAGACCGATCCCTCGCTTGGCGAACGTCCGGTCGGCCTCATCGACGTGGGCTATCGCACGACCGATTATGTGGCAATGCGCCGCGTCTCTGGCGCCGTTGCGCCCGACGAGTCGGCGTGCGGCTCCATCGACCTCGGCGCTGGCCGGGTCTTCGAGGCAGTGCGGCAGGCTCTCTCCGATCGCTCCGGCGTCATGCTCCCGGAAGGTGCGATCGAGGACGCGATCGCGAACTACGGTGGCCGTCTCGCGATCCGGGGACAGGACTACGACGCAGCCGCCCTGGTCGACGCCGAGGCCGCCGCGCTCGCCACGGCGGTCGAGGAGCAGATGCGGCGGCTCTGGATGGACCGCCTCGACCTTATGGGCGCCGTCCTGCTGGCGGGCGGCGGGGGAGATCTGCTGCACCGGCACCTCAGGCATCTGCACCCGCGGACGCGGATCGTCCGAGACCCGATCTATGCCAATGCGGCGGGCTACCTCGCCATGGCAGGGTAGGACCACACGTAAGTCGCTCTGGGCGGTCGTTCCGCGCCGTTCCACAAGCACGATGGGACCAGCACGGGGTGTTGGTCCCATCTCCCACGTCTCGATGGCGCTATGCCGCGTCCAGCGCGGCGTCGGAGGTGGTCCTATTGCATCGTGCGCACATCTACCTGGGTGGGCGAACCCTTGAGGCGCTAGACCGGATTGCTCATGAAACGGGGCGCAGTCGATCCGAGATCGTAGCCGCCGCACTGGCTCGGTACTCCGAGCAGCACGAGGTGCTGGCGCGCCTGGAACGGATCGAGGCCCTACTACGTGAGGGGGCTGGGGTCGCATCAGCCGCGCCTGCACCGGCTCAGGCGGAAGGCGAGACCGACGCTGACCGCAGCATGGCCCTCTTGCGGGCCTGGGGAGTCCGCGGCGACGACAACGATGAAGACACAGAGGAGGCATGATCCATGGCGTCCACCACAAGCTCCCGTCTCAAGACGGTCGGCATCGTCACCGCCGCGATGGGCGGTGTCGTTCTACCCGCTCCGATCGCCGCGGCCTGGCGGGTGCTCGCTCTGCCGCTCCGCGCGACCAGGGGCGCTGCGCCGACCACCCGACTCCATGCCGTCGAGCGCGCATGGTCCGCCTGGCTTTCCGCGCACGGCTACCTGCCGTGGGCGAGCTGGCCCGTCGTCGCCTCGCAGCGCGACCTGCTGCTCGCAGAGCTGATCGGCACAGGCGTCGTCGCCGTCTGGCTCCTCGCGCAGGTCTGGCAAGGCAGGCGCAGCGGAGGCTCCGGCTACGGCGGGCCGCCCGTCGCCGGCAAGGGCGAGCATGGCACCGCACGCTGGCGCACGGCCGCCGAGCTGCCCCAGAGCTTCGCCCTCTGGTCTGCCGATCGCCCCAAGGACAGCAGCCCGAGCGGCATCTACGTCGGCCAGGGGCCAACGCCCCGCAGCGCGTGGGTCCTGTCCAGCGACCAGCACGCCCTGATCGTCGGCTCGCCGGGTTCGCGCAAGACCCGTGGCGTCGTGCTGGAGACCATCGGCGTCATCGGCTCGGTCGGTCGCGAGTCGCTCCTGGTGAGCGACCCGAAGGGCGAACTCTACGCACACACCGCCGACTGGCTCCACGCGCAGGGCTACAACGTCCGCCGCTTCGACCTGCGGGAGCCTTCCAGGTCCGTGCGGTCGAATCCCGTGCACGCCGTGACGCAGGCGCTCGCCTCTGGGCGGCGCGACCTCGCGAGCGCGCTCGCCTGGGACATCGCGCACCTGCTGGTAGGGTCGCGCGAGAGCCGCAGCAACGATCCCTTCTGGGACGACTCCGCCGAGGCCCTGGTCGCGGCACTCATCCTGGCGGTGGCACAGGGCGAGCCTCCCGCTGGCGGGAAGGCGCCAGAGGGGGAGGACCCATGGACCTGGCCGCAGCTGGAGGAGCGGCACATGGCGTCCGTCTACGCGACGCTCCTCTCCGGCGGCGCGGGCGGCGGCAGGCTGGATGAGCTGATCGCGCAGTTCCCCGTCGACCACCCGGCCGCCAAGGCGTACGGGCCCGTGGCGCTGTCGGTCGAGAAGACGCGCGCCTCGATCCTCGGCACGGCCGCCACGGCGCTCAGGCTCTTCGGCGACGACGAGACGGCCTGGCTCACCGCCGCGCAGGACCACGACCTCGCGGACCTTGGCCGAAGGCCCACGGCGGTCTTCCTAGTCATCCCCGACGAACGGAGTACCCGCTACCCCCTCGCAACCCTCTACATCCAGCAGACGCTGCAGGCGCTCGCCGCGCTGGCGGACGAGCACGGCGGCCGTCTGCCGGTCACGGTCAACTTCGTGCTGGACGAGTTCGGGAACCTCCCGCGCATCAAGGACTTCGACAAGACCGTGACCGTAAGCCGAGGGCGCGGCATCCGCCTCGCGCTCGTGCTGCAGGACCTCGCGCAGCTGAAGCGTCACTACGGCGACGCCAGCAACACGATCAAGGGCTCCTTGAGCACGTGGATCTACCTGAGAACCGCCGAGATCGACACGGCGCGGGAGATCAGCCAGAAACTCGGGCAATACACCGTGGCCGCCGAGAACCTGTCGGTGCCGCGCGTCACCTGGTGGACGACGAACGCCACGGTGGGACCCTCCTCCACGACGCACAGCCTGCAGGGCCGAGACCTCCTCACTGCGGAGGAGGTGCTCAGGTGGCCACTCGGTCAGGCGCTCGTGCTGCAGGCTGGGCAGCTTCCCGCGAAGCTGCCGCTGCCAGACCTCTCTGCCTGGGCGCGGGTCTGGCCCGAGATCCAGGAGCGCATCGCGGAGCCCGAGGTGCAGCCGGTCGAAGCGCCGCCGACATGGCGGCCTCCGCAGGTCGACGAAGGGGGAGGGGACACAGGCGGCGGCGCGCACGAGCTGGCGATGGAAGAGGTGCGCATCCTCGCCGGCGACGCGGAGGAGCCAACGCCTGCGACTCGTCAGACTGCCGTCGATCGAGACATCGGATTCTAGCCAAGGCTGCGTCTTGGGGGGCGTCTCACGCGAGGCTCCTCCCTTCTTCTTTTGCTGCGAGGCCGAAAGGAGGTGTTGGTCACAAGCCTTGTCGCCGCGTCCTCGGCCGCCGCGGGCGGCCGGACCTGACCCCCCGATCCGAATCCGATCCATGGGAGGGTTTCGTGTGAAGATCAACTGGACTCGCGTAGGCAGCATCGCCTCCATGGGCGCCGCCGTCGCTGCGCCCGTTCTCTTGGCCGCCGTGCCCGCGTTCGCCGCCGGGGCGAATGTGAGCCAGGTCACGGCGCCGATCCTCGCGACGCTCAAGAGTGGCGGCGTCGCCGTCGCCGGACTCGGCACGGCGGGCGGGGGCTTCATGACCGCTTACCACGCCCTGGCCCGCAACCTGAACGACGACCCGCAGGCTGTGGCCCATCACACCGCCAGCATCAAGAAGGTGCTCGTCGGCACCGCGATCATCGCGGGATCGGGGCTGCTTGCGAGCGTTGCCGGCACCATCCTGTAACCAATGGGCCCGGTGAGCGCCCAAGTCGGGGTATCGCTCGCCGGGCCTGCTCTTTTGCTGAGAGGGGTGATCGACCTGACCGGCATCGTGACGACCGCCTTGATCGACATCGCGCTCCACTATCTCCTGAACCCGTTCCTCCAGCTCCTCGCGTGGGCTCTGCAGCACATCGCGAACGGCTCGCTCGCCATGGCGAACGCGCCCTGGGTCCATTCCGCCGAGGCCGTCTCCGCGTCCGTCGCCGGCGGCATCCTCGGGCTCTACATCGCCTGGAAGGCGCTCACGGAGTACGTCCTCTGGAACGAGGGCAGCGGCAATGACGCGACCGGCTATTGGGCGAAGGCGCTCCTGCGCGTCGTCGTCTACGGCGCGCTTGGGGGCTTCCTGCCCTACGCGGTCTTCTCGTGGGGCATCCAGTTCGGGGCCGCGCTGGTGGCGGCACCGGCAGAAAGCAGCATCAACATCCTCTCCATCCTCGTGAACGGTCTTGCCAACATGGCGGGTCTAGACGTGCTGGTGCTGGTGCTCATGGTCCTCGTGGTGCTCGTCGCCCTCCTGATCGTCTTCCTCCAGATGCTGATCCGCGGCGCAGAACTCGCCATCTACGTTATCGCCGCGCCGCTCGTCACGCTCGGCTGGCTGAACCCTGACGGCGGAGTGTGGCAGCTTTGGTGGAAGAACCTCGTCATCCTCTCGCTTTCGAGCGCGGTGCAGTGGCTTGCGCTCAAGGGCCTCGTCGCGACGGTGGTGATCGACGTCGGCACGAAGCCCCTCGGGGCCTTCCTCGCCATCCTGGAGATGCTGGCGTGGGCGTGGGTCGCGATCCGCGGGGCGCATCTTTTGCAGCAGTGGAGCTACCGCACGGGCATCGCGCAGTCGGGTTGGTCGTTCGGCGGCATGATCCTGCAGCGAGGCGGCGTCCGGGGCATGCTCGGCCTCGGCGCCAAATAGGGAGGCGACAACATGACTGGACAGCAGTTCCTGATGGCTGCCGCGGCGCGCAACGGCAGACTGCGCGACCTGCGCGACAGTTGCACCTGCCCGCACTGCCGCATGCACTGGCAGCCGAGCGCCGACTCCGAACGCGCGATCGAGCGGGACTTTTCCGGTACGGTCCATTGTCCGGACTGCTTTCTGCCCTCCCACTCGAATCCGCATCTCAACACACCTTTCCTCTGGGACGGCCGCAGGTTGCCGCTCTCCGTCAAGGAGCGTGAGGGCCGGTGAATCGCTACCTCATCCCGCGCCGCATCACGCAGCGCTGGGAGATCCTCCCGGGATGGGGCTGGCGCGAACTCGGCGCGGCCGGGGCCGGACTCGGCATCGGCGCCGTCCTGCTGCTCCTGTCCCTCCTCCTGCCGGCGGGCGGAGGCTGGGGTATCGCGGGCAGGACGCTGCTCGTTCTGCTGCCCGCAGGCTGCGGCGCCGGGTTGGCCATGCCCATGCCGACGGGTGGCTCCATGCTCGACATGCTACTCGACGCGCGGGCCTACGGTCGGACAAGGCACCTCTATCTCTACGACCTCGGGAGGGACGACGTGTGATGAAGCTCCCGGCAACGCTGCAGCGCCACAAGGCGGACAAGCCTGCCGACGATACTCAGCGACGGGCCGCACAAGACTGGCTTCCCGTGGCGGACCTCCGCGATGGTTGCCTCATCCGGCCAGACGGCGCCGCGGTTGGCGGTGTCGCCATCGCGCCCATGAGCCTGCAGCTCAAGAGCGAAGCGGAGAAGCGGGCCGTCGTCAGCGCGGTGCATGCGGCCATGAATGGCCTGCAGGTCCCGTTCCAGATCCTCTCCCTCTATCGCCCCGTCGACCTCGACGCCTACCTCGCGGGTCTCGACGCGATGCTCGCGGAGGCGTCCCCTCGCCGCAAGACGGTGCTGCGCGACTACCTCTCCTGGGTGCACGGCCTGGTCCGCTCGGGCGAGGCCGTGGAGCGCAGGTACTACCTGCTGGTCACTCGCATGGGGCCGGACGCCGTGCGGGAGCACCGCACCTCGCTCCGCAGTCTCGCCGACGACCTCATGCGTGCGCGCGGCATGCAGGCTCGCGTCATGACGGACGCCGACTGGCGCGAGCTTTCGTTCCTCGCGTTCCACGCTGGGCAGGCCGCCGTCGAGCAGGTTCCTGACGGACTGCGCGTGCCGCCGATCCTGAGGCAGGGGGTGGTCGGATGATCGTCCTCTACGTGGTGGGTGGGCTCGGCGTGCTCTGGCTCCTGGTCCGCATCGAAGTGCTCCGGGCCATGGATCAGCGGGCCGCCCTGCATGAGATTGAAGTCCAGCACCTCCGGGTGAGCCTCGGTGACCTAAGCAAGCGGATCGACGACCTGCGGCGCGACATGAACGCCCATGACGACGACCTGCGCAAGTATCTCGACCACACCCGCGAACGTCTGGATTACGCACATGAGCGAATCAGCAGCGCCCAGAAGGACCTGCGGTGGCTTCCTCTGGAACGCGAGTGGTCCCAGCCCGCGCGACGCGGTTGACATCGCGTCTGATCGCCGGTACGTTGGGCTTGCGCCGGATCGTAAGCTGGCGTGCTGGGCCGTAGCTCAACCATCAGAGCGCCGGATTCCAACTCCGGAGGACGAGGGTGAGACTCCCTCCGGCCCTGCCAAACTCTCCGCAACGAGGCCGCCCGTCTGGGCGGTCTTTTCCTATGTTTTAGCACGACTCCGCGAAACGACGAAGGAGAGATCGCAATGCCCAAGCCCGCAAAGCAGGCCGCGCCCACCCCCGGAGCGGCGCTGCGCAACGCCTTCGCCCCCGAGGCCCTGCGCTTCGATCGCAGGGCCGTGGATCTCGGCTCCGAGTGGGGTCGCCTCTACGCCGTCACAGACTTCCCGCCAGCGGTCGACGCGGGCTGGCTCGCGACGGCCGCGAACCTCGAAGGGGTGACGCTCTCCGTACACGCACTGCCTACCGACCCGACGCAGATCACCCTCGCCATGAGCCGCGCGATCTCGCTGCTCGCGGGCCAGCTCGCGCAGGGCGGATCGGCGCTGGCGCAGCAGAGGATGGAGCAGCAGATCCAGGACGCGCAGGCGCTGCTGCGCAAGATCGACCAGGAGCAGCAGAGCGTCTTCACGGTCGGCGTCTTCGCTCTCGTCACGGCGCCCGACGAGGCGACGGGCCTGCGACGCTGCAAGCGCCTCGAAGGCACGCTTGCGGCGGCAAGCATGCGTGCACGACCGCTCGCGTTCAAGCAGGAGGACGGTCTGAAAGCTGTCGGGCCGTGGGGGATCTTCCCGACGAGCCTGCGGGGAGGCGCGCCGTTTCAGCTTCCCGCCGAGACGCTCGCCGCGGCATTCCCATTTTCCTCGGGCGGGATCAACCACGGCCACGGCATTGTGCTGGGACACGACACCTCTGGCGGCCTGGTGCTCCTCGACACGTTCGCTCCACCCCAGGACGCCGGAATCGCGAACCAGCACGTCACGGTGCTCGCGACGCCCGGCGCCGGTAAGTCGCATGCGATGAAGCTCCTCATTCTGCGCCTGTGGGCCATGGGTGTGCGCGTTGTGATCATCGACCCCGAGCGCGAGTACCGCCACCTCTGCCGGGAACTCCACGGCGCCTGGGTCAACGCCGGCGGCGGCGGACAGCGCATCAATCTGCTGCAGGCACCCCCTCTTCCTCGCGAGGAGGACGAGGAGGATGCGAACGTCTCGGCCATCGCGCAGCATATCCAGCGCGTGCGTCTCGTGCTCGACCTCTACCTGCCCGGCCTCACGGAAATGCAGAGGGCGCTCCTCGCCCGCGCCATCCGCACCGTGTACGACGAGGCAGACATCGCCCTCGACGCAGACCCTACGGGCATCGCTCCCGAACGCTGGCCACACGTCGGCATGCTGCACGCCTATGCCCTGAGGCAGGCCGGGGCAGACTGGCAGGGGCTGGCCGCTCTCTTAGAGGATGCGGCGATCGGCACCGACGCCGGCCTTTGGGCCGGGCCGAGCGTCGCCATGCCGGATGCCGACCTCGTGGTGCTCGACATCCACGACCTGGAGAACGCTCCCGAGAACGTGCAACGCGCCCAATACGCCAACGTGCTCGGCTTCGCCTGGGATCTCATCCGCCAGGACCGCGGCGAGCGTAAGATGCTCGTCGTGGACGAGGCGTGGATGCTTGTCGATCCGAACGTGCCGCAGGCACTCGGGTTTCTCAAGCGCATGTCCAAGCGCGCCAGGAAGTATGGCTGTTCGGTGAACGTCGTCACCCAGAACGCCGTCGACTTCCTGGCGCCCGAGGTGGCCCGCGAGGGCGAGCCCGTGCTTGCCAACGCCTCGACCAAGCTGCTCCTACGCCAGGAGGCGAAGGACCTGCCAACCGTCTCCGCGCTCTTCCAGCTCTCGGAGGCCGAGCAGGAGCGCCTGCGTTCCGCCCGCGTCGGCGAGGGCCTCCTGATCGCCGGCAACCACCGTGCCTGGGTCAGGATCGACACCGCGCCGCACGAGACGGCGCTCATGTACGGCTAGGGCTGGAGGAGGCTATACTCGCAACAGGAGGTGTCAGCCATGCAAGGCAACGTGGACGCCCTGGTGCTCACATCGGTGAACACTTGCTGGCGGACGCCGATCACTCTGGAAACGCTACTACACCTCCTGCGGTCTCAAGGCGCACCGGGACCGCGGTGGATCGGCCACGTTCGTCAGTTTTTCGCGGATGTGCCCGTCGTGGCCATCGAGCGGTTTTGTACCCGCAACGGACTCTCCCCGCAAACCATTCGCGGTTACTACGAGACCCACATCCTTCCTCTGGGTGATCGCAACCCCGACTTGGAGAGGTGGATCTATGGAGACGTGGGAGCGCTTATTTGAGCAGGCCATGGTCTGCCTCGACTCGATCTCACAGGCCCAGGTTCCACTGCCGCGTTGGACATTCGGTGGTGGCACGGCCCTCAAGTTCCAGCTGCAGCACCGCGAAAGCCACGACATCGACATCTTCCTGGAGAGCCCCAAGTGGCTCTCCGTTCTTTCGCCGCGACTCAACGACACTGTGGAGACGGTTTGCCAGGACTATGCGGAGGACTCCCACTTCTTAAAGCTCAACCTCGGCGAGGGCGAAGTAGACTTCATTGCTGCTCCGCTCCTTACCAAGCCGGGTGCGCTGCCTTGCGAAATCCTGGGACGCAAAGTCCTTGTGGAGACTCCCGCCGAGATCATTGCGAAGAAGCTCTACTTCCGTGGTTGGGCTCTGCGCACGCGGGATGTCATCGACATCGCGGTGGTCTTGACTGCCGACCGCCGGGCGGTTCTTGGCACCGCTTCCGCTTGGGCAGACAGATTCGACGAGGTGGCGCGACGCCTAAGCCAGCATCGTACTCACGTCGAGGAGTTTCATCAAGAACTGGCCGGCATGAGCCTCCTTCCGCCTGCTGAGGCCGTGCGGGCGAATGCCCTGGATCTCGTCGGCGAACTTCTCGACGAGGTAAAGCGCGGACGTACTCCGCGTCGCGTCGTGCCGCCTCGGACCAAGCACCCAAAGGAGCCCGACGCCGACCGCGAACGTTAGCAAGATCGCACAGGTGAAGCCCTCCCAGGCCCAACACGGCCGGGGAGGGCTCTTCTCTTGTCAGGGCCGAAGGCGGAGGAGCCTCCAGCGGAGGCTCCTCCCGGTGGCAGCCCAGGAGGAGGTGACCAGATGACAACCCCTGAGATCGAGGAGACGATCATGGCCCTACAGGATCGCGTCAAGCTGCTGCGTCGACAGCGATCGGCGTCTGCACAGATGGCGCGATCGGCCCTCGTGAAGCTCACGGCGGCCAGGCAACGACGAACGAGACGTGACCGCACGCAGACCTGCTGCGCACGGACTGCGGAGAGATAGCCGATGTGGACGCTCTACCATCTCGGCTGGCTCGTCTACGCCCTCGCGCACCTCGGCCGGCCTTGGTCATGGTTCTTCATCGCCATGAGCGTCGTCTGGCTCGGCGGTCGGCTCTGGGCGCGTCGCAGATGAGGATGAAGCCCTCGGGACCGACCCCGCTACGAAGGGAGTGAACCTGATGTTTGACACCGACGTGGAGAACGACCGCTACATGTCCGTCCACGAGGCGGCCAGGTACCTCAGCATCTCGCAGCAGACGCTCATGCGCTACATCCGCGCCGGCGAGCTTCCGGTGCACCGCATCGGCGCGCGCCTTCTGCGCCTGCAGCGCAGCGAGATCGACGCCTGGGTGCAGTCTCAGGGCGCCTGAAGAGATCGACGAGGAGGTACGCCAATGTACGACGGGTCTCCAATGCTCACACTCGTTCTCTTGGCCGCGATGCTGCTCTGCGGCATCGGCATGCTCACAGGATACGTTCCCAGGGGGGTGCTTGGGC